>DIAV01000017.1 GCA_002415895.1 Anaerolineales bacterium UBA5069 | reverse complement strand
CCATAGTCTACCACGTAGAGCGCGCCATCGGGACCCTGGCCAAAGCTGGCAATGCCAAAGCCCGCATTCAGCAGGGTGGTATTCTGCCACGTGCCCGCATCGTTGCGCAGGGCGAAGATTGTGCCCGCGCTGAAGTCGCCAAAGATGTAAATGCCTTGCAGCGCTGCGATGGGGCCGCGGTAGACGTAGCCGCCGGTAATGGATTGGCCCACGCCGTGATCATACTCGTGGATTGGGGGCGTCATGCCCGCGCTGTTGCAGCTGCTGGTTCCGATTGGGTAGCAGTGCGTGCCCTCAAGCACGCTCCAGCCATAGTTTTCGCCGCCCTGATCGCCCGCGGGCACGTAGTCCACCTCTTCCCAATTGCCCTGGCCCACATCGCCAATCCACAAATCGCCCGTGGCGCTGTCAAACGAGAAGCGCCAGGGATTGCGCAAGCCGTAGGCCCAGATGGCCGCCGTCATGGCAGGCGGTGTGGGGCCGGGGGTTGGCGTCACTGTGGCTGTTGGGGTTGGTGAGGGCGTCGGTGTGGGTGTAAAGGTGGGTGTGAGCGTGGGTGTGGGTGTGGCTGTCGGCTCCACGCGCTCGACATAGGGCAGGAAGTTGCTGTAGGAGGTGCTCGGCTCGGGTGTGGTCATAACGGCTGATGCCCGCACACCGGCTGGGGCCGTCTCACCAGCAGCAGAATGCGCGAAGGGGTTATCGACTGGAATGGTGTACGTGCCGGTGGCGCCCACCTCCACACGCAGAATCTTGCCCAGCGGCGATGCCAGGTTCTGTGCAGTCTTCAGCGGATCGCCGCCGCTGCCGCCGTCACCCACGCCCATGTAGAGCAAGTCATCGGGTCCAAACAGAATGTTGCCACCATTGTGGTTCGTGTAGGGCTGATTGATTGTGAGGATGATCTCCTCGTTGCTTGAATCGGCCACGTTGGCGTCGCCGGAGGAGACGCGGTAGCGCGCGAGCACATTGTCGTTGCCTGTGCTGGGCGAGGGTTCGTTGGAAAGCAGCGGCGGTGCGGGGTTGCCCTTGGCCGTGTACGAGACGAAGAAATAACCATCAATTGCATAGGTGGGGGGGAAGGCCAGCCCCAGCAGACCACACTCGCTGCAACTGGAATTGACCCGCGTCACAATGTCGAGGAAGGGCGTTGTGCGCTTGACGCCGTTCTCGATAATCATGACACGGCCTGCTTTTTCCACCACGAAGAGGCGGTTGGTGCCGTCGCCTGCGTGTGTGAGGTAAACAGGGGTGCTATAGGCGCCGTCCACGTCCTGCAAGGCTATGGCGGGCCATGCGGGGATGCCCGCGGGCGACTGCGCTGCTGCCTGCTGCACAGGCAGCGCACTACCAACAAGCAGCACACCCACCAATGCAACCACCAGGATAAGCCGAGTAGCCCGCAGCGCGGGTTGTGCCTGCAATTGTGTCAATGGTGTATGTAAAGACATGTACACTTCCTCTATCAGGGCGGCTGCGCGCTCGTTGCTGCGAGTCGCGCGCCGCGCGGAAACCAGAGCGCACAAAGGCGCGGGGCAGATTCTATCACTACCCCGGCCATCCAACGACTTTGTGGGAAGGTCTTGTTCCACACACGTCCGGCGCGCGTGCGGCGCGTGCCCAACGGCTGTCCGACGCATTAGCGCCGTTGCATAGGCACATCAAGCACAAAGGGATCGGCGGCGTCGGGGGGCGCCTGAAAGAGATCTTCACGTACAGGCAGATAGTCGTCGTGGACAACAATCACGGCGTAGCTCTGGCCTGCTTCCACCCGATTGTTGAGCTGGTACGCGCCGGTGCGCGTGCTGGTGCCGCTGGCGTAAATCTGCGTCTCGTCAAAGCCCGCGTCGATCCACGCGTCCACCGTGGCGCCCGGTTTGAGAAAGACCACCAGCGCGCCGCTGATTGTGCTGCGCCTGTTGTCGGCATCATACACAGTGCCTGTCATGTTGACACTGCGCGTGCGCGCGGCTGCCTGGTCGGTTACGCGGAAAGCGCCGCTTTGCGCCGGCTTGCCTTCCACAGCAAGCTCGAGCACATAATCGCCCACGGGCAGCCCCTGGGCGTGGGTAATGCTGAGCCACGCTGTTTGCACATCACCCTGGTCCCACGCCCACTCTTCGCTTAGCACCTCCTGCCCGGCGAAGCGCCAAACGGAGCGCAGCACCACGCCGTTGTGCAGCCCCTGTGCGGGGAAGATGGCGAAGACCTCATTGACCTGGGCGAAGCTTGTGGCCGGGCGAACGGGCGCGCCATCCTGCTGCACACCTTCGGCAAAGGTAATTGCGCCCAACTGCACTAGTGATTCGCCATTGGCAACGGCTTGTCCTACAGAGACACCGCCGCGGTAGAGCTGCCCGCCAGCCAGCCAAAGCTCAAGCTCATAGAAGCCATCGTCAAGCGCGGTGTCTGCTGAGAGGCTGAGCCAGTCGCTGCCGGTTTCGCTGTCGCCGCGCGGCAAGGAGCCGCGCTCCAGTTCGGCGCCATCTTTGTACCAGCGATAGCCAAGCGCCTGGCCGCGGGGCAGGTTGCTGTAATCAATCGAGGCGTAAATGTCGGTGACGCCGCTGGCCAGGCGGCTGGCCGCGACACGCACAACCCCGTCGCGGCGAATGCTTGTGCCATAGGTGACGCGGCGAATTTGGGGCGCGCTGTTGGACATGGGGGTCGCGCCGCCCAGCGTCCACGCGTCGTAGTAGCGCAGCGCCAAATCGCCGGGGCGAATGAGGCTGATTTTGCCGGCAGCTTCGGCATCGGTGAGGCCGGCGCTGGGCACGCCAACAAATGCTCCCGTGTCATCCACGGCCAGCCCGCCCGAATTGCCGTGATTGACTTCAGCGTCCGTCTTGATCCACTCCTCAGCGCCATCCTTGTCCTCATCGAGATAGCCCGAGACGGTGCCCGAGGTGAAGGTAATCGTATCGCCACCCAGGCCGGGGAAACCGAGGACGTAGATGGGGTCACCGATCAGCAGCGCGCCGCTCTCGCCACGCGGGGCGGCAGTGAGACCCAGGTTGGTGGGCAGCCGCCCCGTGGGGTTGTCAAAGGGGGAGACGATTTGCAGCACGGCGAGGTCGACTTCGGGGTCGCCGTGCACAAGTTGCGCATAGTACTTGAAAATAGGCACACTGCGCAGGTTGGAGGGATTGACGCCGATTATTGCCAGCCCTTCATCATTGAAGAGCGTGCGTGTTTCAGTGTCACCCAGCACGTGGTAATTCGTGAGGATGTAGCCCTGTTCGGCGTCGAGCACGGTGCCGCTGCCGCTGCTGTAGGGGTTGCCATCCTTGTCGGGGACGATGATCTGCACGGTGGCGAGCAACGCCTGCTCGCGCGGGCCGCGGTCCAGCCCCCAGGCGGCGCGGCTCTGCGCCAGCACGCCCCACAGGCACAGCGCCGCAACGAAGACGAGCGCAATTCGTGTAAAACGCATACGCAGAATTGTCATGGGGCCATCTGCTCCACATCAAGGCTCTGGAGTACGAGTGCAATGTTGGCGGCTTCGGCCTCCCAATGGCTCGCATCGGCAGCAAACGTGGCCACCAGCCATTCGTTCTCGTTGCGGAAGAGCAGGTCCTGCGCCTCCACAACAACGGGCAAACCGTTGCCGCCGCTGTCGCGTGTGGGGTCGGCCAGATACGCGTAGGTGGTGAGCAGCGCCTCGCGCCCGCCCAGCACAGTCACCGGCTCGGCAGAGAGTTCGCGGTAGCGATCCAGCGCCTGGGCGCGCTGCAGGCCAAGGCGGATGCGCAGCGCGCCCAGTGCGTCATTAGGCAGAACGGGCAGCGCCTCAATGCGCAAGGTGCTGTTGAAGCTGCTGGGTGCGCCGGCACTGCGCGCCACAAAGAGCGGCGTGGCCTCTGCCGCGCCATCCTGTGCAGCCACGGGATTCAGCGCAGGAATCCACGCAGCAGGATACGCAACGGCTGGATAGCCCGTCCCCAAATTGGCCGTGCGCGCAGAGTCCTCCTGCGCCAGCAGGCGCACGCCCCAGCCTGCGGCCAGCATGAGCAGCACACACAGGAAGAGGATGGCATCGTGGCGCACGATTTCGGCCTGCGTGGGTGGGGCGCTGGTGCGACTGCGCCGCCATGCTTTGGCGAACGCGTTCATGCTTCACCTCCCTTGGGGTTGCCCTTTTCAGGGAGGCGCGGTTGTGGCGGCTCCTGCTGCGGTCGCGGGTTTTCGTCGAGATCAAAGGCATCCGCCGCCCCGGTTGATGACGCTGCAACCGGCGCACCCGCAAATGCGTCGCCCCCAAACCACGACGAACGTGGTGCATGTTCGCGCGCCGGTAGCGCGGATGGTGGCGCGGATGGTGCAGGTGCAGCGCCATACAGCACGCGCAGCGTCTCCTCATTGGCGCGCGCCACCAGCCAGAAGACGATGAGCAGAGCGACCAGCGCCACGCCTGCGGCCAGCGCCAGCGATGCCCATGGCTTGCCCGCAGCCAGCCCCGTGCTGGGGCGCTCCAGCACAAAGAAAAGCAGGCCATTGAGCGTTGCCGCCGCCAGCAGCCCCAGGGGCAGGTAGTACCACGGCACGCGCTCGAAGCGCGCCTGACCGATGAAGTAGCCCAGCACACCCGCAAAGGAGGCATAGGCCAGGGCATTGATCACCATACGCACAGAGCCAATATCCAAATCCACGCCGCCATGGGCCAGCACATACTGGAAGTTGATCACAGTGGCCACACCCAGCCCTGCCGCCACTGCGTAGATGACGCCATCCACCCGCTCATCAAACTCGGGATGCTCAAAAACAAGGTAGCGCACGGCCAGAAAGACCATGTACTGCTCAATCACGCCCACCACAAGCACGCCCCCCAGCAGCCGGCTCCACCATGTGGCCGCAAGCCACTGCTCCACGCCAAAGACGTGGTTGAGCAGCGTTCCCGCCAGCGCGGCAAAGAGAATGGCGCCGCCGGCAAAGGTGGCAATTACCATGCGCCTGGGTTCAGGCTCCAGCCTGTCAAAGCCATAAAAGAAGCCGAGCCAGAGCAGCGCAGGTACGAGCGCAAAGAGCAAACCCAATGCCACGCGCGCGCCGTCGCTGAGCGTGTCGCCCAGCGATGGAAAGATGAAGTTGAAGATGATGACGAAAAGCAACAGCCCGACAATCTCGAGTGCAAGCGCCCACCAAAGGCCGCCGCTGTTGGTGGCCATGCGCTCCAGTCGCTGCGTATCTTGCATATTTGCATCACCATTGGCCTTGATCATAAGCAGTCCATACAATGCGCCAGGCAACACGCCAGGGCGGAGAATGTGAGGCGCAGTAGGGCGGCGCCCCGAATGAATACGCGCCCTCGAGTACGCGGCTGGTTGACATCCCCGCACACAGTGACTACCATGGTACTCATGAGTGAATCCGCAAGCAAGCCGACAACGGCGCAGCCCGTTCTCGTTGATACTCCCCAGGCCCTCACGGCGATGGCCGCACACCTGAGCAAGCAGCGTGCTTTTGCCCTCGATACCGAGAGCAACAGCTTCTATGTGTACTATCCCAAAGTCTGCCTGATACAGATTACCACGTTCGCTGACGCGCACAACCCCACGACAGATAAAGTCATCGATTATCTGGTGGACCCGTTGACGCTCACCAATCTGGATGAGTTGGGCGCACTTGCGGCGCGCGGCGACATTCAGGTTGTCATGCACGCCGCCGAAAATGACATTCTGCAACTCCAGCGCGACTTTGGCTTTCGTTTTCCCAATGTCTTCGACACACAACTGGCCGCGCGCATTTTGGGCATGGAGCGCGTCGGGCTTGGCTCCATGCTCGAAGAGCGCTTTGGCGTCGTGTCGGACAAGCGCATGCAGCGCACCGACTGGGCTGTACGCCCTCTCACTGACGAGCAGATTGTGTATGCGCAAATGGATACGCACTATCTGCTTGCCATGCGCGACCAGTTGCTTGAAGCGCTGGCCGCTGCCGGCCGTCTTGAGGAGTGCGAGGATGCGCTGGAGCAGTTGGAGCACTTTGATACCATTGAGCGCTCGCCCAATGAACGCACCTTCTGGCAGATGAAGCTGACGCGCACCGTGGATTTGAAGGACACGGGCGTGCTGGAAGTACTCTGGAACTGGCGCGAGGGTGAGGCACAGCGCACGAATCGGCCACCCTTCAAGATCATGGGCGACGAATCGCTGATTGATCTGGCCGTGACGCGGCCTACCAGCGTAGATGATCTCCAGCGTATTGCGCGCTTGAGCCGCCAACAGGCCAACCGGTATGGCAACACCGTCATCCGGCTGATCAAGGAGGGTGCGCAGCGGCCACTGCCGCCGCTACCGCGCCCAACCGTGCGCCCCGAACTGCTGCTTTCGCAGGAGGATCAGGGGCGCTTTGAAAAGCTGCGGCGCTGGCGCACCGAAACGGCGCGTGCACGCGGCGTGACCCCGGAAATTGTCTTCAATAACGAGACGCTGCTCGAGATTGTCCAGAAGCGCCCTGCGAATGAGGAGCAACTGCTCGCCATCTCTGGTATGGGCCGCTGGAAGGCTGGCGCTTACGGACAGGCGATTTTTGCATTGTTGAATGGGACGAATATTGATTGATCAGGTACCAATGATCAGTTAACCTCCACGCATCCCTTCCCATGAACCACCGCCACCTGGGCCGCTGCGGCCTGCAAATTGCGCCCCTTGTGCTGGGCACAGACAACTACGGCAACCCCACGCCTGAGGCCGACGCAGAGGCCATTGTCGCGGCCGCGCTCGCTGCCGGCATCAATTGCATTGACACCGCCGACATGTACGCGGGCGGCGAAACCGAGCGCATGCTGGGGCGCATCCTCAAGGCGCTGGGGGCGCGCGACAAGGTGATTCTTGCCAGCAAGTGCCATTACCCCACCAGCGCCAACCCGAATGATCGCGGCAACTCGCGCTATCACATCATGCGCGCCTGCGAGGACTCGCTGCGCCGCCTGCAAACCGATGTGATTGACCTTTACCAATTGCACAGACCCGATTTCAACGTGCCACTCGACGAAACACTGCGCGCGCTGGATGATCTTGTGCGTCAGGGCAAGGTGCGCTATATCGGCTCATCCACAGCCCCGGCCTGGCACATTATGGCCGCGCTGATGACGAGCGAACTGCGCGGCTATGTGCATTTTGTGGCCGAACAATCGCCCTACAACCTGCTCGATCGGCGCGTGGAGAATGAACTTCTGCCCATGGTGCGCCACGCGCGTCTGGGGCTGATTACCTGGTCGCCCATGGCGATGGGGATGCTGGCCGGTCGCTACAGCAGCGCGAGTGCCGTGCCCGCCGATTCGCGCGCGCAGTTGCGCGGCGGCATCTACGCCGAACGCGTAACGCCGCGCGGGGTGGAGGTGGGTAACCGCTTTGCCGCGCTGGCGCGCGCTCACGGCATGGAGCCTGCACAACTGGCCGTGCTGTGGGTCAAAGAGCAGGCAGGTGTCACCGCGCCCATTATCGGCCCGCGCACTGTCGCCCAGCTTGAGACGCTGCTGCCTGTACTCGAGATGGAGTTGAGTGATGAAGTGCGCGCCGCGTGCGATGAAATTGCGCCGCCGGGCGGGGTGATTGCCAGTTTCTTCAATTCAGCACCGTGGATGGCGCAGCGTATTGTGTAATTGGAAAAGCAAGTCAGGAAGCCGTGGCCGGGGGCTTTCTGCCTCCGGTTTTTTGTGCGCCACGCGGCGCCCTGGGCCTGCCGAGCGCACGCGCATTGGCGCGCTGTGCAGTACAATATGCAACGAACAGGTGCAGCGCGCATAAGGATACGCGCCACTCCCGGGAAGGTGGGATTCGCATGGTGAACAGCGACGCGCAATCGAGCGGCGGGCGGTCGGGCCTGAAGTGGGCTGTGTGGGCCCAAAGTGCCGTGAATGGCGCGCTGGGCGACTATCTGCATGCCGAGCGCAACCCGCTGGCCATCAACATGGCGCTTTACGCGTGCGGCACACATGCGCCGCTCGCGTTGGACGCACTGGCTGCGCTCCAGCCGGCGCCCACGGGGCGTATTGTCCTGCTGGTGCATGGGCTGGGATGTAGCGAAAGCATGTGGTGCTGGCATGAGCCACAGACCGAGGCCCAGAAAAAGGAGAAGCAGCGCACCCCGATCACCTCATATGGGCACATGCTGCAAGGCGATTTGGGCTACACGCCCATTGCCATACGCTACAATACCGGGCTGGCCATTGCCGCAAACGGCCAGAAGTTAGCGGCACTGCTTGATGCGTTGGCGGCGGCGTGGCCGGTGCCCGTTGAGGAAATTCTGCTAATCGGTCACAGTATGGGTGGCCTGGTGATTCGTCACGCCTGCTATGATGGCTCGGTGGAGCAGCGCGCCTGGCTGAAGCATGTGCAGCGTATTATCTATCTGGGCACGCCCCACGAGGGCGCTGATCTCGAGCGCTTTGCGCACATGGCGGCCAGCACACTGCGCACGGTGCCCAATCCCATTACGCGCTTCATCGGCGGGCTCATCAATTTGCGCAGCCAGGGTGTGCAGGACTTGCGCCACGGTGCGCAGCACGATGTGGGCGCAAACGCCGCCCCGGGCGAGCCGCTTCCCTGGCTGCGCGACGTGCAGCACTATCTGATTGCCGGTACGCTGGGCAGCACGCAGGGCCATGCCACGAGTTTGCTTTTTGGCGATGGCCTGGTGCGCCCACCGCGCAATCCCGCGCGCATGGGCGCCAACGGCGAGACACCGCCTGAAACCCATGTTGTGGTCTTCCCGGGCGTGCACCATGTGGGGCTGGCGCGCAGCCACGCCGTCTATGCACAGATCCTGGCCTGGTGCATGGATACCGGCGTGCCGGAAGCGAGCGCGCTGGCATTGGACCCACCGGAAGGGACGCAATGATGAACGCGGATGAACTGGAACGGCTGCAGGGGGCGAATGACCTGGTGCAGGTGGGCATCGCGCAGGGTGCGCGCCAGGTGCTGGATATCCAGTTGGCCATCACACGCGCACCCTTCAGCGCGCTGCGCTGCGTAGGCGTGTTCGGCCCTCTCATTCAGGGCATCGAGGCAACGCAGGAAGCGATTACGCGCGCGGCCTATGGCGGCGTGGTGCTGGGCAGTCACGGCGCGCGTGCGCTGGTTGCGGTGGCGCTGGCCGTTGCCGCCGCACGCGCCAAAGCACGCTGAGCAAAGCGCACTTAAC
>DIAV01000147.1:38981-39366 GCA_002415895.1 Anaerolineales bacterium UBA5069 | reverse complement strand
GCAATGGAGACCGCCTCGGCCACCTGCGCCAAAATCTGTGTGGTGCCGCCGTAGAATAGCCCGGTTACGGCCGTCGGCACGCCGTTCCACGCTGCCGTGTCGGGATTGCCATTGGCAAAGAGACCCACGGCCAGCACGCCCCAAATACCATTGGCAAAGTGGACGGGCACGGCGCCTACGGGATCATCGATCTTCATGCGCTCGAGGGCGAAGGTGACGACGCAAACCAGCACGCCGGCCACTGTGCCAATCACAACGGCTGCCCAGGTGTCTACGAATGCACAGGGTGCAGTAATGGCCACCAAACCAGCAAGCAAACCGTTGACCGACATACCGGGATCTGGTTTCTTGCTGGGGCCAAACCACCACATGTAGAACATGGCTG
>DIAV01000147.1:37647-38866 GCA_002415895.1 Anaerolineales bacterium UBA5069 | reverse complement strand
GTTGAAGCCAAACCAGCCAAAGAAGAGAATGATCGTTCCCAGAATACCCATGGGGATGTTATGGCCAGGAATGGCGTTGGCCGTGCCGTCCTTGTTGAAGCGCCCAATGCGGGGGCCAATTGCGATGGCGCCGGCCAGCGCAAGACTGCCACCAATCATGTGTACGACGCCGGAGCCGGCAAAGTCAACTGCCCCGTTGCCCCAGCCCATGGTGCGCCCCAGATTCGCCAGCCAGCCGCCGCCCCACACCCATCCGCCCACAATGGGGTAGATCAGCATGCTGACCCAGAGGCTCATCCAGATGAAGCCCTTGAAGTTGAGCCGCTCGGCCATGGAGCCGGTGGGGATGGTGGCCGCGGTGTCCATGAAGACCATTTGAAAGAAGAAGAAGACCAGGACGCCAAAGTTGGCGGTAAGGCCGCCCAGCATGAAGCCCGAGAGACCCATGACGCCCCACTGTCCGCCAAAGATAAGCCCTCTGTCGAGAACGCCCGTCCAGTCGCCTAGTGTAATCGGCGAGAAGGCCCACGCGCCCATGTTGTTAATGTCGGGATAGGTGGCATTGAGGTTGCCCATCATGAGGCCAAAGCCCACAAAGTAGAAGCCAAGCGCCCCAATGCAAAAGACAATCAAGTTCATCATCATCGTATGCGCCACATTCTTGGCGCGGGTGAAGCCCGTCTCCACCAGTGCAAAGCCTGCCTGCATAAAGAAGATGAGGAAACAACAGATGAATACCCACATGGTGTTGAGGCCCACGGAGGCATCGGAGACGCCGGATGCCACCGTGGCCAGGTCCGGTGTATCCTGCGCATTTGCCACAGTGGCAAATGTGGCAATCAAGAGTCCGGCGAGAACTGGCACGGCAATTCGCTTGAACCAACGCATACAAAGACTCCTTCAAATGATGAATGGCTGTCGAGTCGGGATGAGTAGGCGGACCAGGGGCGAGCAAATTGGGCCTGCACGCAGCCTGTACAACAAGTGAAGCGGGGTCGTCGTCGTCCCAGCGTGACAACAGGCTTAGGATAACGCGTCGCACGCGGGGCGAATAGTGGCAATTTGCACAAAATGAACGCCATGATCAATGCATGATCTGCACATCGGCACTCCCTATATCCTTGATAACTGTGCAATCTGCACACTGATCCGCGCAAGCCTCACCGCGTTGGCGCTTCTCCCACAGTCAACTCAAGTGATACCGCAGTGAAACCCACAG
>DIAV01000147.1:36976-37617 GCA_002415895.1 Anaerolineales bacterium UBA5069 | reverse complement strand
TTTCATGCCGGTATCACTGTAGACTTGCATTTATGGGAACAGAACAAATTACGCCACAAGCCACGCCGCGCGGCGGGCCTATGGCGCATATCGGCACATCATCCTGGCAGTTTGAGGGGTGGCGAGGCGTCTTCTATCCGGACAAAACGCCCATCAAGAGCTACCTTGCCCACTATGTAACCCAGTTTGACACCGTGGAAGTCAATACGAGTTTTTACGCGTTGCCGCGGCCTGCAACCGTGGTGGATTGGGTGGAGAGCGCGCCCGAGGGTTTCACCTTTGCGCTGAAAGCCCCGCGCCTCATCACCCACGAGAAGAAGCTGGTTAACGCTGAGTCCGCCACGCTCGCTTTCCTGGACGTTCTGCGCTCATTGGGCAATGCGGCGGCTCCGGCGTTGCTCCAGCTGCCGCCTGACTTCAGCCGCAGCAAGTATGGACGCACGCTGGCAACCTACCTCGAGTGGCTGGCGCCGCGGCTGGACGGGCTGCGCGTGGCCGTGGAGGTGCGCGCCGCCGACCTGATGACGGAAGCGTTTGCCGAATATGTGGCGAAGTTGGGTATGGCGCTGGTTCTGGTTGCGCGCCAAAGCACGCCCGATTTCTACCCGGCATGGCTTGCTCAAGTGGATGCGGGGCGCGCA
>DIAV01000147.1:36537-36852 GCA_002415895.1 Anaerolineales bacterium UBA5069 | reverse complement strand
CCGTATGGGCGCAGCGCATTACGCACATGGCGGGCGCGGGCCAGGAGGTATATGGCTATATGCACAATCCCTATGAGGGGCACGCGCCCGAGTCGGTGCGCCGCATGCGCACGCTGCTGGGTGATCTTGCGGCACCCATCCCAGGCGGCGGCCAACTTGCACTCTTCTAAAATCGTGCATCCTGCAAATGCGCGCGGGCTTGCGTAGCGGCGGCTTCAGCCGCCGTTGGTATGCATTGCGGCGCGTCCTCGAGAACGGCGGCTGAAGTGCTGCATCTCACAAATGCGCGGCGGTCGTAGCGGGGGGCTTCCAGCC
>DIAV01000147.1:26820-36526 GCA_002415895.1 Anaerolineales bacterium UBA5069 | reverse complement strand
ACCACTGAAGCCGCCGCTACGCACTACGCCGCGCACTTGCCGGATGCACCACGTTAGGGTGATTCCAGCGGAAACAGCAACGTCTTCAACGCATTTGTTTTAAAGATGTTGCTGTTTTGGTTTTATGACTCCAGCGTGTCGCGCAGGGCGTGGCCTGTATGTGCGAGGAAAACATCGGCCAGCGAGGGGCGCGCAACGTGTACGGCGCGAATCTGGAAGTCGCTTGCGGCTGCCATAGTCACAATTTCGGCAAGGCGTGTGTCGCCTGCGTCTACACCAATCTGCAGCATGTGCGTGGCTTCGCCGGATGCGTCGGCCGTATCCGCGTCTGTCTGCACCAGATGCTTTACTTGTTGCACGTAGGCAAGCTTGTGCACCTGCGCGATCAACGCTTCAGGCGCGCCCACACCGGTGAGAGCGATGACATCGGCGCCCATTTCACGCACAAGTGCGTCGACGCGACCCTCGACCACAAGCTGCCCCTGATCAATAATCCCCACGCGGTCAGCCAGTTCTGCGGCTTCGTCCATGGAGTGCGTGGTCAGCAGCAAGGTAATGCCGCGCACATCGCGCAGGTGGCGTACATAGCGCCAGATGCCGGCGCGGTTTTGCGGGTCCAGCCCCTGCGTGGGTTCGTCGAGAAAGAGGATGGCGGGTTCGGTCATGAGGCCGCGCGCAAGTTCGAGCCGCCGCTTCATGCCGCCTGAATAGCGAGACGACTTGCGGTCCAGCACATCGGTCAGCTCCACCAGAGCGGCCAATTCTTCGATCTTGGCGAGGCGCTGTACTCTGGCAAGGCCATAGAGGCGCGCGTGGAAGTCGAGCACCTGCCGCCCTGTGAGATCCTGATCCAGCACAACTTCCTGGAAGGTGACGCCAATGCGGCGGCGCACATCCGCGGCTTGCGTCACGACATCGTAGCCTGCCACGGTGGCTGTCCCGCCGGTGGGAAGCAGCAGCGTTGTCAGAATTGAGATCGTCGTTGTCTTGCCCGCGCCGTTTGGGCCAAGGAGCGCGTAAATCTCGCCCTGCGCTACTGTAAGGTCAAGCCCGCGCACGGCGTGAACGACACCATCGCCGCTGGCATAGCTCTTGACGAGTCCGCGTACCTCAATTGCAGGTGCTGCGCCGCCTGTGACGGGCAGCGCCGCTTGTGTTGTTGCGTTCACCATACGGAGATCTTTGCAGCCACGAAGTGGCTACCCCTGTTGATGTTGCATCTCGGCAGTGCGCGCTTAGTTACGTTGCGCACTGCCGAGATGCAAAGGTCAATTAATTGCGGCGTGGACTTCCGTTATGCAAAGAGGTTCCAACTGCCCAGAATGACGAAGAGGCCCGCTGCGATGACGACCAGTGTGATGAGATAGGCCCAGAAGCCTGCCTGGAACTTGCCCTTGTCGGTGTTTGCCTTCTTGACGCGTGCAGACAGGATGTGCACTACAACGACGGCCAGCGTCATGGCAATGGGATGCTCCCATGCGCGGCCGCGGTCGCCGTTGTTCCACCATGATTGCATGACCCAGACAACAAGGCCAAGCAACCACTGAATGTCAACCGAGATGGGTGTCAGGCGATTCAGCATGGAATCGAAGCCGGACCATTTGCCGTTGCCCAGCCAGCCGATCAGGTACTTGACGATGGCAACAATGAGCAATACGAGAACGATGTAGCGCCAGCCCGAATGGGCCATGAGTAAGCCGTTGTACATGGGTATGACTCCGTACGTGTAAGGGTTTGTTGATCAACCGCGCAGCAACCTGCGTTCGCACCATGTGTCATGCTGGACACCATGCGCAACACAGGACAACTGCACGATCTTGGTGCCATCTTACCGCCACATGACTGCAGAACCCAAGATGCACCAGCGGGTATCATGCACCACGCGCGTGATCCTGTCTGTAACAAGTTGAACCATCACGCGCTGCGGCTGTAGGGAACACTTTTTGCATAGTCTCGTCTTGCATTACAATTTGGCAAGGATTCACCCATTTATCGTAAGTCAGCTTTTGGTGGGACGGTCTTGAACACCGTCTCCGTTTCCGCATCGCTCCCTGAGCGTAGACGCTTGCGCACATCATTGGTGGGCGCGCGCCCTCCCGGCAGATTCTCATAGACACCAAGGAGACGTCCCATGTTCGTTCGTGTGCCCTATTTTGCCCGCGTTATTCTGGCGGCGGCGCTGTTGTGCGCGCTCATTCTGCCTGCTGCACCCGCAGCCTTTGCGCAGGATTCACCCGCCGCCGGTGTAGACCCCGACAACGTCAACGCCGCCTTGATTCACTACTTTCGCGCCGATGGCAATTACGAAGGCTGGGGACTCCACGCATGGGAGGACGCCGCTGCGCCCACCGAGTGGGGCGCGCCGCTTGCGCAGACCGGCGCAGATGACTTTGGCGTCTACTGGGAAGTGCCGCTGATTCCCGACGCTGCCACGCTCGGCCTGATTGTGCACCTGGGCGATGAAAAGGACCCGGGCCCCGACATGTTCCTCGACCTCACCGAGTCGCAGGAGGCGTGGATCATTTCGGGCGACCTCAAGCTCTATACGGAGCGGCCCGACCCTTCGGCGCGCCCTAATGGCGACCTGAGCAAGGCGCGCGCGCAGTGGGTAACCTCCGACACAATTGCCTATCCCGCGCCGGCAGTGGCTGTCGCACCTGCGCCCGTGGCGGCTTCTGCCGATGTGACAGGAACGGCTCAGATCACGCCAACAGGCACGATCACAGAAGCCACCTTCACGCTGGTTGATGCCTCCAACGGTGGCATGCAACTGACCGTGGACGGCATCATGGGCAGCGGCGTCACGACCACCTCGCTGACGCTTGATCCAGAAGGGCTGAGCCCCGAGACGCTGCTCAAGTTCCCGCAGCTTGAGGGCTACCTGGCCCTGCGCCTGCCCGCCGATAGCCTGAACAAGGTGCCGTCCCTGCTCAAGGCGCAATTGGCGCTGCAGGTGACGGACGCCAGCGGCACGTTGATTGACGCCACCAGCCTGCAATTGCCGGGCGTGCTCGATCAACTCTTTGCCTATGATGGCCCCCTGGGCGTGACGTGGGCCGACGATCTGCCCACGCTGAGCGTGTGGGCGCCCACGGCCAAGCGCGTGCGCGTGCTGATCTACGATGACGCCGTGGCCGAAGAACCCTCCGCGACTGTAGCCATGAAGGCCGCGAACGGCGTATGGAGCGTGACGGGTGAGGCTGACTGGAAAGACAAGTATTACCTTTATGAGGTGCGCGTGCTTGTGCCCAGCAGCGGCCAGGTTGAAGTCAGCCTGGTGACGGACCCCTACGCACTGAGTTTGAGCGCCAACAGTACCCGCAGCCAGATTGTGGACCTGAACGACCCTGCGCTGCAGCCGGAGGGCTGGGCGACCTACAACAAGGCCCCCGTGCAGGCGCCGGAGGACATTACGCTCTACGAACTGCATGTGCGTGACTTTAGCGCGTATGATGTCAGCGTGCCCCAGGCCGAGCGGGGCACCTATGTGGCATTCACCGATGTCGAATCCGACGGGATGCAGCACCTCGCGGCGCTGGCCGATGCGGGCCTGAGCCACGTGCACCTGCTGCCCACCTTCGACATTGCCACCATCAGCGAGGACAAATCGTCCTGGATCGCGCCTGATCCCGCGCAACTGGTCACAATGGCCCCCGACAGCGAGAAGCAGCAGGCCGCCGTGGTGAGCACGCAGGCCGTGGACGCCTACAACTGGGGCTATGATCCCTTCCATTTCTTCGCCCCTGAAGGCTCCTACAGCACCAACCCCAACGGCTCGCAGCGAATTCTCGAGTACCGCGCGATGGTGCAGTCACTCAACCAAATTGGCCTGCGTGTTGTCAACGATGTGGTCTTCAACCACACCAACGCCTCGGGCCAGGATGCGAACTCGGTGCTGGACAAAATTGTCCCCGGCTATTACCACCGTCTCAACGCCGACGGCGTGGTGGAGACAAGCACCTGCTGCCAGAACACCGCCACCGAACACGCCATGATGGGCAAGCTTATGGTTGACGCCGTGCGCCTGTGGGCAACCGCCTACAAGGTGGATGGCTTCCGCTTTGACCTGATGGGCCACCACATGCTCGCCGATATGCAGGCCGTGCGCACCATGCTCGACGGCTTGACGCTGGCCGCGGATGGTGTGGACGGCAAAGCCATCTACATTTACGGTGAAGGCTGGAATTTTGGCGAGGTGGCCGACAATGCTCGCGGCGAGAATGCCACCCAGTTGAATCTGGCCGGCACAGGCATTGGCAGCTTCAACGACCGCCTGCGCGACGCCGTGCGTGGCGTTGGCCCCTTTGATGTGGGCGAAGACCTGCAGCGCCAGGGCTTTGTCAGCGGGCTTTCCGTACAGCCCAATGGCTATGACTGGGGCAGCGACGAGGCGGCCGCCGAACGGCTGGGCTTGCTCACCGACTGGATCAAAGTGGGCATGGCCGGGAATTTGCGCGGCTACCTGCTGATTGACCACCGCGGCTATGCACTGCGCGGCGACGAGGTGCAATACAACGGCGCGCCCACGGGCTACACCGAAGATCCGCAGGAGAATATTGTCTACGCCGACAGCCATGACAACCAGACGCTCTTCGACGTGGTGCAGCTTGCGGCCCCGGCCGAGGCGACCATTGCCGAGCGCGCACAGATGGCGCAGTTGGGCCACGCGATTGTTTTGCTGAGCCAGGGCGTGCCCTTCCACCAGGCGGGCAGCGACATGCTCCGCTCCAAGTCGTTTGACCGGGACTCCTACAACTCGGGAGACTGGTTCAATCACCTTGACTTCACCTTCCAGGACAATGGCTTTGGGCGCGGCCTGCCGCCTGCCGAGAAGAATGGCGACGACTGGCCCATCATGCAGCCGCTGCTGGCCGACACGGCCTTGCAGCCCACGCCCGAGCTGATTGAAGCCAGCGTTGCCAACTTCGAGGCGTTCCTGAGCGTGCGCACCAGCACACCGTTGCTGCGCCTGCAAACGGCCGAGGAAGTCGAGTCTATGGTGCGCTTCCACAACGTCGGCCCGGAAGGCATTCCCGGCCTGATTGTGATGAGCATCGTGGATAGCGGCGCAGAGGAATCCGACGTGGACCCGAACCTCGAGGCCGTGGTCGCGCTCATCAACGCGAACCCCATCACCACCACCTTCACCGAAGAAGGCTTTGGTGAAATGGAGCTAACGCTGCATCCGGCGCTGGCCGCGCTGGATGGCTACGCCGGGGCCACCTATGCCAACGGCGTTTTTACAGTGCCCGCACGCACGGCTGTGCTCTTCACGGCGACTGAACTCCCCGAGGCCGTTACCGAGCAGCTCATGGCCTACGATGACGCCGTGCTAGCCATTCGCGAGAAGCAGCCCAGCGTCGCGCAGATTAACGCGCCGCCAGTGGCTGTGGCCGATGGCGCTGCGCCTGTAGCCGCAGGTGCAGGTGTTACGACAACCGCGGTTACCACTGCAACTGCCGTCACAACCGCGACTGCTGCAGCCACAAGCACAGCCGCGGCGACGGGGACGGTTGCTGATGCAGGCAGCGCGCCGGCAAGCGTTTCCTTCCCGGGCACAATCGCCGCCACGCTGGGTGGTGCAGATTGGGCGCCCAGTGATCCGGTTGTGCAGGCAACCAGCAATGGCAGCGGCGTGTGGACGCTGACAGCAACACTGCCGCCGGGCACCTTCGAATTCAAGGCGGCGCTGGGCGGCTCGTGGGATGTGAACTACGGCATGGGCGGCGTGGCAGGTGGCGACAACATTCCACTGACGCTGGATCAGGAGAGCGTGGTGACCTTTGTGTATGAACAGGCCACGAACGCCGTGTACGCGATGGTCAATGGCGAGATCGTCGCCGGACGCTAATAGCGGTTGCACGGCAACTGAAAACGTGTAGAATCGGGGGGCGCCCGCGGGCGCCCCCCGCTCTATTGAGACGAATGATTCATATCCCTTATTCAGGCGGGTGCAATTCCTCATGTCCAAACCACTCACCAACAAAGTTGCCGTTGTTGCCGGGGCCACGCGCGGTGCAGGGCGCGGCATTGCCACCATGCTTGGCGAAGCCGGGGCCACCGTCTACTGTACCGGACGCAGCGTGCGCGGTAACGTGGCCACACAGGGGCGCACGGAAACCATTGAAGAGACCGCCGCGTTGGTCACGCAGTTGGGCGGTCACGGCATTCCTGTGCAGGTGGACCACCGCGATGAGGCGCAGGTTGAGGCGCTCTTTGCACGCGTTGAGGCGGAACAGGGGCGGCTCGACATCCTGGTCAATGACATCTGGGGCGGCGACTGGTTTGTGCTCAAGATGTGGAACAAGCCCATGTGGGAGACTGATATTGCCGACGTGGAGCCGCTCTATCGCACAGCCATCTTCACACACATCATTACCAGCCGCTACGGCGCGCCGTTGCTGGTGAAGCAGGGGCATGGCCTTCTCATCGAAATTACCGATGGCGATACGGACCGCTATCGCGGCAATTTCCTCTATGATCTGCTCAAACATACAGTGAACCGTATGGCCTTCAATTTGGCTGAGGATTTGCGCCCCTTTGGTGTGACGGCGCTGGCGCTGACGCCCGGTTTCCTGCGCTCCGAGGAGATGCTGGATCACTTCGGTGTGACCGAGGCGAACTGGCGCGAGGGCGCGCGCAAGGACCCGCACTTCATTGCTTCGGAAACGCCATGGTTTGTAGGACGGGCAGCGGCCGCGCTGGCTGCCGACCCCAACGTGGCGCAGAAGGCGGGCGGCGTTTTCAGCTCGTGGGGGCTGTCGGACGCGTACGGCTTCGTGGACAGAGATGGCAGCCGGCCCCACTGGGGCAACCACTTCCACAAGTATTTTGTGGAGGAGGCGCCTTTGCCACCTGTGGACGAACTGATTGCAGCGCATGAGCGAGGCCAATAATGCAGGAGCACTTTGAGGAGGGCGGCCACCGCGCCGATGCCTTACGCATTTGGGAAGCCAAAGCGGCCTGGTGGGATGCGTTGATGGGCGACGAGGGCAATGAGTTCCACCGCTGCGTGGTGGGGCCGCCCGCAGAGCGCTTGCTGGCGCTGACGCGCGGGGAACGTGTGCTGGACATTGCGTGCGGCAGTGGGCAAATGGCGCGCCGCCTGGCTGCGCTGGGCGCTGATATCATGGGCGTTGATGCCGCCCGCACCTTTGTTGAGCGCGCCCAGGCGCGTGCGGCTGCACTGGGGCCAGACGTGGCGGCGCGGCTGCACTTCCAGGTCATGGACGTCACCGATGCGGCGCAGCTTGCCACATTGGGCGGCGGCGCATTTGACGCGGCGCTTTCAACAATGGCGCTCATGGACATTGCCGACATTGCACCGCTCTTTACTGCAGTGGCGCACCTGCTCAAGCCAGGTGGCCGTTTCGTGGTTGTCACAACCCACCCCGTTCTACATCACGGTGACAGCGCACGTGCTGCAACGTTGATTGAACGCGACGGCACGCTGCGGGTAGAGTACTCGCTCAAGCTGTGGGGCTATCGCACGCCGCGCGCAGAGAAAGGTGTCGGCGCGCCGGGGGAGCCCGAACCGCACTGGTATTTTCACCGCGCCCTGGCCGACCTGCTCGCGCCCGCCTTTGCCGCCGGGCTTGTCATGGACGCGCTTGAAGAGCCCATATATCCAACGGGCGCAGCAAACCACTTCTACTCATTTGGCAATTATCCCGAGTTCCCACCCACGCTGGCGTTCCGGCTGCGACGCCTGCCCATGCCCGAGACGCAACACGGTGCATGAGCCGCTGCGCGCCATCGAGGGCCGGGAGGTCCTTTGCTACGGTGACAATCGACCGTGCGCGATCTGTGGGCGACAATTGCGAAGCCCCAATATTGCGTTGCGCCGCATTGCCGACTTCTTTTTGCTCGAGTACAATACGAAGCTGGCAGCACCCAGGCGATCCGATTTGCGTTGACCGTCCCGCGCATGCAATCGCGCGCGAAACGGTTGGCCGCAGGTACTGTCGTTGGGATGTCTGGAATGACGCAAGCAGCACAGCGCAAGCACTATCAGACATAATCGCATATCCAAGCAACACAAACGCCGGTGATCCCCTCCACCACAGGCGATGTGACCTGGCCGCCGCCATCATAACCACCCAGGAGGTCGCATGAGTTCCGCCAGACAATTTGTTGTTATGTATGATCCCTCGTCGCGTCGCGCGCGCTTTGTGCTGCGTTTTGGCGCGCCTGCCGAAGGCGCACCCGCAGAATGCGCTGATGTGCGCGTGGAAACGGGCGACGGCCATGCAATCGAGGTGGGCACGATTTGCGCTCCATCCGTTGCGGATTGGCGTGCCAACGCCGATATTGAGGTCGGACGCCACACCTATGCGGGCAAAGGGCCCTTTGTCGCCGCGCTCGCATGGGGCAGCGAGCGGTATGAGGCGCCTGTGGGCACGCCCAAGACTGCGCCCCAGCAGCCCACTGGCGGCACGCCCACACTTGCGCTCTTTCAAGCGCGGCGCGACCGCACCGATCCATTCAACGTCACCATTAACGTGCGCGTTGAGTGGCTGGGGCGCACCCAGCGCGTGCGCATTGACAGCGGCGCGGGCCAGTCGTTCTTCCTGGATGGCGCTATGGCGGCGCAGGAGAACGCACTGACTGCCGTCTATTACAAGCACGGCACCTATACAATTGCTGCAGACCTTGTGGACGCTGATGGTTTCCGCGTGGCCTTGCTGGGCGAAACCTCAATCGAGATTGCCGATTCGGAGCCGGAGCAGGCTTTCTCCGCGCCGGCGGATGTGAAGAAGCCTGCCGCAGACGTGCGCGTGCCACTGGCCGACATTGAAGTGCCCATGGTCGTCAACGCTGCGCCGGCGTGGCTGCCCTTTCGCTATGCACGTCCCAACTGGGCATGGACGCGCACCTACACCGCCCCCGGGGGCGGCGTTTCGCGCAGCCTGGCGCCGGGCACTTATGTTGCCATTCGCCAGGAAGTGGCCACCAACGGCCAGATCTGGTACCAGACGGGCGCATTCGACTGGATCCCCGCTTCGTCGGTGACTATCGTCATCCCTTCGGCGTTGCGTGGCGAACTGCTGGATGGAGGCGGCACGCAACCGCCGCCACCCCCACCGCCACCACCACCCCCACCGCCCACTGGCGAGAAGAAGGGCACTGTAATTGCGGGTGTGCTTAATGTGCGCGCACGTCCGGGCGTCTTCTACAATAACCCGCCGATCGGCTCGCTGCGCTACGGCGCCCTCGTTACCATCTACGAGGAAACGACGGTTGCCGGCGCAAAGTGGTATCGCATTGGCGAAAACCGCTGGGTGCATGCAGGCTATGTGCGCCTGATCAACGCTTCGGCCAATGACGACATGCCCGCTGATGAGCCCCTGCCGGAGCCGCCGACATCGCTGGAGCCGGTAGGCTCGCCCGTGCCTGCCTCCCTTGCGCGCGCAGCGCTGCCGCTGGGCTGGGTGGTGTCGCCCACGCTCAATGTGCGCAAGACGCCCAATGGCGAGGTTGTGGGCGAGTTGCAGCACAATCAAATGGTGCCGGTGCTTGAGGAGGCCACAGCGGCCGGTTCGCGGTGGTACCGGATTGGCAAGGATCAGTGGGCCAGCGCTACGTGGATTGGCGTCGCCCGTGCAAAGCCCCGCCCAGCGAGCATCAAGGCGGACGAGCGCTGGGTTGGCGTCTGCCTGAAGGAGCAGACAGCCATTGCCTATGAGGGGGACAAGCCGGTCTACGC
>DIAV01000147.1:26355-26622 GCA_002415895.1 Anaerolineales bacterium UBA5069 | reverse complement strand
TGGTGGCGGCTCGAATCGCGCCGCATGGCGGGGCCGGGCTACTTCCTTGAGGAAGTGACGTGGACCTGCTACTTCCACGGCGGCTATGCATTGCACACGGCCTACTGGCATGACGCCTTTGGGCGCCCGCGCAGCCACGGCTGCGTCAACCTGAGCCCCTACGATGCGTGGTGGATCTTCCAGTGGAGTGCGCCCGGCGGAGAGAACGCCCCGTCGGTCTATTCCTACTGGACGTAGGCGCAGGCGGCTGGCAGTAAAGTCACAATT
>DIAV01000147.1:17422-26294 GCA_002415895.1 Anaerolineales bacterium UBA5069 | reverse complement strand
GCACTTCAGAGACGCACCATTTAGTGTGCGCTGCCGGCTTCGTGCCACGGCGCATTGGCGAGTGTCGGCTCCATGCCTGCCCAGTGTCTGAAGATGGCGGATGCCGCATCCACGCCCGAGCGCAGCGCTGCCTGCACCGTGCCGTAGTCGACGGCCTGCGTGCCCTCGCCCGCAAAGTAAACGCGATCACCCACAGGCCGCGCGTAATCCAAACGGTCAGCGTCACTGCTGTGCACGCTGTTGTAGGAGTATGCGCCGCGTGCCCACGGGTCACTAAGCCAGCGTGTCACAATGACGCCCGTGGGCGCAGGTGGCTGCGTGCCGGTCAAACGCGCTAGATTGGCGAGCGCCAGTTCGACGCTGGCAGCGTCATCGTAACTGTGCTCCAGCATGGCGGCGGCGCGCCCGCTGGCAAATCCCATAATCACGGGGGCCTTAAGGAGCTGTGCAACGTTGATCCAATTCGTGTAGCGCCCGCGCTCATCGGGTTGCGCGGGCAGAACAATCGAGCGCTCGTTGGTGTCGGGCCAGAACTGTTTGTCAAAGCGCAGCACAATCTTGTTCATAACGGCATCACCGCCAAAGCCAAGGCGCGCAATCGCCGCACGCTTGGGGGCAGGCAGCGGCGGTTCAAAACGAATCACGTCATCCTTGAGGATGCCCAGCGGCACAGTGACCACAACAGCATCAGCGGTGAAGAGCTCATTGGCCGTCTCTACCGTGACCTCGGTGCGCGTGTAGCGAATAACGCGCACGGGCGTTTCACAGCGCACAGCCAGGCCCGTAGCAGCGTCAGCCACGAGGCGGCCATAACCCCCCACGGGCAGCGCGTTGACGCCGTTCGCCTCACCCGGATACCAGTGGGCGATGTCGATGCGCTCCGCAGGTGCGCCTTCCACGCTCTCGCTCATGGAGGTAATCCATGCGAGGAAGCGCCTGTCCAGTGGGGGCAGGCGTGGATTGGCAATAAGCGGCTCCATAACGCTGCCGAGCGACGCCGGTACGGCAGTACGCCGTGCCTGCCACTGCGCGCGCCCCGCTGCCGCGGCTGCCGCGACAAGACCCCGCCACGTCTTGCGCGCCAGCGCAGGCGTTCGCATAAACGCGCCATCCGCATAGAAGCGGCGGCTGCCCGTGGGTGCAAAGGCGAGAGGCAGCCCAATTGCACGGCACCATGTGCTAAGCGGGTTGTGATCGGCGCCATGAATCCACGATGCGCCGAGGTCAGTGGGGACACCCAGGCGCGTCTCCGTCCAAAGGCGGCCACCGAGGCGGGCGCGCGCCTCCAGCACAGTCACGGTGCAGCCGCTGTCATGCAGCAAGCGCGCACACACAAGGCCTGCCATGCCCGCACCCACCACGATGATGCGCGGCGGGCGTGCCCACGCGCCAGGCGCCTGCCGCGTGGCATGGAGCGACCAAAGCGTGCCGGGCGTTGTGCTGTCGCTCTTCATAGCAAGCGGCTCTTTCCTGGCAAGTGGAGGGTGATTCATGCTACACATCAGTTCGCCGCTCGAGTGGTAGCGGCGCGCCGTGGCCGTGGATTTCAGCACTTCCGCTCGCATGTGCTACCATGGCCGCTGCGTCTGGACGGGCGTCAGGGCAACTCGAATGCGGCGCTCAACTGCATCGGCTGGCGTTCAACTCATCACGAGCTCAGAGACACGGATCGGCCGGACAGGCTTCGGCTGGAAATGGTTCGTATTGCGCACAGGGTGCGCACACACAAGGAGATATCCACATGATCAAGCGCGAAGAAACCAAGAAGGGTGACGTGGTCAAGGTCACCTTTGTACAGGCTGCCAATGGGGCCAAGAGCAACGTGGCTGTCGTCGGTGATTTCAACGGCTGGAATCCTGCCAACGGCAAGATGGTGAAGCGTTCCAACGGCACGGCCAGTTACTCTGTGCAGTTGGAGCCTGGCAAGAGCTATCGCTTTCGCTATATGAAGAGTGACGGCAGTTGGTTCAACGACGAAGCTGCCGATGGCTATGCCCCAAACAGCTTTGGTTCGGAGGACTGCATCCTGCGCTGCTAAGCGCAAGGCATTGCACGGCCCGCCACCAGACAAGAAGCCGCAGCGCACGGATGCGCTGCGGCTTTGTCGTTCTGCAAACAACTTCGCAACGCCTTGCCCCTGCCACTTCACTCTTCTGGATGTTGCTCTTCCGTGCGCCGGCTGCGTACCGGCGCGATTGCTGGGGCAAGTGGCATGTGCGTCAGGCGGGGTCTTGTTTAGGGTGGAGCGCGAGATATTCCCATGCCGCCAGCGCGGCCTTGGCGCCTTCACCCAGGGAGACCGGCACCTGTTCGGCGTGGATGTTGGTCAGGTCACCTGCGGCAAAGAGACCGGGCACGCTTGTCTCACAGCGTTGATTGATGATGACATGGCCATCCTCGTCCAGTGCCACAAATTCGCGCACGAGGCTGTTGTTGGGGAGTAGCCCGAACTGCACAAAAACGCCTTCCACATCAAGGCGGCGAATTTCGCCATTGCCGCCCACAAGATCAATGCTGCGTACGAACTCATCACCCTCAACCTGCTGCACTTCCCAATTGCGGAAGGCAAGCACCTTGGGATGGTTAAGCGCCAGATTGGCCGCACGCGTATCCTGCAATTCCTGTGCGCGCGAAATGATGAAGTAGATCTGGCGCGCCAGGGGCGCGAGCGTGAGCACGGCGCTGACGGCGCGTGTGCCCGCGCCGATGACGGCAACGGTGCGATCCTGGAAGAAAGGCGCATGGCTGATTGCCGAGAAGCTTACGCCACGCCCCCAGTATTCGGTCTCGCCCGGCACGTAGAGGCGCTGCGGGCGCGCACCTGTGGCCAGGACGATGGCGCGCGCAGTTTGCGGCGCGCCCACGTTCATATGTACGGCAAAGCGCCCATCAGGCAGCCGCTCAAGCTTTTTGACATCGGCGTTGATGTGGTGATCAAGGTTGTTGCGCACGCGCATCTCCAGCTCGCGCACAAGGCTCGCTCCCCACACGGTGTCACGCGCAGGCATCTCGCGCAGCGCGAAGGGATATGTCACCTTGCCGCCCAGGTCGGGGGCAATGAGCGCGACGGAGAGTTGGGCATGAAGTGCATAGGCAGCCGCTGCCAATCCGGCCGGGCCGCCACCAATGATGATCAGATCGTAATCAGCCATATGCTCTTTTCGGGTCCAGTGTGAGTGAGGAAGTCGGTGTCTTGCGTTAGTCTGTGTGAACCGCGTGACTGGTTACTCGGAATTGCCGTCGGTGTGCGCGATGCGGCGCAAACTTTGCAGCGCCGCCAGGAGCTTTTCGGGCGGCTCGGTTTTGCTCACAAACGCGTTGGCGCCTGCGGCAAGGGCGCTGCGGCTGCTTTCAGGCCGCCCGCTCAATACAATGACAAGCAGGTGGGGATGACGCCCGTGCAGCACTGCCAGCAGCCGCTTGCCTGCGTCTGTCGCCTTGAGTTCAGGCAGCTCCCAGTCCAGAAGCAGGAGATCGGGCAGCGCCGCACCCACTTCTTCAATGAGGTCTATCACCTCCGTGACTTCCCCCACCAACTGCATGTCAGGCTCCTGCTCAAGCAGCAGGCGCATGGCCGACCGTAATTCCTTCTGATCGTCCGCCAACAACACCCGCATAATTGCAGACTCCCGTCTTCATGTCAACCGGCCGCAATGGCAGCAGGGTCTTCTCAATCGTCGTTGCCCGGCGAGCGCGTGCTGCCNNTTGGGCGCCTATGCGTTGGGCGCCGCGGCACGCACAGCCTGATCCACAGAGGCGGCATACTTCTCGAAATTCTCGTTAAACATGGCGGCAAGACGCGCCGCCTGTGCATCATATGCGCCATTGTCGCCCCATGTCAGGCGGGGGTCCAGCACTTCGCTCGGCACTTCAGGGCAGGCCGTGGGCGTCTCCGTGTGGAAGATGGGGTCGACGCGTGTAGGCACGCCATCCAGCGCGCCATCCAGGGCGGCATGCACCATCGCGCGCGTGTAGGCAATCTTGATGCGCCGGCCCACGCCGTAGGGGCCGCCGCTCCAGCCCGTATTGACGAGCCACACGTGCGCGCCCTGCTCTGCAATGCGCTCGCCCAGCATCTGCGCGTAGGTTTGGGGTGGAAGCACCATGAAGGGCTCGCCAAAGCAGGCGCTGAAGGTGGCTGTCGGCTCTGTGACACCTTTTTCCGTGCCTGCCACCTTGGCCGTATAGCCGGAAAGAAAATGGTAAATCGCCTGTGCGGGCGTCAGGCGCGCAATGGGCGGCAGCACCCCAAACGCATCGGCCGTAAGGAAGACGACGTTGTTGGGGTGACCGGCAACGCCGCTGCGGGTGGCGTGCGCAATGTGGCTGATTGGATAAGCCGCACGCGTATTCTCGGTGAGTGACTCGTCATCAAGGTCAACGCGCCCTGTCACCGGATCGTAGCCAACATTCTCGAGGATGGTGCCGAACCGGCGCGTGGCTTCGTAGATGTCGGGTTCCGCCGTGGGCGAGAGGCGGATTGTTTTCGCATAGCAGCCGCCTTCAAAGTTGAAGATGCCGTTGTCGCTCCAGCCATGTTCGTCATCGCCCACGAGCGTGCGCTGCGGGTCCGTGCTGAGCGTCGTCTTGCCCGTGCCGCTGAGCCCAAAGAAGAGCGCCACGTCGCCCTGATCACCGTAGTTGGCGGAGCAGTGCATGGGCAGCACGCCGCGCTGCGGCAGCAGGTAGTTGAGCACGCTGAAGATCGATTTCTTGATTTCGCCGGCGTATTGCGTGCCGCCGATGATCACCATGCGCTCGGCAAAGTTGATGCAAATAAAGACTTCCGAGCGGGTGCCGTCCTCGGCTGGGATGGCATAGAAGTTGGGCGCCTGGATCACCGTAAATTCCGGCGTGTGCTGCACGAGCTCATCAAAACTGTGACTGTGGATGAAGAGGTTGCGTGAGAAAAGCGCTGTCCACGCATGCTCTGTAACGATGCGAATCGGCAGGCGGTACTTCTTGTCGGCCCCCGCATAGCAATCCTGCACAAAGAGGTCACGGCCCTGCAGATAAGAGCGCAGGCGGCGGTGCAGCATCTCCCACTGGGCCTGGCTTATCGGCTGGTTCACTTTGCCCCAGGCCACTTTGTCGCTCGAGCCGGCTTCATTGACGATGAACTTGTCGCGCGGTGAACGGCCTGTGTGCTGACCGGTGCGCACCACCAGCGGCCCCAGGTGCGCCATGTGTCCCTCGCGCCGGCGAATGGCCTGCTCGTAGAGTCCGGGGGTTGAGGTATTCCAATAGACAGCGCCCGGGTTCAGAATGCCATGATTTTCCAGACCGAACTTGCTTCGCGGATGCTCGACCATATACCCTCCCTGAGGATTTCCTCACAGTATGGTGACGATGAGCAAAAGAGGATGCACGGGGGCGGCGGCGCTATAGATGGGAGCTAAACGTGACAAGATGTGCAACCAGGCGGCAATCAAAGGCACAGGCAACCGCAAATGCGAATCAGGGCGCGCACACTTTATGCGCAGCGCGCGATTCCTACCACTGTACGCGCAATACGTGCAGAATGCGACCTCCACAGGACGAGAGGCGCGCCCGTCCCACGTTGAGTCTTGCACCTGGTCATTTGGCTAGTGTGGAAACAGACGGCGGTTGTGGTTGGGCTGACGAATGGCGAGGCGGCGTTATATGTGGCTTTCGCCCATAGGGTTGGGCGGATGGGGGACAAGGCGTTGCTGCAGTGCCAGCACAACAGCCTCGGTGCGATTCGAGACGTGCAATTTGGAGAGGATACTGCTGACGTGGAACTTGACGGTGGAACGGCTTACAAAGAGGTTCTCGGCAATCTGGCTGTTGTTGAGCCCTGCTGCGAGGAGTGCAAGCACCTCGCGTTCGCGCTCCGTCAGGTCATGGCCCACGGGGGGATAGCCGGCGTGGGTGGCGCTGTGAATGAGCGCGTGGGTGGCCTCGGGCGCGAGGGTGGGGCGGCCACGGTGCGCGGCACGAATTGCATTCACCAGGTCGTCTGCCGAGACATTCTTGAGCAGATAGCCAATCGCACCTGCGCGCAGTGCATCCTGAATGGTGTCCTCTTCCTTGAAGGAGGTGAGGGCGATCACCTGGGTTTCCGGATGATTCTCGCGAATCAGGCGCGTGGCTGTGGCGCCGTCCATGCGCGGCATCATCAGGTCCATGAGTACAACATCAGGTTGCACGCGTGCGCAAAGGCGCACAGCCTCCTCGCCATCACTGGCCTCGGCCACAAGGTTCAGGTCTTCAAAGGCCAGCAGAAAGGCCATGAGGCCACTGCGCACGACAGCGTGATCATCCACCAGCATGACGCGGATGGGGCGCAGCGTGTCGGCATGGTTGGGCATATTGTCGGGCAGTGGTGCAGTTGATGGGTTACTCATGCGCAGTCCATGTTATCGAAATTCTGGTTCCTGCGCCAATCGCGCTCTCAATCGCGAGCGCCGCGCCAATATCGGCGGCGCGTTCGTGCATGATTGTGAGTCCCAAATGTTCAGGTGTAACCGTAGTTTGCTCGAAGCCGCGCCCATCATCGTGCACCGTCAGCACAACATGGCCCGGGTTGCGCACGAGCGTCATTGCGGCATTGTCGGCGCGCGCATGTTTGGTCACGTTGTTCAGCGCCTCTTGCGCCACGTGGTAGTAGGCAATTTTCACATCGGGCGGTACAGGGGCTGTGCCCTCCACATTCAGCGCGACGGGAATGCGCGCACGCCCAATCGCCGCTTCGGTGAGCTGGCGCAGCAACTCGTTGATGTCCACTTCAATCAGCGTGGCGGGGCGCAGTTCGAGCAGCAGCGTGCGCATTTCGGCCAGCGCGCCGCGCGTTAACAGCCGCAGTTCGGCCAGGCGGCGCACGCTTTCGTCATGGTCCTTTTCCCACAGGCGGGGCAGCACTTCGGCAATCAGGCTGGCCGAAAAGAGCGTTTGCGTCACTGAATCATGCAGGTCGCGCGCAATGCGGTTGCGTTCGGCGGCCACGGCCATTTGCGCTGATTGGGCGCGCAATCGAGCGTTCTCAATGGCAAGCTTGGCCTGCTCGCCAAAGGTGACGGCCAGTTCAATCTCCTCAGATGTGAAGCGGCGCGGCTGGCGATAGTAGAGCATGAGGCCGCCGAAGATGTCGTTGCGCGTGGCCAGCGGCACGGCAAGCTGCGCGCGATAGGCCCCATTGGCGTCGTAGGCGGTTTCCACAACAAAGCCGCCTGCCATGTCAGCGGCGCGCCCCATCTCCTCGGGTGAGAGGCCATGGCTCGCCAGGATCTGGAGCGGCTGTTCGTCATCCTCGAGTTGGTAGATGGCGGATGCTTCGGCGCCCAGGAGATGGCTGGCCTGCATGGTAATGTGGTCGAGAATCTCCTGCAGGGGGCGATTGGAGTTGAGAATGTCGAGGACATCGCGCAGCGAATCGGCCACGCGGCGGCGGCGTTCAATTTCGCGTGTGCGCTCCTCGACGCCGCGCTCCAGCATCTCTTCGGTGGCCCTGCGCTTGCTGACATCCACCACCGAACCGAGCGTGAGCATCTCGCCATCCACACGCAGCTGGCTTAGTCCTGCCTCAATGGGGAACTCCACGCCGTCCTTGCGGCGCGCCGAGAGTTCCATGCCTGAACCCATGGTGCGCGCGTGGGGATGCACAGCGTAGCGGTCACGGTGGGCCACGTGATCGGCATGAAAGCGCTCGGGCATGAGCACCTCCAGCATCATGCCCACAAGCTCGGTATGTGCATAGCCGAAAAGCTCGCTCAGCTTCTCGTTGGCAAAGACAATTTCGCCGCGGCGATTGACCGCGACAATGGCCACAGGGGCCGAGTTGAGCACGAGTTCCAGCGCGTGGGGAGACAAGCGGACGTCGCCGCCTGCTGCATTTTCGCCACCCGGTTTGTGCTGATTTGCAGATGCTATATGATCCATAGCGTTCAATTATACCACGCTCGCTGCAAGCAAGAGTGGCGGGCGCCGCCGCCGCGCGCCTGCTGCGTGCCGCCGCATGAGCCATTTTGACGGCGCGCGCTCGCTGCTTTATGATCGCAGCAGCAAGATGGTGCCGCAGTAGCGCCGCAGTAGCGCCGTCGCGCAGCCTTCTTCACATTGCAACTGCTTCACCGCGCTCCATTGCGCCACAGGAAAGGTCCCCTGGTGGAAGAGACACCGCCAATCTTTGCCCTCTTCATCGGCATTAACACCTATCACCCGGAAGCGGCGCTTGCACCTCTGCATGGGGCTGTTGCCGATGCGCGCGCGCTACGCCGCAGCGTGGCCGCACGCTACGGTGTGGCTGTGGAGAATCTGGCGCTGCTCCAGGATGATGAAGCGACCTGCGCGGCCATCCTGCAGCATGTTGACACACAATTCGTTGCGCGTGCAGCGCGCTGGGCGCGGAAACACAAGGCGGGCGCGCCCGCACCCCACTTCCTCATCTATTTTGCCGGCTATGGCGCACAGTTGCTGGATACGCACACAGCGGTCCCGCGCATGGTCGACACGATCGTCGCGTACGACAGCCGCGTGTCTGGTGGGCGCGACCTATGCCCCGCCGATTTTGTGGAGCGCATGGCGGCGTTGCGGGCGCACGGCTGCGCTGCCACAATGATTCTTGATTGCGGCCACATGGCCACAGCGTCCGGCGCGCGTGCGTGCGCACCCGACATGCGGCAGGGGCGCGGTAGTGACAGCGGCTTCGGCAGCGAATCCGGCGCGTGGCGCGAATGCGGCACGTCACTCCTGACGGCGGCGCACTGGGGTGAGGCTGTGCGCGAACAAGCCTTACTCGATGCCGAGGACTTTACCACGCGCGGCAGCTTTACCTTTGCGCTGCAGCAAATATTGCTTGCGCTGCCGAGCGGCGCGCCGCCAGCCTGGGCGGATTTTGCGGCGCGCGTGATTG
>DIAV01000147.1:11917-17311 GCA_002415895.1 Anaerolineales bacterium UBA5069 | reverse complement strand
GCGCCGCCCATTAGCGTCATGCGTGACGACGAGGGGCAGCTTTGGCTTGACGCCGGGCGCGCCCATGGCCTGCTCAACGGCAGCCGCGCTATCGTTGTGCCCGTCCATGCGCCCGCTGCACCACCTGCTCTGGATGATGACGCGCCCCCTGTTGACGATGACTCCGTTGCAGACGATGCGGCCGAAGATTCTCTGCCTGCACGCGAGCGTGAGATCGGCCCACCCACACTGGCCGTTGTGGAAGTTGCACGTGCAGGGCTTGAGTACAGCCTCTGCACGCTTGTTGAAGGCGCGTTGCCCGCATTGCCCGCGCCGGCCGCCGTGGTGCAGGCGGGGCGCAGCCGCATGCGTGTGCGGTATGCAGGTGTGGCCGAGCCACAGATCGCGAGTGACGAGCGCGGCGCATTGGCCGCGCGCATCAACGCGGTTGCGCAGAGGGTGGACAAGGCAGAGGACGTGGCGGTTGTGCACGCTGATGGCGCGTTCTGGCTTTGTGATGCAGCGGGCGAACGCATTTCGCACGCCTTTGCCCCCGAAGCCGTTGACGATATGCGTGCAGAGTTGGCGCACCGTGCGCGCTACGCTGCGGCGCTTGCGCAGCGGGGCAGCAGCGCCGAGCTGCCCTCGGAGAGCGTTTCGCTCACGCTGGAGCGCCTGGTCTTTGACGAGGGCGGCTTTGCCCATTCTGCTCCGCTTGAAAGCAGCGCAGGTGAATTGCATGTGGCGGGCGGTATGCCGTTGGTGGTGCATGTAACCAACCACAGCGCGCGCCCCCTTGAGATTGCGCTCTTCCGCTTCGGTCCGCTCTGCGATATTGCCTGTGTGTGGCCGCTGCCGGGCGCGCGCACGGAGCCACTGGCCCCCGGCGCCACCCGCACAATTGGCTGCAGCGCCCATCTTGATCAGCAGGTGCACACGCCACTTCCCGAGGATGCTGTGGAAGCGCGCCTGATCTTCCGCGTCTATGGCGCGGCAGAAGCAATGGCGGCGGCGCTGCTGGAGCAGGGGCCTCTGGGCAGCGTGCTTGAAGTGACACAGGCGGGCATGAGCAGCGCGCCGTTGCCCCCGCCCGATCCATGGGTTTCGGCGGAGTGTGGTTTGCGCCTGCTGCCACCCGCCGGCGCGCTCCACCTGGTGGGGGGGCAAACTGCGCAAACGCGCGCGTTGCCGCGTGTAGAGACGCCCCCTGGCTTCTTGGGTTCGTTGCAGTGGCTTGGGCCAACCGCGCGCGCCGAGCAGGCGGAAGCTGCGTGGCCTGCTGCGCTGGCCGCGCACCCCATGCATTTCCGACCTCATGCAACCGTGGGTGCAACGGCCGGGCAGGCAATTGCCGGTTTTGAGCTGGTTTGCGGCGCGCAGAGCCGCCGCCTTGTGAGCGCGGCAACGCCCATGCAAGTGCACATTGCGCCACCCGCCGGCGCGGCACTGCTCGCCTTTGCCTGGGACGGCGTGAATGCGTACCCTGTGGGTCGCTGCCCAGTAGGTGGCCACGCGCTTGAAGTGACCTGGCTGCCCTCGCTTGATGAAGCCTCCGGGGACGGTCACGATGGCGGCAAAACGGACGGCGACGGCGCAACGGGCGCTGCGCAAGCTGCACGCGCGCTGCGCATCTTCCTGTGTGAGGTGCGCGGCGCACCTGCGGTGGATGTGGGTCTCTTTGCCGTGCGCTTTGTGCCAGGCGCCTGGGCTGCATCGGCATCGCGCGCCGCCTTTGTACGCGCTGTGCCTGGCGGCACGTTACGCTACACTGCAGCCACGCGTGCGCGGCCCCATGAGCGCATTGCGATCATTGTGCATGGCTTTGCGGACAACAGCACAGAGGAAGCCGAATGGCTGATTGGGATACAGGCCAGGCCAAACGGCCCAATCTATGATCGCATCCTTTGCTTCGAGTGGGAGAGCCTGCACACAGATGTGCGCGCCAATGGCGAGCGCCTGCGCGACGCGGTTGCCGCACTGGCCATGAACGAAGCGCCCGGCGCCACGATTGACCTCTTTGCACACAGCATGGGTGCGCTGGTGGCACGTGTCTATGTGGAGTTGCTGGGCGGCGATGCTTTTGTGCAGCGTTGCTTCTTTACAGGGCCGCCCAACCTGGGTACACCGCTGGCCTCAACCGCGCTCTTCACGCCGTGGCTTCTGATGCTGCTCTTGAATTTGCCCGCGCCCACCGCGCCTGCCTTGCTGATTGCATGGGCGCTGGGCACTGTGGCGTGGCAAATGCAGGGGCCGGGTGCTATGCACCCCAATGCGCCATTGCTTGAAGAGCTCAACAACACGCGCAACGGGGCACGCCTGCACTATCACGTCATTGCAGGCAATGCGCAGAGCGCGCCCGCAGCGCGTGCTGCACAGTGGCGACGTGTGCTTGCGGCGGGGCTGGATGCGGCCGCAGACTGGTTCTATGAAGGCGATAACGACTGGGTGGTGGGGATGCGCAGCTGCATGACGGTGCCCATGGTCAACCACCCGGGCGGCTTGCTGCTTACAGCCGAGGTGGACGCGACGCACATTGGGTATTACCGCAGCGACGCCGTCACTGCGCAGATGCTGCGCTGGCTGGCGCCTGCGCCGCAGAGCCCGCCGCCTGCTGCGTATGCAGATGCACTGGATATCGATGTGGCCCCCGCCACGCAGGGCGCAGAAGCAGCAGAGGCAGACGCGCAGGGGGAGTAGCGGCGACAGTGGAGCGCCCCTCGCTTAGGGGGTAATTCCATCCAGCACGGTCACACGACCGGACGAACCATCAACACGCACGCGCTGCCCGCTTTGCAGGCGGCGCGTTGCATTTGTCACACCCACCACCGCGGGGATGCCGTACTCACGCGCCACCACCGAGCCGTGCGTCATCATGCCGCCCAATTCCATGACGAGCGCCCCCGCAGTGAGGAAGAGCGGTGTCCAGGCGGGGTCAGTGCCGGGGCAGACGAGTATCTCGCCCGGTTGCAGTTCGGCGCCGTGCGGCTCAAACACAATGTGCACAATGCCCTCAACCACGCCGGGCGAGACAGGGCTGCCGACGAGCACACTGGCATCTGTCGTGCTTTGGGCTGCACCCGCACCGGCATAAAAGGTGCGCCCGTCGGAGACGAGCAGCAGCGGAAGCTGCTTGCGTTGCGCCTCGCGCGCCCACTGCGCACGCCGCTCGCGCACAAGCGCCTTCCAGTCGATGACATAGCCTGCGTCCACCGCGCGCAGTTCGTTCAAGGTGAGGAAGAAGCCATCCTCGGCTTTCTCGAGTAGCCCGGCAGCCACCAACTGCGCGTAGCCTTCCCACAGCATGTGGCGCACGATCCCCATAATGCGAATCATGCTGAACTTGGGCGTTTCGCGCAGTCCGGCCAGTGCGTGCAGGCGCACAACATAGGCACGCGCCAGCGCCGCCTGTTGCGGCCCCAACTTTTTCTCTACGGCTGCAACAAGCTGCGCCTGCGTGCGCTGGGCAGTTTGCGCGCCCCGCGCAAAGACAGCCGCGGGTGACTGCGCGGCGTCTGCAATGGTCAGATAATTCTGCACCATCTGCACAACCTGGGTTGGGTCTTCGCGCCAGCGCACGCGCCCGCAGTCAATTTCGGCCACGCCCCGCATGCCATAGTTGTGCAGGAAGCCTGCCAGCGCGTGTTGGGCAGCATTCGGCAGTGACCCGTCCAGGTATGCCTGGGCCAGCGCTGCAGCCTCGCCCGATTGGAAGGCAGCCAGCGCCGCTGCGTCGTTGCGAATGGCGACCGTGGCTTGCCAGAGCGCAAGGTTCATGGTGGTTGTCACGTTATGAGGCAGGCCGCGCACCATTTCCAGCGCCTGGCTGGGCGGCATGCCCACGCGTTCGGCGAGGTTGAGCAGGCGGAAGAAGCAAGCCATCCCAATCACCATGCGCGGCAGAATCTGGATGAGCACAAGAAAAGCATCGTCGATGAGTTGCTCGGTCACGCGAATGCGCTCGCTCAGCGTGCGCGTTGCGGCGGCCTGTGCCGCGCCTGCCGCCATGTGTGCCTCAATCGCGGCTTCCAACGCAACGCGCGAAGCATTGGGGTCGCGTATGGCAGCGGCCATGTAGGGTGCGAGGCGCTTGAGCAGCCCAACAATGCGGCGCAGGGTGGGTGGCGTAGGCAGCGCGCGTTGGGGCTGCACGCGAACGTCTGCAAGCAGTGGTGAAAGCAGCGCCGATGCTTCGGCATCGACCTGGCTGAAGAAGCCAAGCCAGATGCGCTGCGAAAGGCGGTTACGCAGAAGGGGATTAAAGCGCAGCCAAATGCGTTGTGCGGCCACATGCAGCGCGGGCACCTCTCCCGGCGCGAAGTTGTAGCCAAAAAGTTGCGACCCCTTGGCCGAGATGCGTCTAAAGAACTCCAGTCCCATGGGCGTGAAGGGATCCAGCATCCCCTGCACCGAGCCCATGGAAAAGAGCAGCGCGAACTCGCCCGGCGGCAGCGTATCGGGCAGGGGGAAAAGCGAGGTGATGGGGCGCGCCTGAAGGAGATAAAGCGTGTCGTCTGCCCATGCCCACTCAATGTCCTGCGGGACGTTGGCGTAGAGCGTGGAAACGCGCTGCCCAAGTGCCGTGAGCGCAACGATGGCGGCGTCGGGCAGGGCCTGACGCGAGGCCGCGTCTGCGCTGATCTTCTCCACGCCGCCCGCGCCCGCCCCGCGGATAGAGATGGCCTTGGCACCCAATACGCGGCTGCGGATGCGCCCTGTGGCGCTCTCCACAATGTAGTGGTCAGGCTCCACCTGGCCGGAGACAAGCGCCTCACCCAGCCCAAGGGTGGCGTCGATGACCGTTTCATCGCGTAGGCCGGTAAGCGGATTGGCTGTGAACAGGACGCCGGATGCCTCGCTCTGCACCATTGCCTGGACCACGACCGCAAGCGCGACATCGGATTGATTAATGCTATTGCGCGCCCTGTAGCCAATCGCACGTGCCGTCCACAGGCTGCTCCAGCAATCGATGATGGCGCGGCGCAGCGACAGCGCACCCAACACGTTGAGAAAAGTATCCTGCTGCCCGGCGAAGGAGAGTTCCGGCAGATCTTCGGCGGTGGCTGATGAGCGCACGGCCACGGCGCGCCCTTCCAATGTGCCATAGGCGCTGGTGAATGCGCGCAGAATCGGGCGCGGCACACGGCCGCTGGCGAAGGCGGCGCGAATCTGCGCCGAGGCTTCCTCAAGCGCCGCAGGTGACGACGTGTCCAGCCCGTGCAGCGCGCCCGCGATGACGGCTTCCAGCCCGTTGGCCGCAACGAACTCGCGGTATGCGGCGGTGGTTACCAGCAGGCCGGGCGGCACCGGCAATCCGGCGCGTGCCATGCGCGCCAGGTTCGCGCCTTTACCGCCCACCTGTGCGAGTGTCGCGCGTGGATCGTCCAGCGCAAGGATGATGGGCGCGTCGGGGATGGC
>DIAV01000147.1:0-11863 GCA_002415895.1 Anaerolineales bacterium UBA5069 | reverse complement strand
TGGCATCTGTCGAGTTCATATGCGCTTTCCTTCGTATGCGAAACGAACACGGCTGCGCGCCGCATGTATGTCAACCCCCGAACCAGATTGCCACCATGACAAGCAGCGTCCCCACCATGGCAATAACCAGGCCGGTGCGCACAGGGCGTACACCTGCGTGCTTTGCCCAGTAGTAGCCCATGATGAAGAGCGAAATGATGGCAACGGCATTGGACATGCGCAAGGCCAGCCAGGGATCCGGGATGAGAAGCAGGGGAAGCGAGATAGGCAGCGTGCCCGCTGCGCCTGCAGTGAACATGGCAAACGCAGCCACAAGGTCATCACGCGTGATTGCGCCGTGGTGCGCTTTGCGATTGTTGAGTTGATTCACAATCGAGGAGGCGAGTATGCCCCTCTCTTCCTCATTGGTGACATCATACAAGCGATCACCCAGCAGCGTTGAGACTTCGGCAATGGCGTGCTGGCGGCTGGGCGCCCTTTGCACCGAGCGCACAAGGCGCCCCGACTGATCGCGCTCTGCAACGGAGCCCAGCAGGAAGATGACCGCATCAATAAAGGCCCACGTGAGCGCCGAACTCACTGCCGCCTTGAAGAGACTGTTGACTTCGGCGCGGGTGGTCATGGCGCCCAAACCGTGGCTGAAGATGTGCACCGATATGGTGAACATCATTACGATCATAATCCCATAGACCGCGGCCGACAGGATGTCGAGAGTATCAAGATGGCGTGTCCAAAATTTGATCATGGGAGAATCGTCTTCTGCGCTTGGAATGAGCGGAGGATAAAGCGGCCGCAGCCCTTCTCAGCCACCGAGGGGAATGGCAACGATCACCAGGATTGTGCCTGTCAATGCAACCATAAGCCCCGCGCGCACTGGCTTTGTGCCGGCATACTTGCCCCACCAATAGCCAATCAGATAAAGGTATGCAACGGAGACGAGATTTGAGACGCGCAACGCAACAAATGGATCGCGCACCAGCAGCAACGGCAGCACCACCGGCAGTGTACTGACGATGGCGACGCTGAAAAGCGCGAGCGCGCCGGTAATGTCGTCACGCTTGACCCACGTTTCGGCAGGGTGGTAACCCGCGAGGTTTTTCACAACGGAGACCGCAAGGCGTGCACGCTCGGCCTCTGTCGTCACCTCCCCAATGCGTGAATCCAGCATTTCCGCCACGTGCGCCACAGCCTGCGCGTGGTTGTCGGCTGTTTCAATGCTGCGCACAAAGCGGCGCGCCTGACTGCGCTCAGCAAGCGACGTGAGAATGTAGATGACGGCATCGATAAAACCCCACGCAATGGCGCAGCCCAGAGCGGCAACGAAGAGGCTATGCACCCAGGATTGTGCGAAATCGGGGCGCGCAGCAATGTCGGTATCGAAGATGCGCACGGCCATTGTAAAGGTCATGAGAATGAGTACGCTGTAGATGGATTCCGAGAGCACATCGATGGGATCCAGAAAGCGCTTCCAGAATCTGAGCATAGGGTGATCTCGTGGCAGAGGCATGGGCTACAGATGGATGAGATGCCTTATTTTCGCATACTCAGTATGGCCGGCCAACTGGCCCATGCGGCGCTCCCGCGCATTGCGGATTTTCGCGTGGCCCCATTCGCCTGCAATTCACCTTGCCAAGATGGCGCGCAGAAGTGATAATTGAGAGGTAATCAGTTTTCACAGCGCCCTTGCACGCACCCTGTCGATTTTCAATTCGGAGCCACGTATGCCGCTTTTCGGCGTGCAGGCAACAACCTTTGCCCAGGGCTGGAGCCGCCCCGCCGCGCTGCGCGCCGTTGAATCGGCGGCGCATCTTGGCTTCGACGCGCTTGAAATCCCCCTCTTTACAACGTATGACATTGATGCAGCGGCCTTGCGCGCGGCTGCGCAAAAGGCTCACATCACGCTGCTGGGCCGCACGGCATTGCCGCGCGGTTGTTCGGTGGTGCGCCATGCTGAGCGCGCGCGTGCTTTCCTGGGGCAGGTGCTGCGCACAGCCGAAGCGCTTGGCGTTGCGTCGCTGAGTGGTGCGTTCCTGTACGCCCCCGGTGACATGGAAACGAGCGTGGGCCCCGGCGACGGCGCGCTCCTGGTTGACGTGCTTGCCGACCTTGCAGACGAGGCCGAGGCGCGCAGCATTGTCCTTGCCCTGGAACCGGCGCATCGCTTTGAGAGCCGCATTGTCAACACCGTGGCGCAAACGCAAACGCTGGTGAACGCCGTGCGTTCCGCCTCGCTGCGCCTGGGGCTCAGTACGCTGCAACTGCATATTGGCGAGCCATCGCTGGCGGCGGCGGTGCATCGCGCCGGGGCGCTTCTGCACAGCGTGCGCGCGGTGGAGAACACGGGCGGGCCGATTGGCTCCGGGGCCGTGCAGTGGGACGTGCTCTGGCGCGCGCTGTTGGAAATGAAGTTCGACGGATTGCTGATTCTTGAGGCGCCTCGTAGTTTTCCCGATACAACCCTGGGCGTGAGTACAACGCAGATGAGCCGTATGGCGGCCGAGATGGACTTGTACCCTGAAGAGTTCGCCGCACAGGGGCTGGCCTACATGCAGGAAGGCATTACCGGCAGGCCGCCGCCCAGCGCGCCACCGCGCCGCCGCGCCGCCAAACAAGCGGCAGCCGAGAACAAGAACGATATTGATGTGGATGCAGCTCCTGCTTCGCCCCCTCCGCCAGCACAGGGTAAGGGTCCCAAAAGCCCCGCGCGCGCGCCCAAGCTCGGCGGCAAGAGCTACCGCAGCGGCTGAACCCCACTGCTGCTGAAGCGAGGCTTCCAAAAGCGGAAGCCGCACTTCAGAGACACACCATTCGCCGCCGCGACCCAACCTCCACAGGTGGACAAGCCACTCCAGACGCTTTATACTGCCCCTCACAGCCGCCATGCCCAACGCGGCTGTGCGCCCCTGCTTTGCGCTGAACTGCATATTCCGCACGAGGAGAGCACAATCCCATGCGCACCTATTATGACATTCACCTTGACGACCTTGCCGTTGATTCGCGCACGCTGCACGGCGAAGAAATCGCGCGCGCCGGGCGCTACCTGATCGCCAAAACGCTCGTCGAGGCAGGTGCTGCCACCGTCGATGCGCTGGGGCCGGAGAACCCGCTGATCTTTTCGGCAGGGCCTTTTGCCGGCACAACCTTCTCCAATGCCAACCGCATCTCCGTGGGCTGCAAGAGCCCGCTTACAGGCGGTGTCAAGGAAGCCAACGGCGGCGGCAACTTTGCCTACGCGCTGGGCCAGCTTGCGATTGCCGGATTCACTCTGCTGGGGATCGCGCCCACGTGGACCGTGATCCACTTTGGCAAGGATGGCACGATTGCCTTCGATGACGCCGCGCCCTACCTGGGGCTGGGCAATTACGCTGGCGCGGAGGCGCTCTATGCAGCTTATGGGCGCAAGGTGGCGCTGGCGCTCTGCGGCCCCGTGGGCGAGTATCAAGGGCTGCTGGCGGGCATTGCCTTCAGCGACAAGGAGGGACGCCCGGCGCGCCTGGCCGCGCGCGGTGGTGTGGGAGCCGTCATGGGCAGCAAGCGTATCAAGGCGATCGTCGTCGATATGGATCGCGTGCCCCCCCTCCATGACAAGAAGAAGGTCAACAGCGACATCAAGGATTACGCCCGTCTCCTGCAGGCAGATTCCGTTGTCGTGGAGTTTTACAACAAGGTGGGCACCATGGGCATGGCCGACACGCAGAATTTCATGGGCGGGCTGCCTGTGCGCAACTTCACAGCGGGGCAATTGGCCGACGTGAAAGCGGGCGTTGAGTTCAGGATGGGCGGGGACTACATTGGCGAACTCAACACCGGCCGCGGTGGCGAGCAGACGCACGCCTGTATGCCCGGTTGCGTGATCCAGTGTTCGAATATCTATGTCGATGCCACGGGCAAGGAAGTTGTTTCGCCTGTAGAGTATGAGACGCTTGGGCTGCTGGGGACGAACTGCGGCCTCACCCACCCCGATGACCTGGCCGCCGTCAACTACCTGTGCAACGACCTGGGGATTGACACCATCGAGACGGGCGCCACGCTGGGCGTGCTGATGGATTGCGGCGTGGCGGAATTTGGCGATCTGCCGTGGATGGGCGCTGCCCTGGCCGAGATTGGCATGGGCACAGCGCAGGGGCGGTTGTGGGCGCAGGGAACGGCGCGCGTGGGGGATCACTATGGGTCGCAACGCGTGCCCGTAATCAAGAAACAGGCCATTAGCGCTTATGATCCGCGCGTTGTCGAGGTGACAGGCATTACCATGATGACCACGGCGCAGGGGGCTGACCATACGGCGGGCAACCTGGCGCGCTTGAATTCACGCGCCATGGATTTGCCTGAATTGATGGAGCGCTCGCTCGCACATCAGATCAAGGTGGCGGCCAACGATTCGCTTGGTCTCTGCATCTTCGGCATGACAGTGACGAACACCAATGTGGCGTTCATTCTGGAGGCGATAAACGCAGCGCTGGGCACCCAATTGGGCGAGGCGTTCTTCACCACGCTTGGCGTTGAAACGCTGCGCTACGAGCAGCGCTTCAACGCCGCCGCCGGTTTTACAGCGGCGGACGATGATTTGCCTGCCTTTTTCTACAACGAGGCGCTGCCGCCCACGCAGCAGACCGCGCGCTTTTCCGGCGCGCAGGTACACAACATCTATGATGCGCTGGCGCCGCAAACGGTCTAGCGTGTTACAAGTTTCCTTTCCATTGAGATCGTTTCCATTGAGATCGTTTCCATAGAGATCGTTTCCATTGAGAGATGGTGGTTAATGCTTTCGATTCGCGATTTGCAGCAGGAAGCTGAAGAGTTGGCCCCGCGCCTTGTGGAGTGGCGGCGCGACTTTCACATGCACCCCGAGCTTGGCTTTACAGAAGTGCGCACGGGGGGTATTGTGGCGCGCCACCTGCAGGATTTGGGGTTGGAAGTGACTACGGGCGTGGGCAAGACGGGCGTTGTGGCTGTTGTGGAGCCGGAAAGCCTGCCCGACGACGCGCCTGTTGTGCTGCTGCGCTTTGACATGGATGCGCTGCCCATCCTCGAGATGAACGACGTGCCCTATGCGTCGCAAAACGCGGGTGTTATGCATGCATGCGGCCATGACGGCCATACCGCAATCGGTATGGGCGTGGCCCAATTGTTGAGCAAGCACCGGAACGAGTTGCCGGGACGCGTCAAGCTTGTTTTTCAGCCCGCCGAAGAGGGACTGGGCGGGGCGCGCGCCATGGTGGCGGACGGCGTCATGAATGCGCCGACGCCGGCGGCCTCCTTTGGGCTTCATCTCTGGTCACAATTGCCGCTGGGCACTGTGGTGGTGCAGGCAGGGCCGCTCTGGGCCGCAGCGGATATTGTCAACGTAACCGTGCATGGCCTCTCGGGTCATGGCGCCATGCCCCACGAAACGATTGACGCGACGCTTGTCGCCGCGCAAATTGTGGTCGCGTGGCAGTCCATTGTTGCGCGCAGCGTGGACCCCGCGCAGGCCGCGGTCATCACTGTGGGCAAGTTCCACAGCGGCACAGCGTCCAACGTCATCTCGGGCAAGGCCGAACTGTCATGCTCCATTCGCTCGCTGAGCGTGGAGATGCGTGACCTGATTGTGCGGCGCATGGACGAAGTGGCGGGCGGTGTCTGCGCGGCCTTCGGCGCACGCCATGAGCTGGAACTCATCAAAGGCGTGCCGGTGACACAGAACAGCGTCGAGGGCGCAGCGCTCATGCGCGCCGTTGTGGGCGAAGTGCTGGGCAACAATGCAGCAATTCAGATCCCCCCCATGATGGTGGGCGAGGATATGTCCGAGTTCCTCAACCGCGCGCCCGGCTGCTTTGTGCTTGTGGGCGCGTCGGACCCGGCAGGGCCGCTCCACGCTGCGCATCATAATGATCACTTTGATTTTGATGAGCGCATGTTGCCCACGGGGGTTGCGCTGCTGGCGGGCGCTGCGCTCTCTTGGCTCAATCAGCAGCACACGGGGAGGGTGTAGGCCGTGATGAGCAACACCTTTGTCAACCCCATGGATTATGCGCAGGGGCGCAACGATAAACCCTTCAAGTACTCCTTTCTGGAGAACGAGCGTATGCTGCTGGGCATGAATTGCCTGCAGAGCGGGCAGCAGCAGCCGCTGCACGACCATGCCACTCAGGACAAGTTCTATTATGTGGTGAGCGGTGAAGGCTGGTTTACCGTGGGCGACGAAGGCCGCGCGTGCACGGCGGGCGAACTTGTGATCTGCCCGGCAGGGGTGCCGCACGGCGTGGAGAATCGCGCCGAGGCGCTGCTTACCATCCTCACGGTGATTGCGCCGTGGCGCTAAAGGTGAGGCCGGTCGGCGTGGCGTTCGCCAGGTTTCTTGGCACTGGCTTCGCTGCGCATATGACGTACATAGCGCAAGACTTGTGCGCGCTGCCATCTCCATCTACGACTCCTGCAAATGAGGCCGGATGTATCCTGAAGCGTTTAGCATTCCCGTCTACGTTGATTACGCTGCCGTATTTGCTTGGGCGCTGAGCGGTGCGCTTGTCGGCATGCGCAAGGGCTTTGACCTAACCGGCGTTTTCGTTGTGTCGTTGCTCTCGTCGGTTGGCGGCAGCCTGGCACGCGATGCGCTCTTTCTTCAACGCAAGCCGCCCGTGCTGACTGATCCCAACTACCTGCCCGTGATTATGGCGGCGACGCTGCTCGCCGCGCTTGTCGGTCGCTGGCTGATCAAGGATCGCTATCGCGTGCCTTTTGACCGCATGATCATGATGATCGACTCATTTGGAACGCCGGCCTTTGCCGTACTGGGGATGCAATTGGCAATCAGTATGCACGTCCCTGTGCCGGGCGTCCTGCTGGTGGGTGTTGCGAACGGCGTTGGCGGCAGCCTTCTGCGCGATATTGTTGTGCGTGATGTGCCGGCAATTCTCAAGCCTGGGCAGCACTTTGTCACGGTGCTGGTGCTGGCCTGTGCATTCTTTATGGCGCTTGTTTATTATGACATTGGGCATCCTGCCACCGACGGGCTGATCATGATTGTGCTGTTTGTTGCCATTCGCGCAATTACGATCTCTTTTGACCTGCGTACAAAGCCCTTGCTGGGCAATGTCAAGGCGCCGTAACGGGGTGCAGAAATGATTGCTTGCGTGGCGCCGAAATGAACGTGTACAGCGACGAAATGATGGCTGCAACGCGACGCGAAATGGCACAGCAGGCGCTGTTGGAGTTGCTTGACCTGCTGGAAACCAATGCAATCGAAGTTTGGCTTGATGGCGGCTGGGCCGTAGACGCCTTGCTGGGCGTGCAGACGCGCCCGCATGAGGATGTGGATATCATTCTGGCTGAGGCCGACGTGGGGCCCCTGCGCGCGTTGCTGGCCGCGCGCGGCTACGTTGATGTGCCGCGTGACGACACGCGCCCCTGCAATTTTGTCATGGGCAACGCGCAGGGTGAGGAAGTGGACTTCCACGCCGTGCTCTTTGACGCATACGGCAATGGCGCCTATGACGGGGTGACGGCAGCGTTTCCGGCTGCCGGTTTTGGGGGTGTGGGGAAGATCGGCGGTCGCCCCGTCAAGTGCCTTACGGCTGCACAGATTGTGGAGTTTCACACGCAGTATACGCCCGACGCGAATGACATACGCGATGTTGCGGCGCTGTGCGCAGCTTTTGGCATCGAGTACCCGTCCGATTATCCTCCTGCCGATCCTGATTGAGACCCGGTTCGATCTTTTGTGGTGGCGATTGCGCAATGGCTCCATAAACAGCGCATATAAAGTCGGTACACAGATCACGGCGGCAAGAGCAGGGATATCGACGGCTATGTATCGCTCTCCGTCGATATGCCTGCTCTTACCGCCGTGCTCTGTGTACTGACTTCATATGCGCTGCAAATAATTTTGACACGCCTTCTATCCGCGTGATATTATTTCAATCAATCTGATTGATCCAATGATTGATTTGAGCGTCTCGGAGAAGGGCGTCGCACAACCGTGCAGTCCAATATCATGTCGTCCAACGTAACGCAGACCAGCATTGAATCCGATTTCCTTCGCTACTTGTTTGAGAACGAGTGCAAGCCTGGTGACAGGCTGCCTTCGTTGGCCGAACTGAGCGAAACCACAGGCGTGAGCGTAGGCAAGCTGCGCGAGCAGCTTGAAGTTGCGCGCATGCTGGGCCTGGTGGAAGCCAGCCCGCGGCGTGGGATTGTTCGCACTGCCTATGACTTTCTGCCTCCTGTGCGCCTTAGCCTGCTGGCAGCGCTCGCCACCGAGCGCCGCCACTTTGACGCGTTCAGCAGCCTGCGCAGCCACCTCGAACTGGCCTATTGGGACGAGGCCGTGGCCCTGCTTGAGCCGGACGACCATGCCCATTTGCGCGCGCTTGTCGCCAGCGCGTGGCAGAAGCTGGACCAGGCGCGCATCCAGATTCCCTACCAGGAGCACCGCGAGCTGCACCTGACCATTTTCCGCCGTCTCAACAACCCCTTTGTGCTGGGGTTGCTCGAGGCCTATTGGGATGGTTATGAGGCGGTGGAGTTGAACACCTACGCCGACTACGGCTATCTGCGCAGCGTGTGGGAGTTTCACGGCCGCATTGTGGAGGCCATTGTTGCGGGCGATGCTGTACTGGGCAAGCTGCTGCTGCGCGAGCACATGCAGTTGCTCACAAGCCGCGGCGTGGCGATGGAAGCGCACACAACGGCCGCCGCGCAGCCTGTGGCTGCTGATTGACAAACGTTGCGGCCACTGTCGCGGCTTGATTGCAGTTAGGATAGAATAATTGTATTAGGCAGAATTCCCATTTTGTCAGAGGTTCATGGAGAGAAGAAGATGAGCGTCGCAGTGCAGACATCACCTCAGGTGGCTGAGCGCCCCAGGGTGGTCAACGATTTCAACATCAATGTGGCAACAGTCAATGGCTCGGGCAGCCAAACGAGCAACAGCCTGCTCATCCGTTCGCTGTTCAAAATGGGCATTCCTGTCACCAGCAAGAATCTCTTTCCCAGCAACATTCAGGGGCTGCCCACGTGGTACAACATTCGCCTGAGTTCAGAAGGTTTTCTGGCGCGCCGCGAAGCTGTGGAAGTCATGATCTGCATGAACGGCGCGACGGTGGCAGAGGACATGGCATCGGTGGCCGAGGGCGGCATCATCATCTACGATGATGCGCTGCCCATTGCCGCGCACCGCAAGGATGTCAACTACTACGCCGTGCCCGTCAAGGAGCTGGTCAAGGCCGCCAATTTGCCCTACAACTTGCAGAAGTATGTGGGCAACATGATTTATGTGGGCGTGGCGGCCCATTTGCTTGAGATCGAAATGGACGAACTGCGCGCTGCGCTGGTGTGGAATTTTGGCGGCAAGACGAAGCCCATTGAGATGAACTGGAACATGTTGCTCACCGCCTTTAATTGGGCGCAGGCGAACATTGTCAACGAGCAGCCCTATCGCTGCGCGCGCATGACGGGTTTCAATGAAGGCAAGGTGCTGATTGACGGCAACACGGCGGCCGGCCTGGGCGCGCTCTACAATGGCGTCTCATTTGTGGGCTGGTATCCGATTACACCTTCATCCAGCCTGGCGGACGCGATCAACACCTACGCGCCGCAACTGCGCAAGGACCCCGAAACGGGCCACCTGACCCTTGCCGTTGTGCAGGCCGAGGACGAACTGGCTGCAGCGGGCATGATCCTGGGCGCAGGCTGGGCGGGCGCACGCTCCATGACGGCCACAAGCGGCCCCGGCATTAGCCTCATGGCCGAGTTCATTGGCCTGGGCTACTTTGCCGAAATTCCCGCCGTCTTCTGGGACATCCAGCGCATTGGCCCCAGCACCGGCCTGCCCACGCGCACCGGTCAGGTTGACATCCTGTCAACCTACTACCTGAGCCATGGCGACACACGCCACGTTATCCTCTTCCCGGCCACGCCCAAGGAAGCATTCGAGATGGCGGGCAACGCCTTTGACCTGGCAGAACGACTGCAAACGCCGATCTTCGTGCTGAGTGACCTGGACCTGGGCATGAATCTGTGGATCAGCGAGGAATTCGAATACCCCGATGCGCCGATGGACCGCGGCAAGGTGTTGAGCGCCGAGGACCTTAAGGCGCGCGGCGGTAAATGGGGGCGCTATCTCGACGAGGATGGCGACGGCATCGGCTACCGCACACTGCCCGGCACGCGCCACCCCATGGCTGCCTACTTCACACGCGGCACGGGCCACACGCCCTATGCAACCTACTCCGAGCGTCCCGAGGATTGGGAGAACAACCTTCTGCGCCTGCGCCGCAAGTTTGATACGGCGCGCGACCTCGTGCCTGCACCTGTGGTCAACGAAGTGGCAGGCGCACGCATTGGCATTATCAGCGTGGGCAGCAACGACGGCGCAATTGAAGAAGCGCGCAGCCGGCTGCGCAATGCTGGTATAGAGACGTCGTACTTGCGCGTGCGTGCGCTGCCGATCAACCAGACGGTGCGCGCCTTTACCGAGAAGTACGACACAATCTATGTTGTCGAGAACAACCTGGACGGGCAACTGCACAACATTCTTGTCAATGAAATGCCCGTGCACGCCGCCAAGATGATCAGCACGAGCAAATGCGACGGCATGCCCCTCTCGGCCCGCTGGATTACCGAACAGATCAACCAGTAGCGCGGCTGCGCGAGCAGCGCACTTGTGCCAAGCGCGCCCACGGGCGCGGAGGAAAACCAAAATGAGCAGCATTCCCGAGAATAGCACACCTGTTGCCGGTGCCGGGGCCGCCAAAGCCCGCCCTGCGGCTGCACCCAAGCTGAACATCATCGGCCTGGAAAAGACGGAGTACAAGGGGGGCAACAGCACCCTTTGCAATGGCTGTGGCCACGATTCAATCAGCGCGCGCATTATCAACGCCGCATGGGACCTGGGGCTGGAGCAGTCGCAGGTGGTCAAGTTCAGCGGCATTGGGTGCAGCAGCAAGACGCCCGCCTACTTCCTGGGCCAGAGCCACGGTTTCAACGGCGTGCACGGGCGCATGCCGTCGGTAGCCACAGGCGCGCTCATGGCCAACCGCTCGCTCCATGCCGTGGGCGTGAGCGGCGATGGCGACACGGCCTCAATTGGCATTGGCCAGTTCAAGCACATGGTGCGCCGCAACGTAAACATGGTTTACATTGTGGAGAACAATGGTGTCTACGGCCTGACCAAGGGGCAATTCAGCGCCACGGCCGACCGCGGCCAGGTGCTCAAATATGCCGGCACCAATGAACTGATGCCGCTGGACATCTGCATTGAGGCGCTGGCCGCCAACGCGACCTTTGTGGCGCGTTCCTTTGCCGGTGATGCCAAGCAGTTGGAGGCGCTCCTCAAGGCTGCCATGCGCCACCGTGGCCTTGCCGTGCTTGATATCATCAGCCCCTGCGTCACCTTCAACAATCACGAAGAAAGCACCAAGTCCTACGCCTTTGGCAAGGAAAACGAGATTCCGATTCACGAATTGAATTTCATTCCAAGCTACGAGGAGATTACGATTGACGAGTACGACGATGAGACCGAAGTGCGCCTGCATGATGGCTCGTGGCTGGTGCTGAAGAAGCTGGGTGAGGATTACGACCCGACTGACAAGATGCTCGCCTACAAGACGCTTGAGAACGCGCGCACGCAGCAGAAGCTGCTCACCGGCATCTTTTACATTGAGCCGGAAAAGCCCAGTCTGGTTGATTTGTTGAATATCGTTGACACACCGCTGGTGCAGTTGCCTGTCGAGCAGCTCCGCCCGACGCGCGCGAGCCTGCACGAGATTATGGCAACGCTTTAGTGGTGTGTCGGGCAAGAGTGCGCAGGTTTGCGTAGCGGCTGCTTTAGCTGCCGTTCTTGAGTATGTGGCGCGTGGTTGAGAACGGCGGCTGAAGTGGTGCA
>DIAV01000311.1:12858-18104 GCA_002415895.1 Anaerolineales bacterium UBA5069 | reverse complement strand
CGGCGTCGTGCGCGACCTGACGCCCGGCTGGGAAGATCGCGCCAAGTACCTTGTCAATGATCGGCTGCCGCGTGCCGCCGACATGATCGAGGGGATGCTCACCAACAACGAAATCGTCAAGGCACGCGGTCGTGGCGTGGGCTATTTGTCTGCCAAAGACCTGCTCTCGCTCAGCGTATCCGGCCCCTTGATTCGCGCAGCGGGCGTTGCCTATGACGTGCGCAAGGCCGAACCCTACTGCATTTACGACCGCTTTGACTTCGACATCCCCACACTGCCCGAGAGCGATATTTACGCGCGCTACTACATCCGTATGTTGGAGATCCGCCAGAGTCTGCGCATTCTGCACCAGGCGCTGCGCGACATTCCCGCGGGCGAGATCATGAGCGGCAAGGGGGGCATTGCTTCGCTGCCGCCCATTCTGGGTGGCAAGGCGGGCTATACCTTCCGCCCGCCCGAAGGCGAAGTCTACCAGCGCATTGAGACACCCAAGGGCGAGCTTGGCTACTTCCTTGTCAGTGACAACAAGCCCAACGCCTATCGTTACCATGTGCGCGCCCCTTCATTCATCAATCTGAATGCGCTGGGCCCCATGGCCGTGGGCTACAAGGTGGCGGATGCCGTGGTCATTTTGGGCGCGATTGATATTGTTCTGGGCGAAGTCGACCGCTAAAGCGAGCCTCGACGCAAAGCCACACAGAGGCAGAGGTTCGCACCGGCAAGCAGCACCGAGAATTGCATGCACCGGTGTCTCGTATCAGCGCCTTTGCGTCGTATCGGTAGACCTGGGAGAGACGTATGTTTGGATCTGGATTGCTCAAGGGGCTTGGCATAACACTGCAGCACGTGCGCGATTCCTTTACGGATGACCGCAAGGATGTGCCGAGCCGCTATGAAGACAGCGTTGAGATGGGCAACAACCGGCGCATTATGCGCCAGCCCGGGACGCAGGAGGGGCTCCTCACACTGCAGTATCCAGAGGAGAAGCGGCAGATACCCGAGCGCTTCCGCTATATCCCCATGTTGATTTTTGACACGGAGAAGAACGAGGATCGCTGTACGGCCTGCGGCATTTGCGCCAAGGTCTGCCCGCCGCAGTGCATTTGGATAGTGCGCGACGCAGATGCGAACGGCAAGCCCGTTACGCGCCCGGCTGAGTTTTACATCGACGCGTCCATTTGCATGTCCTGTTCATTCTGCACCGAGTTCTGCCCCTTTGATGCGATTCGCATGAACCATGACTACGAGCTGGCGGTCTTTGATCGCTACCCGCACCTGGTTTATGACAAGGTGGAGCTGACGGTGCCGCTCGAGTATTACGCGGCACTGTGGCCCACGGCGTATGCCGAAGAGCAGGAGCGCCGCGCGGCGGAAGAAGCCGCAACCCTTGCCAAGGCCGACGCCAAGGCCAAGGCTGATGCCGAGAAGAAGGCCGCAGCAGCCGCGCCCGCGGGTGAAGCCGGCGCTGCACCTGCCAAGCCGCAACGCAACGCCGCCGACATCGAAGCAATGAAGAAACAGGCACAGGAGCGCGCCGCAGCCGCCAAGGCGCGTGCAGCAGGTGCGCCCGCGGGCGAGGTCGGCAGCGCGCCGGTCGTTGCTGAAACGGAAGCGCCTGCTGCCGCAGCAGCATCTGCCGTTGCTGCTGCACCTGAAGCCTTGAGTGACGAGGCCGCGGCCAAGAAGGCACGCATTGAGGAACTCAAGCGCAAGGCGCAGGAAGCTGCCGCCAAGCGCAAAGAGAGCGAGTAGGTTTTTGCAGAGCGTTAACTAAGAGAGAGGGCGGCCACAATGGCCGCCCTCTCTCTTTGCCCAGCCTGCGTGTCGTAGCGAGGGGCTTCCAGCCCTCCGGCTCTGCTGCTGCAAGACCCGGTTGCGCATGCCGCGGCCCCGGCGCGCCACTTCACATCGTACGATGCGGGGCTTGAAAACGGAGGGCTGAAAGCCCCCCGCTACGACCGCCGCATCCGCGCTATGCAAGCGCCTGCTGCGCAGCGAGAAATACGGCCATGTTCTCCGGCGCGTTGACAGTGGCGCGGGTCGCGCTGCGCTCAATGCGCTTGGCAAGCCCTGTCAGCACTTCGCTCGGCCCCACCTCCACAAAGCGCACAATCCCCGCGGCCGCCATAGCCTGAATGCTCTGCGTCCAGCGCACGCTCCCTGTAAGCTGCGCCTCCAACTCGGCGCGCACGGCCTCGACGCTTGTCAGCGGGGCGGCCGTTGTGTTGGCGTAAACCGGCACAGCAGGCGGGTGCATGGGTATGGCGGCAATCGCCTCGCGCAATTCGGCCGTAGCCTGCGCCATGAGGGGGCTGTGTGCAGCGATGCTCACAGCCAGCGGCATGACCTTCTTCGCACCGGCGGTCGCGAGCGCCGCCATGGCCGCCTCCATGCCTACGCGATCACCCGAGATGACGACCTGGCCGGGGCAATTGTCATTGGCCACCTGCGCAATGCCGCCTGTGCGCTGCACAGCCTCGCTGCAGAGCGTAGCCACCTGCGCCTCGTCAAGGCCGAGCACGGCGGCCATCATGCCGGGCGTGCGCGCACCGGCCTCCTTCATCAGGCGGCCGCGCGTGCGCACAAGGCGCAGGCCATCGGCAAAGCTGAAGCTGCCGGCAGCCACAAGTGCGGTGTACTCGCCCAGGCTGTGCCCCGCCAGCGCGTTGGGCGCGGCGTCAGCCAGGTCGGCCATGAGCGCTGCGTTGGGTTGCACAGCAGCGGCTTCGGCCAGGGCGCGCAGCGCGGCAATGGAGGCCGCCAGCAACGCCGGCTGCGCGTTGATTGTATCGGTGAGTGTCTCTTCGGGACCTTCAAAACAGAGGGTGCTCAGGCCAAAACCCAGCACGTCGTCAGCCTCGGCAAAGGTTTGGCGCGCCGCCGGTGAAGCGGCTACCAATTCCTTGAGCATGCCCACCTGCTGGCTGCCCTGGCCGGGAAAGAGAAACGCAGTGCCGCGCGCGGCACTGAGAAAGCTGAATTCTGTGGTCACAGTGACGAGTTCCTTTGCAACAGAAGGCAATCGGCATGAAAACAACATCTCAACGTAAAGTCGCCAAGACAGCAATGCAACGTAAAGAACAGCAACCACTCGGCAAATGCTGAGCAGTCACTTATCTGGGCGTCACTGTGCGTTCTCTACGACTGTGCGTTGAGATGTGGTCGTGGCGATGGGTTTCACTGCGGTTTCAGTTTGATCAAACGGAAGCGCGATCTGCATCCTTGCCCAAGAAGAAGGGGATACGGCAATTGCCGTATCCCCTTGCAGCGTTCCTTAGGACTTCGACGAGGCGTTCTCCACGTCGAGCACCTGGCGCCCCTTGTAGTGGCCACAGGCGGGGCAAACCCGGTGCGGCAACATGCGCTCACGGCAGTTGGGGCAAACAATCAGGTGCGGCGCGCCGATGGCATCATGTGCGCGACGGCGGCCTTTGCGCCCTTTGCTAATCTTTCTCTTCGGCAGCGGTCCCATTAAGGCTCTCCTTCGGCCACCCAGTCGGGCCGTCTACTTGGTATACAGGAAGCGTACGGAGACGTCCGAACCAAGACAGACGTCCACCACAACATCGATTGACACTTCAACAATCAAGGCGCGTCCGGCAGGTGTGCTGCACTAGCCGCTTGTATCCTGATCGCGACTGGGGGCCTGTAAGGCACGAAGCGCCGCCCAGCGCGGGTCCACATCATCATCAAGTTCAATTTCGGCGCTCTGCTCACCGGCACGCAAGAGGCGCACATCTTCCAACTTCGGCACGCGGCTCAGATTAGGACAAATACCCTCCCCCGTCCAGTTGCAGCTGGGGTACATGGGCAAAGCCAGCCAGATGTTCTGGCGCACAACCTCGGACGTGTCGAGGATGTGTTTGTCGTCAATCAGCAGTGCATCATCTTCCAGGTCTTCGGCAGGCCCCTCATACTCATCGGGCCGCAGCGGACGCCCCGTGGCCACGTCGGTGGCGGGGTGGAACATTTCTTCAAGCTCAAAGCGCACAGGCAGCGCAATGGGGTTGAGGCACAAATTGCAGGTTACCTGCATTGCCGTGCTCAGGTTGCCCGTGACAAGGACACCACTGTTCGTGCGCAGCAATGTGACTTCACCCACCAGGGGTCCCAGAAATAGCAGTTCAGGGTCAAGCCCGGTCAAATCATCAGCCAACGTATAGCGGCGCACGGCGCCCGTTGGCTCCATCAGCAATTGTGCGACGTTGAATTGCATGGGTGACGCTCTTCCCACGCGTGTATGGTTGTCAACCTACAGCGGGCACCCAGAGCTGCACCCTAGGGCCGCAGCGCGTTGAGACACGCGAACTGTTAGTATATCGGAGACGCGGGGGCGTGTCAAAATTGGCGGGCCCAAACAGCGGCGCACCTCGGCCACAACAACATCTCAACGCAAAGCCGCAGAGGCGCGCAAAGAAACGCAAAGGAAAACAAAGAAAAGCAACTATACAGAATCACTGTTGCAGTTCTTTGCGTTGCTTTGCGCCTCCGCGCCTCTGCGTCAAGGTGTTGAATTTGGCGGTATGACGATGAAGCTGGTGAGTCAGCCCTTGGCGTCGGTACGGGGCGCGGGTGGGCGCGTAAGGGGATTGGAATTGGAGGGCGGCGGCACCGGCGCCACAGCCTGGGGCTGGCCTTGCGCTTGCGTCCTGGGTGCGTCGGCGCGGCGGTTGGCTGGGCGCTCGGGGGGCAGTTCGTTTGTGCGCGCACTGGGGCGCGCCCGCCCACGCAGCAATTGCAGCCCGTTTTCCACCTCGGCCTGCATGCGCTTCAACGTATTGTCAATTTCCTGCAGCTTCTCCACAGAGTAGGCATCGGCTTCTTCGGCGCGCATGCGCGCCTGCTGGCGTCCCTCGTCCACAATGCGGTCGGCTTCCTTGCGGGCCATGGCCACAAGCCCATCCTGGCTCAGGATTTCGTTGGCGCGCTGGCGCGCCTGGGCCACAATGCGCTTGGCTTCGGTTTCGGCCTCGCCCAAAATGCGCTCGCGCTCGGCCAGGGTGCGCTCGCTCTCCATGATCGAGCTGGGCACGCTAATGCGCAGCCGCTCCAAAATCTGGCTAATCTCGTTGGCATCCACGCGCCGATCCGATGAGAAGGGCACCTTGGGGCTGTTGTTGATCTTGTCCGCCAGTTGGTCGATGATTTGCAGGATTGCCATGGAACACCTCCAGCGATGTGTGCGATGAGAGGGCGGATGGGGCGAGTGATGAGCGGTAGGGCATCAATGATCAATGATTATTGAT
>DIAV01000311.1:2740-12696 GCA_002415895.1 Anaerolineales bacterium UBA5069 | reverse complement strand
CACCGCAGCGGCATTGAGCAGGTCGCGATTGAATTTGATGGAGAGCGCTTCGAGTATGTGGGGTGCAGCCCACTCGCTTACGTCGCCCCCCAAACTGGCAACCTCCTTGAGGATGGTGGCGCTGAGATACGCAAATCGCCCTGCACAAAAGAGACAACAAAGCTCAATGTCGGGGGCCAGTTCGCTGTTGGCCCAGCCAATTTGATGCTCATACTCAAAGTCTGCCACATTGCGCAAACCACGCACAATTACCTGGGCATCCATTTGGGTGGCCGCAGTCACCGTTAGCCCCACGTAGGTGGTCACGGTGACATTGGGCAAGTGCGCAACGGCGCGCCGCGCCAAGTCCAGTCGCTCCTCCGTGGAAAAAAGCAGTTTCTTGGGTGGCGCATCGTAAACCGCGATGACAACCTCGTCAAACAGCGCCGCGGCGCGTGTGGCAATATCAATGTGCCCATTGTGCATGGGATCAAACGTGCCGGGATAGAGGGCGCGAATCATGCGGGAGAAGCCTTTCACGACGCTACGGCGGCGCGTTATGCAAGTAAATCGACGGCCGGGCCTGGTTGCTCAACCGCCGGATCAGCCAGGAAACGAGCAAATACCTGATTGCCCAGAAGCAAACCGTGCTGTGTCAGGCGCACGCGCGCGGGGTCCAGCACAACCATCCCCAGCGCTGTAAGTTCGGCCAATTCAGTGGCAAAGACAGTGCGCAGGTCAGCCCCATGCAGGCGCGCGAAATGGTCAAAAGGGACACCTTCGCGCACAAGGCGCAGTCCCACCATCATCGTCTCACCCATGGCGGTGCGTTCGTCGAGCAGTTCGCTGAACGCTTCGACCGACACGCCTTGCTGCATGCGCCGCACATAGCCGGCCACGGGCTTGCGATTGCCCCAGCGGCGGCTCCACAGGCGGCCACTCGCATCGCGCAGGCGCAGGTGACTGTGGGCGCCGGGCCCAATGCCCACATATTCGCCGTTGCGCCAGTAGACGCGATTGTGGCGGCTGACGTGCGCAGGCGAGAGAACATCTGCGGCCTCGCCCGTGGCTCTGCGCGCCCAGTTGGAGACTTCATACTGGAGGTAACCGGCGGCGGCGAGTTGCTCCATGGCGGTCTCGTAGAGCGTGGCAGCGAGGTCGTCGTCCGGCGCTGCGACACGCCCGCTTTCCACCCAATTGTAAAGAGGCGTATTCTCCTCCACAATCAGGCTGTAAAGGCTCAAATGCTCGGGTGCAAGCGCCAGGGCGCGCGCCAGCGTCTTCTCCCACTGCGCGGGCTGCTGGTTGGGCAGGCCGAAGATAAAATCGAGATTGATGTCGTCAAAGCCTGCACGGCGCGCTGCTGTAAAGGCGTGGTCGACGTCGTCAACGCTGTGAATGCGGCCCAGGAAGGCCAGTTCCTCGGGCTGAAAGGACTGCACGCCAAGGCTTAGCCGGTTCACGCCAAGGTCGCGCAATGTGACAAAAGTGGCCTGGTCCACCGTGCCCGGGTTGGCCTCCGACGTGATCTCGCAGCCATCCGCCAGCGTAAAGTGGGCGCGCACAGCAGCGAAGAGGCGCTGCAGTTGGGCCGCGCCCAACACAGTGGGCGTGCCGCCGCCGAGGAAGATCGTTTCAATGGGCCGCCCGCCCAGTCGCGGCCCCCACTGCGCCATTTCGGTGCAAAGCGCGTCCACGGTTTCATCGTAGAGCGCGCCCAGCCCGGCGTACGTGTTGAAGTCGCAATAGGGACACTTCTGCGCACAGAAGGGTATGTGAATATAGAGGCTCACAGGCCCCTGAGGATTTGCCGGCGCATAGCCCGCCTGCCAGGGGAGAGCCGCCTGCACCATTAGCGGTTTTCAAGCCGAAAGCCGTGGCCGCGCACTGTGATGATGTAGCGGAATTCCATATCGACTTCTTCAATGCGCTCGCGCAGGCGACGCACCAGCGCATCAATCGCCTGCTCGCTCACGCCTTCACTGCTCGCTTCGGGCCACACGGCCTCGATGATTTGATCGCGCGTCACCACGCCGCCGCCCGAATCCCACAATACCTCCAGCAGGCGATACTGATGCAGGCTCAAGGGCGGATCAGCCAGCACACCGTTGATCCAGACCTGGCGCGTGTCCTTGTCCAGACGCAAACCCTGGTTTTCCGTGTCGAGGGTGAGGGGCGCGGTGGCCCCGGCATCAACAAAGGCCAGCTTGAAACGCAGCGCAATCTGAATTTCGTCCCCATCATTGAGGGGGATTGACGTTGACTGCACTTCGGCCCCGTTAACATGGGTTCCGTTCTTGCTGTCAAGGTCCTCCAGTGCATAGGCTTCGCCATTCCAGGCAATGCGCGCATGGGCGCGGCTGACCTGGCGATCGGGGAGGTGGATTTCGCACTCTTCACCGCGGCCTATTGTAATGGGGTGCGCGCGGTCCAGCGGCCAGCGGCGGCCGGCCTCGGCGCCCCGTTGCAGCACAAGCATGGCGTTCTCGCGCGGGCGCGCCGCGGGCATGGCTATCTCATTTACGCTATTGTCTTCATCAGTTGGGGCGGAGTCACTGGCCATTGGCAAGATCTCATCAACTGAATCAACCGAGTTTAGTGAATCAAGAGTCATGGGGTTTCCTTCATCGTCGCCTGCACGTTTCATCGCTGCGCGCCTTCCTGCGGGAAGATCGGGAATGGCCGCCTGCAGGGGGAGAGGTCGGCGAATTGACAGTGTCCAGGCCGCGGCGCATAATGGCCGCACATCTGCTACCGTAGCGCAAGAGCCGCATGGGCGAGCAGAGCCATGGAGATCTGCGCCACCGCTACGGGCGTTGCGGTTTGATCCATGCAGCCGTGGCTGCGTGATCAAATGGGTATGCTGTGCGGCATTATACCAGAATCCCCCTGAGCATAAAACGCACGCCCCCAAGGCAATACGGCGCGTGGTCGTAACCCTTTGTCACAGCCTCACCTTTTGCACGTACACAGCGGCCCTTCAAATGACGGCCGCTGCTCAACCGAGGAACACCATGCAACTCATCCTTGACACAGGCACGCTGCTGCGCGAGCGCTATGAAATTCTGGAGCTTGTGGGGCAGGGCGGCATGGGCGCCGTCTACAAAGCCAGTGACAGGCGGTTGGAGGGCCGCCTCTGCGCCGTCAAGGAGATTCTGCCTACACTGACGCAGGCCAGCACCTCCCAGGCAGAGCTCGAGCAAATGTCCGAGCAATTCCGCCTTGAGTCGAGTGTGCTGGCGCGCCTGGATCACCCGAACCTGCCTAAAGTCTCTGACTATTTTGCCGAGGGGACGCGCGAGTATCTGGTCATGGATTTTGTGGAGGGGCGCGACCTGCAGGAGATCTTGCAGGAGGCGCAGCGGCGCAACGACTTTCTGTCGGAGACGGTGGTGCTGGGCTGGGCTGCACAACTGCTGGACGCGCTCGAATACATGCACGAGCAAAATCCGCCCGTTCTGCACAGAGACATCAAACCCAGCAACATCAAGTTGACGCCGCGCGGCGTGATCAAACTCGTGGACTTTGGCCTCGTCAAGGTGCTGCATGTAGATGAGACACGCACAGTCACAGTGTTGCAAGGGCGTGGCACGGTTGCCTACACGCCACTGGAACAGTACGGCGGCGATTCGGGCTACACAGACTGCCGCAGCGATCTCTACAGCCTGGCGGCCACGCTCTACCACCTGCTCGCGGGGATTCCACCCGTCGACGCCAAGGAGCGCTTCCTGCACCCCGGCGCGCTCACGTCGCTGCGCCAGCTTAATCCGGCCATTACACCCCGCTGCGAGCGCTCGATTTTCCAGGCGCTCTCCATGCATCCCAACGAGCGTCCGTCCAACGCGCGCGAGTTGCGTGCCATCCTCATGGGATCGCAGCAGCCCGCGCCCATGCCCACCACGCAGTACACCTTTGGGCCTGCGCCCGAACCGCAGTCCAGTTGGGGCGATCTCTTCCGCCGCCACCTTGTGCTGGTGACAATTGCGCTGGTGCTGCTGGCGGCGGCGGCGGTGATGAGCCTGTATTGAGCCGTCACCTCTTGCACGCGCGCTGACGCGCGCGCAAAACGCAGGCTGTCTACGCTGCAAATCCCGGCACGCGCTTCAGCAGCGGATCGCCCACCCTGCACAGCGGGCACGCATCCGGCAGCCACATGCCCCGCTCAAGCGTGGCCAGCGCCGCACAGGGCGCGCCGTGCGCGGCAGCAAGTTCCCCCGCCGCCGGCCCCATGGTGATGAGCGCCCCAATCCCGGCAATCGTGGCCCCTGCCGCCTGCAGCGCGGCCACTGTGCCACCCACCGCCGAACCAGCGTTGATCACATCGTCCACCACAACCACGCGCATGCCTGCCACCATTGGGCGCAAGGACGACGGCAGCGTGTAGAGCGCCCGGCCATCCAGCACGGCGCGCTCGCTAAAGACGAAACGCGCGCCCAGGGCCGCTGCCACCGGCTGCGCCAGCAACGCGCCGCCCGTCAGTGGCCCGCAGACAAAGTCGGCGCGACAGGCCGCCAATTGCGCGGCCAGCGCCACCGACCAGCCTTGCAGCGCATGCACATCGACAAAGAGCACTTCAAGGTCCATCCACAAATCGCCGTGGTGGCCCGATTCATAGAGGAAGTGGCCGCGCTCGGCGTGCAGCGCATTGAACAACGACTCGCGCACTTCAGAATGTTCGCCCATGACCCGCCCCTCACCGTCTACCACTGGCTCGCCATCATGAATTCCTTGTATACGCACTCCCCTGCAAACCGTCTATAATTTCAGAATGCCCGAGCCACTTCTCCTCAGCAAACTGTACATCCCTCCAACGCGGCTCAATACTGTGCTCCGCCCCCGTTTGGTCGCGCGCTTGAATGAGGGCATGCACGGCAGACTGATCCTGATCTCTGCGCCTGCCGGCTTTGGCAAGACGACGCTGCTGAGCGAATGGATTGCCGGTCGCGAATGGCCGGTTGCGTGGCTGTCATTGGATGCAGGCGAAAGCGATCCGGCGCGCTTTCTAGCCTATTTTGTCTCTGCTTTGCAGACGATTGAAGAAAATTGCGGCAAGGATTTGTTGGCTGTGCTGCACGCGCCGCAGCCTCAGCCACCGGCCATTGAGTCACTTCTGGCAGGGTTGCTTAACGAAATCTCAACGATCACGAGCAATTTTGTCCTTGTTCTGGACGACTACCATGCGCTTGATTCCAAAGCAGTCGATCAGGCGTTGACTTTCCTCGTCGAGCACCAGCCACCCCAAATGCAACTTGTGATCGCCACGCGCGAAGACCCGCCCCTGCCTTTGGCCCGCCTGCGTGTGCGCGGCAAACTGACCGAACTGCGCGCCGCCGACCTGCGCTTCACCCCCGCCGAAGCCGCCGCCTTTCTCAACGGCATGATGGGATTGAAGCTGAGCGATGTGGATATTGCCGCGCTCGAAGCCCGCACAGAGGGATGGATCGCCGGGCTGCAACTGGCCGCCCTCTCCATGCGGGGGCGCGCCGACACGAGCGGCTTCATCCGCTCGTTTACGGGCAGCCATCGCTTTGTGCTTGATTATCTGGCGGGCGAAGTCCTCGAAAAGCAGCCCGAACACGTGCGCAGTTTCCTGCTGCAAACTGCCGTTCTCGATCGCTTGCACGGCCCCCTGTGTGACGCCGTGACAGCGCAGGCTGGCGGCAGAGACATGCTGGAAACACTGGAGCGCGACAACCTGTTTGTCGTCCCGCTCGATGACCAGCGCCAGTGGTATCGCTATCATCACCTCTTCGCCGATGTGTTGCGGGCGCACCTGATGGAGGCGCAACCTGATCATGTGGCCGGCCTGCATCAGCGCGCGAGTGCGTGGTATGCACAGAACGGATTCGCTGCCGATGCCATCCGTCATGCCCTGGCCGCCGCCGATTATGTGAACGCTGCCGGATTGATCGAATTGGCGTGGTCTGCCATGGACATCAGTTACCAGTCCGCCACATGGCTGGGCTGGGTCAAGGCGCTGCCCGATGCACTGCTGCGCGACCGTCCTGTACTCAGCGTAGGGTATGCCTGGGCGCTGCTGGATAGCGGTGAACTGGAGGCCAGCGAGGCCCTATTGCGTAACGCCGAGCGTTGCCTCGAAACGCCAACGCATTCGCTGATCGTCAAGGACATGGAGCAGTTTCGCTCGTTGCCGGCTTCAATTGCCACCGCCCGCGCCTACCGCGCGCTGGCGCTTGGCGATGTGACCGCCACTGTGCAGTTTGCCCGGCAGGCACTCGAACGCACCCCCGCAGATGACTGGATCAGGCAGTTGCAGGCAGCTTCGCTTCTGGGGCTTGCCCAGTATACGAGCGGCGACGTGGTGGCAGCCGAACGTTCGCTGGCCGATTTGTATGCGAACCTGTTGAAGCGTGGCGATGTTCTGACTCTGATTGGCATTGCCTTTCTCCTGGCCGACATTCGGGTTGTACTGGGTCGCCTGCGCGATGCAGAATCCTGCTACCAGCAAGCACTGCACCTCGCAATTGTCCAGAGCGGGTCCATGCCCCTTGGAACCGCAGACTTGTATCGCGGTCTTGCCGAGCTTTGCATCGAGCGGGACGACCTGGAAGCCGCCGCGCAACACCTGACGACCAGCCAGATGCTGGGCGAGCAGACCGCCTTGACGGATTGGCCGCATCGCCTGTGCATTACCCAAGCGCGCCTGAAAGAGGCGCAGGGAGATATGGCCGGCGCGCTCGCACTGCTGGATGAGGCAGAACGCGTGCATGTGCGCGGCCCCCTGCCGGATGTGCGTCCCGTGGCGGCGCTCAAGGCTTGCGTCTGGCTCAGGCAGGGCAGGCTGGCCGAGGCGCTGGAGTGGGCGCGCACACATGGGCTGTCGGCGGATGATGACATGCGCTTTACGCGCGAGTTTGAGCACATGACGCTGGCGCGGCTGCTCATTGCCGCGAGCAAAGGCGATCGGGAGGCTGCGTGCCTGAACGACGCCACGCGGCTGCTGGATCGCCTCCTGCACGCTGCCGAAACGGGCAGGCGCATGGGCAGCGCCATCCAGATTCTGCTCCTGCAAGCGCTTGCGTTCAGTGCGCAGGCCAACCAGCCGCGCGCCCATGCGTCGCTGGCGCGCGCGCTGACGTTGGCCGAGCCGGAAGGCTACCTGCGCACCTTTATGGATGAAGGCGAAGCAATGCGCTTGTTGATTGAGAGACAAGCGCGCAATCGCAACCATCCGCGGCACGGTTATGCAGACAGGCTGCTGGCCGCCTTTACGCATCCGCTGGCCGCGCCCAAAGCGGGCAGCAGCCCGCAAAAATCAGCGCCGGCAGAACCATTGAGCGCACGCGAGCTGGAGGTGCTCAGGCTGCTGCGCAGCGAACTGAGCGGCCCGGAAATTGCCCAACAGCTGATTGTGTCGCTCAACACCTTGCGCACCCACACCAAAAGCATTTTCAACAAGCTGGGCGTCAACAACCGCCGCGCGGCCATTCACCGCGCCGAGGANNCCTCAATCACAACATGTGGTGATGACGCCTCACCACCTCGGGCAGTAACCTGCAGGCAGGGCAAAAGTGTGCGTAGAAAGACAAGGCTCAACGTGGGTGACACACCGGCTGCGAATACCCAGCATTACGAAATTCGCCTGAAGGGTCATATTGAGGCCCGCTGGGTGGCATGGTTCGACGGTTTTGCCGTCGTGCTGGACGAGGACGGCAACACGCGCCTGCGTGGCCTGGTGGCTGATCAGGCCGCCTTGCATGGCTTGCTCAAGAAAGTGCGCGATCTGGGCTTGCCCTTGCTCTCGGTGAATCCCGTTGCAGCCGATAGCAAGGCAACTCCTGAAAAGTAACAAAGCAACTGCATTCAAACAACGCAAATCCATTGAATCAACAAAGGAGATACGCATGAAAGCATTACAGAAATCCGGCGGCAGTGCTGCGCTCTTGATGGCAGTCGCATACCTGATCGGTATGGTTACCTTTTTCGTGGTTCTGGACTACGCCAACATGACGGACCCGGCCCTGAAGGTGGCCATGCTCGTCGAAAAGCAGTTGGTCTTCACGGCAACCAACCTGCTCATGTACGTGTTCTTTGGCGTCTTCCTGGTTGTCCTGTCGCTGGCGCTGTACGACCGGTTGCAGTCTGGCGCACGGGCGACCATGCAGGTGGCAACTGCGCTGGGGATTATCTGGGCTGGATCGCTGATTGCCAGCGGCATGGTTGCAAATGCGGGGATTGCGCCCACCGTCGCGCTCTATGCCCAGGATCCGGCGCAGGCTGCGCTGACCTGGCTGGGCATTGAGTCCGTGGCAAACGGGCTGGGCAACGCCAATGGTGAGATTCTGGGCGGCGTATGGACGCTGCTGGTCAGCCTGGCTGCGCTGCGAGCCGGCGGGCTTCCCAGGGCGCTGAATTATGTGGGCTTGCTGGTGGGCGCGACGGGCATCATCTCACTTATCCCAGGGTTGACTGACGTGATGATCGGCATTTTTGCCTTGAGCCAGGTCGTCTGGTTTGTCTGGCTGGGGATTGTGCTCCTGCGCAGCAATCCGGGCAAGCCGGCGTAAGTCATTGCGTTTACACAACAGGCCAATCCAAGAAAGAGGAGTCGACAATGAAAGTCTGCATTATTGGGGCATCCGGCAAGCTCGGCACGTACATGGTACAGCACGCTCTGGATCGGGGATATGAAGTGGTTGGCGTCTGCCGAGAGCGCAGCGTGTACAAACTCGCTGGGTTCAAAGGGCGCATGACGGTCATTCCCGGCGCGACAAACAACCGTGAGGTCATTCAGCAGGCTGTCGCCGGCTGCGACGGCGTTCTCACCGTGCTGGTCCCGTGGGGGGTGCAGCAGTATGCATCGGGGACGGCCCAGGCCGTGCTTGACTATGCCCAAGCGGACGCACGCTTGATTTTTTCCTGTGGCTGGCACATCACACGCGACGGCCAGGACCTCTACTCCCGCACGTTTAAAGCACTCCTCAAAACCACAACGTGGATCGGCAAGACGCTGCGCGCCGTAGAAGTTGATGATCAGGTGGAAGCCTGCCGACGGGTGTTCGCCAGCCCAACCCGCTGGACAGTCGTGCGCGGCAGCGATCTGGAGGAAGGTGAAAGCCAGGGCCTGCCGGTGTGGAGCCAGCATGTGGGTGATCCAATACTCGCGAGCAATCGCACCCGCCGCGTGGATTTCGCCCTGTTCATGGTAGCCGCGCTTGAGAACGACGCGTTGGTCCATCAGGCCCCGGCCATTGTCGGATGCCTCACCCCGTCTGCGCTTGCACACGCCGCCAGCCTGTGCACGCCTGGCCACATGGAAATGGCCGACAGGTCGAGCCTTGCCAACCAGCCTTGTTGACAAGCCTGATTGATAAGCCTGGCTAATCAGTGTGTGGCAGAAATCCCGTTTCCAGCGGTAACGCAATTCTTGAAAACGCGCAGGGCGGCGGCATGAGTTTGCCGCCGCCCTGTCGATCAACCAATCAACCAGTCAACCCATGATCAACTATGCAGTTCTGCGCTTACGCCTCCCCCACCAGCCCCCCCACAATCTTGGCCGAAGCCAGCACGCCGGGCAACCCTGCACCCGGGTGCGTGCCCGCACCCACAAAGTAGAGGTTGTCGAAATCCTCCGAGCGGTTGTGCGGGCGGAACCATGCCGATTGCAGCAGCGTGGGTTGCACGCTGAAGGCGGACCCCAGGTAGGAGTTTAGCGTATCCTGGAAGTGCAGTGGATCAATGTAGTGCTCGGCCACAATGTTCGCCTGCAGGTCGGGCAGGTAGTTCTTCTCCAGGAATTGCATAATCGAATCGCGATAGGGTTTGGCCTGCTTTGTCCAGTCAATCCCCGAGCCCATGTGCGGCACGGGTGAGAGCACATAGAAGGCCTCGTGTCCTTCAGGGGCCATGCTCGGGTCCGTTAACGTGGGCATGTGCAAATAGAGCGAGAAGTCGGGCGGCAGGATTTCCTCATTGAAGATGTCGCTCAACAGCCCCTTGTAGCGCTCGCTCAGAAT
>DIAV01000311.1:520-2585 GCA_002415895.1 Anaerolineales bacterium UBA5069 | reverse complement strand
ACGAAGAGTGACATGCTGTACTTGTAACTCTTGATGCGCCGATCCGTGTTGACGCTGCGCGTTGCGGACGGAAGCAGATTCAGGTAGGTCCATGCCACGTCGGCGTTGGAGACAACAAGATCTGCTGCGACGCGTGTGCCGTCGCCCAGGCGAATGCCCCGCACGCGCTTGTTTTCCACAACGATTTCGCGCACATCACTGTCGGTGTGCACCTTGACGTTGAGTTCGCCAAGGAGCTTGCCAAAGGCATTGACAATCGAACCTGTGCCACCCATGGCGTAGTGAATGCCCCACTCGCGCTCAAGGTAGTGGATCAGCACATAGAGCGAGGCCGCATCAAAGGGATTGCCGCCAATCAGCAGCGGGTGAAAGGAGAAGCAGCGGCGCAGGAATTCGTTGTCAATAAACTGGCTGACATAGTTATAGACGCTGCGGTAAGAGCCAAGGCGGATGAGGTCGGGCGCCACCTTGAGCATGTCCGAGACATGCAGAAAGGGCTTGTCGATAAGATTCATGCCCGTGGTAAAGATTTCGCGCGTCGTGGCCATGAAGCGGTCGTAACCGTCGGCGTCGGCGGGATTCCACTGGCGGATTTGATCGAGGATGAATTCGTGATCGTTGTTGTAGCTAAAGCCACGGCCTGTATGATCAAAGATGCGGTAAAAGGGATCCACCGGCTGCAACGTAAAGTAGTCCTCGCGCCGCTTGCCCGCCAGCGTCCAGATTTCATCAAAGAGCCAGGGCGCGGTGACGACGGTGGGGCCGCCGTCAAACTTGAAGCCGTTGATTTCGTAGGTGTAGGCGCGGCCGCCCAGCTTGTCGCGCTTTTCAAAAAGTTCGACATCGTGGCCGGCCGCCGCCAAACGCGCCGCGGCCGCCAGCCCGCCAAAACCGCTGCCGATGACCACAATTTTCTGTTTCATGCTGGTTTCCTCTCATGGCCGGGTGGATTGGCCCGGTGCGTGCAGCGCTTCGTGCGATTAGGCACGCAGGCGCTGCGCACTTTCATTTTATGCTTTTGGCAACTTTAGCATGGGCGGCGCGCCTTGTCGGTGAGATGCGCTCAGTTTAGCTGGGTTGGAGACCCCCCTGCGTGGCTAAATGCCCGCTACCCTGGCTTGTTGGCCACGGCATGGCGCTCCACCAGCAGCGCAGCCTCCAGCCGGCGTGTGGCGGCCTCCAGGTTAATGGGGCGCAAATAGCGCAGAAAAGCCTCAAGCAGCGTCTCTGTGGGCGCGCTGGCAGGACGCTGCACGGCCATCTCCAGCAGTGTCTCCATGTACTCCTCAAAGAGGCTGCGGCGGCCGGCATAGCGCAACGCCTGGCGCAAGAGGGCATCGGCGCGCCGTGGATCGCCTTCCAACCGCGCAATGCGCGCCAAGCCCAACAGCGCGCGCACATGCATGTAGGGGTAGAGGTTTACAGGGTCCAGCAGCGCGCCTTCAAGCAATTGGCGCGCCTGCGTCAGATCGCCGCGCGCAATCTCCACCAGCCCAAGCCCAATGTTGGCGCTGTTGCGGTAGTTGCGGTATGAATCGCGCGCGCCCAGGAAATCGATCACGCGGCGCAGACGGCGCTCCGCTTCGTCCAGGCGCCCTGCCTGCAGCGCAAGCAGCGCCGAGGCGATGCGCGGCCACATGCTGGCCAGCTCCGAGGCTGTGCCCGGCACCTCGCGGTTAATGGTCACGCTTTGCTCGTTGAGCGCTTGTGATTGCTCCAACTCGCCCAGAATGCGCGCCGTAATCGCCAATTGGTGCAGCGCCGTGCTCACAATTGAAGGCTGCGCCGTGTCGGAAGCCAGATCGACCACAGCGGAGAGGCAGGCCGTCGCCTCGCCCAATTGCCCCTGCACCAGCAATGTCCAGCCATAATCAAAGAGAGGCAGCACGGCGTGCAGCGGCTCCAGCACCTGCAAAATGTCGCGCACCGGCTCGTTCACCACGGGCGGCGGCGGCGTGTAGGGCGACCACCCGCCATCGTCGCTGTCGTCGGCGCTGTACATGATGCGGCGGCGCTCAAGCAGATCAGTGATCACGCGCGACGTCACCGGCGACTCGTCATCCGG
>DIAV01000311.1:0-455 GCA_002415895.1 Anaerolineales bacterium UBA5069 | reverse complement strand
GCCATGCGGCTGTGCGTCTTGAGGATGAGCGTGCGGTCGCCCTGATGGCTGGCCCAGGCCAGCAGGCGGCGATAGGAATCGGTGACGCCGTCCAGGTCAAAGAGGCTCTCGTAGGCGAGGCCGCGCCCCTGCAGGGCGCGCTCTGTAAGGTCCGGCGGCGCATCAGTCAGGTTGGCCAGCGTGTCCAACGCGGTGTCGAAGAAATCAATGGCCTGGCGGAAGCCGTAGGCGCGCAGGAGTTTCTCGCCGGCGTGCACCGAATAGCGGGCGTAGGGCAGTTGGGCCGCGGCCCCGGCGTTGCCGTAGTGGAAGGCGGCCTCAGCGGGGTTATGATCGGCGCGGTGCAGCGTCACCAGCGCATCGGCCACGCGCAAGTGCCAGCGGCGGCGCTGCAGCGCGCTCATGCTGTCGTAGGCTTCCTGGCGCACAAGCTGGTGGCTGAAGTCGAGGCGCTG
>DIAV01000137.1:14800-16582 GCA_002415895.1 Anaerolineales bacterium UBA5069 | reverse complement strand
GCGTGCGCGTCGGCGTCGCTGCGCGCGGCGAAGACACTCCCCTCCGGCCCATACCAGATGGGGATGCGATGGCCCCACCAGAGTTGGCGGCTGATGCACCAGTCGCGGATGTTCTCCATCCAGTGATAGTAGGTCTTCTCAAAGCGCTGCGGCACAATTTCAATTGCGCCTGTGCGCACGGCCTCAATCGCCGGTTCGGCGAGGGGCTGCATCTTCACCCACCATTGCTCGCTGAGCAGTGGCTCCACAATTGTGCCGCAGCGCTGGCAGTGGCCCACCTGGTGCAGTCGCTCTTCATCACGCACCACGAGGCCGGCCGCGCGCATGTCATCCCACAGGCGTTTGCGCGCGTCGAAGCGATCCAGATCGGCGTAGGGGCCGGCGGCTGCGTTGAGCGTGGCATCGGTGTTGAGGATGTTGATCATCTCCAGCCCGTGACGCAGGCCAATTTCGTAGTCATTGGGGTCATGCCCTGGCGTCACCTTGAGTGCGCCCGTGCCAAACTCCATATCGACATAGGCGTCGGCAATTACGGGAATGCGGCGATTCAAGATGGGCACAATCGCCGTGCGCCCCACCAGGTTAGCGTAACGCGGGTCGTCGGGGTGGACAGCCACCGCCGTGTCACCCAGAATCGTCTCGGGGCGCGTGGTGCTCACCTCAAGGAATTCGTCGCCGCTGCCTCCTTCCAGCATGTATCTGAAGGTATAGAAGCGCCCCTGCTCTTCCTCATAATCGACTTCGAGATCGCTGATGGCGCTCATGCAGCGCGGGCACCAGTTGACAAGGCGCTTGCCCTTGTAGATGAGCCCTTCCTCATAGAGGCGGATGAAGGCCTCGAGCACGGCCTCGCTCAGGCCCGCGTCAAGCGTGAAGCGCTCGCGCTCCCAATCACACGAGATGCCCATGCGCTGCTGCTGGAGCGTAATGCGGCCGTGGTATTCCTCCTTCCAGCCCCACACCTCCTCAACAAAGCGCGCGCGCCCCAGGTCGTGGCGCGAAATGCCCTGCTGCGCCAGCTTGCGCTCAACGACGTTCTGCGTGGCAATGCCCGCGTGGTCGCTGCCCGGCACCCAGAGTGTGGGCGCGCCCGCCATACGATGATAGCGAATCAGGCTGTCTTCAACTGCGTTGGTGATGCCGTGGCCCAGGTGCAGAATGCCCGTCACGTTGGGGGGCGGCATGGAGATGACGAAGGGTGCCGCTGCGGGATCTGCCAGGCCGGAGTTGAGCTGCTGCTCGGGATGGAAGTAGCCGCGTGCATTCCACCAGGTGTAGAGGCGCTCTTCAGTCTCATGGTGCGAGTAGGTTTTGGGCATGTCAGACATGGTGGGCCTCTTGAAAATTAACGGGTTGGTGGTTGACTGGTTTATTGGATTACTGGGTGACTGATTGACCAATCAACCTATAAACCAATCAACCAATCAACCACTGACAGTCGTCAACAACCTGGACAGACAAAAAAGGCTGCTTCGTCCTCAAGGACGGAGCAGCTCCGCGGTGCCACCTTGCTTGTGGCGGGCGGCTTTGGGCCGCGCGCACACCTCTCTGCGCGCTAACGGGCGAACCCGGACCCGGCTACTTGACTTCGCCCGGCCAACCTTCCCGGCTACCTTCCCCACTGCCTTGCGAATGCGGCTTGCAGCCAGTGACCGCATCTCTCTGACGCCGGCGCGGTGGGTACTCCTCCGGTGCATCGTTGTTTTCTATGCGTGCATTGTAGCGAAGTCGGCGCAGCGGGTCAAGGTTGTGGCAACCTGCGCGCGTGCGGGCCTGCAACCG
>DIAV01000137.1:11398-14637 GCA_002415895.1 Anaerolineales bacterium UBA5069 | reverse complement strand
CAGCGCGCGCGATTCGAATCGCGCCGCACCACAAACGCAACAGCAAAGGATAACAAAATGAGAGACACCAGGCCATTACACATTGTGGGCATTTCAGGGAGTCTGCGTAAAGCCTCGTATAACACGGCTGTCTTGCATGCCGCGCAAGAACTGCTGCCGGCGGGGGTAACGCTTGAGGTGGTTTCGCTGGACGGCATTCCGCTTTACAACAGTGACATTGACGGGCCGGTGCAGCCTGCGGCTGTGCAAGCGCTCAAGGCTGCAATTGCGCGCGCCGACGGCGTGCTGATTGCCACACCCGAGTACAATCACTCCATCTCCGGCGTGCTCAAGAATGCCCTCGATTGGGTGAGCCGTCCGCGCGATGCGTCGCCACTCATCGGGACGCCTGTGGCTGTGACAGGTGTCTCCGGCGGTGGCTTTGGCACCGTGCGCGCGCAGAATGATTTGCGTCTGATCCTGGTTGAGTTAATGGGTTTGACGATGGGCAAGCCGGAACTGTTCTTTGGCCCGGCCGCCAGGCAGTTCGACGGCGACGGCAATCTCACCGACTCGGCCAAGCGTGCAGAGTATGCGCAGTTCTTGGACGCATTTGTGCAATGGATTGAGCGCTTGAAGATTGCGGAACGCGCGCCGGCGTAAGGCTTGTTTCATGGCAGCAGCATCAAGACGCGCAGCGAGGCTTCCATTTTCGGAAGCCTCGCTGCGCGTCTGCGCGCTAGTTTGGGGTTGCCTTGTGGTGGGGGTGGCTACGGCTCAGGGCATAGAATGCCAGCGCAGCGCAAAGCGCGGTTACGGCGCAAAAGGCGAAGAGCGCGCCAAAGCCGAGCAATTGCGCCAGCACGCCGCCCAGCAGCATCCCCGCCAACTGGCCCACATTCTGCATGAGCGTGAAGAGGCCACTGTTGGCTGCGCGGTCGTTCTCGCCTGACAGGTCGGCGGTGTAGCTCATGGCGTTAGCGGTGAAACTGGCATAGCCAAAGGAGCGGGTGATCTGGCCCAGCACCACCGAAAAGCTGACGCGCGCGGCGCCAATGTAGAAGATCTGCACAAGGGCGATGGCCCCTGCGCCCGCGGCGAGCAAGGGCGCGCGCCCAATCGCGTCCGAGAGAATGCCTGTGAAGTACATGGCCGGAAACTCGAGCACGGCCGTAAGCGCCCCCAGGCTGCCGATTGCTGTGCGCGAGCGGCCAAGCGAGTTGAGATAGAGCGGAAACATGGAGCTTGAGGCCGACAGCGCCGCCATGACAAGGATGACGCCTACCAGAAAGATGCGCGGCAGCGTGGTGCGCGCCGCCGCTGTACTCCGGGGACTGGTGCTTTCCACCACGGCCTCAAGCGCGCTGGTGAGGGTGGGGCGCGGCCGCGGCCCAGGGTGAAGGCGCGCGGCCAGCAGCGCGCCACTCCCCACGCTTATGGCTGCAAAGATCAGTGAGGCGGCAATGCCGGAGCGATCGGCAAGGCGTCCGCCGATGAGCGCGCCCACTGCGTAGGCCACCGAGCCAATGCCTCGATAGACGCCCATTTGCCGCCCCCGCTCAGGCGAACCGCTGAGCAGATCGCCCACAATCGAGAGGCTGATGGTGGCATAAATGGCCGCGCCAATCCCCTCCACAACGCGCGCGCCGGCTGCCTGCGCCAGTGTCTGTGAGCGCGCAATCAGCACATAAGCAATGGCCAGCAGCAGCAAACCCACGGCGAGCCAAGCGCGCCGCGCGCCCAGGCGATCGGCATAGCGCCCGTAGACGGCGCTGGCCACAATTGTGGTGCTGATGAAAAGCGTGAGCACAAGCGAAACCTGCATGTAACTCGCGCCCAAACCCTTCAAAAAGAGGCCGATGAAGGCCCCGCCGCCTCCAAATGCACAGTAGAAGGTTGCGGTTACCGCTGTCATCACGCGCAGGTTGTAGCTCATGCGGTCCTGAAGTCAGCTTGCAAGCGAGCGTCCATAGGGGCGGGCGCGTGGACCTGCGGTTGGAAGCGGCGCGCCCGTTGCGCCGACAATCGGCAGCGGCGCAGTTGCATGGCGTATCTCTTGCGACGACAGCCATGCCAGCACAAGCGTAGAGATGGTCGAGGCAGAGAGTGCCGATGTATCAATGACAACATCAGCATGTTCGCGCGCATGGGCGAGGCGGCGCACTTCCTCATGGCGCGCTGCCTCGCTCCAGGAGACGTCATCGCGCCGCGCCTGCTGCGCCGCCAGCGACACATCCAGGTAGATGAGCGCGCGCGGCACCTCAAAATGGCGCCACAGGTCGGGCACACTGGTATGTTCCTGGCTCACAGGGCGCGCGTGATAGCCAGCCAGGCGCAGCGCAGCCACCAGCGTCGACTTGCCGGACGCGCTGACACCCACCACCTTGATCAGGGGTAGCGGGCGCTCGATGTGGGGCGGGACGACGGGATCAACCACCGCCTGCGTGCGCTTCCTAGCCAATGGGAAAGCGCAGCACGAGGCGCCGCACCTGATTAAGTTCCGGCTGGGCGCGCACGGTGATCACCGCAACGGTTATGTCATCATGAGGGCGGTTCTGGTCAAGGCGCAACGCCTCTGCCAGCACAGCGTCGGCAATGCACTCCGCAGACGCGCCGCCGTTGGGGTCTATACGTTGCAGGAGCGCGGGCAGGTTGATACGTTCACCTGTGCGTGCCCCCGCCGCCCAGACACCATCGCTGAAGACGAGCAACGTTGTGTTCGGCTCGAGCGCATACTCGGTGATTGCTGGTTTGGTGTTGAGGTGAATGCCCACGGCGTTGGTCTCGGCGTCCAGCCACTCGAGCACGGGGCCGCGCAGCAGGATGCTGGGGCAGCGGCTGTTACGGCTGACGACGAGGGTGTGCGTCACCAGGTCCACACTCACCATCACCAGTTCGGCGCTCACCTGGCCGCCGCGCTGGGCGTGCAGGGTGTCGTGCGCGGCGCGCGCCACGGCGCCATCGCGCACGCCTTCGGCGAGCAGGGTAATCGCTTTGTGCACAACCAGATTGCTGATGGCTTTGGCGCTCCGCCCGCTGCGCTGGCCGTCCACCATAACGAGGCTCATACCGCCGCGCGGGCGCTCAATGAGTTCGACGGTGTCGCCGCTCTCGCTGGATGCGTATTTACCCACTTTGGCAACGGCGGCGTGGACTTCAAGGAAGGGTGTCACGTTGTGCGCTTTCGGTATGGCAGAACACTTGAAGCTACATCGCAAAGGCAGAGATAGTCGTGGTGCATCCGGTCAGTATGCAATCCC
>DIAV01000137.1:6248-11228 GCA_002415895.1 Anaerolineales bacterium UBA5069 | reverse complement strand
GCAATTTTGTCTTCATGCTGGCACGGCGCTAGTCCACATCGACGCCCAGAATGTCAGCAACGCCCGCACCGTAACAGTCGGCGAGGCGGCGCAACTCATCCAGCGTGAGGCGGCGATCCTTGAATTCAACATCAAAGAGCAGTTGTTGCGACAAACCGGTGCGCTGCTGAATATGCTCGTAGGTGAAGCCGTGGGCGGCGCGCAGCTGGCGCAGAATGGCACTGACACGGCTGCGCGCAAGGAGGCGGATGGCCTGGCGCGTGCGCTCGGGCGTGTCATCAATTGCGGGCGTCACGCGGCGCGGGCGCGTGTCGCTCAGGCGCAGCACGCCCTCATGCAGGCGCTCCAGCAGATCGTCATAATCAGTCATGGTTTGATTCCGCGCAATGATGGTATGGGTGAGAGGCGTCGGGCGCACGCGCGTGCAGGCAGAGTGTCATGCATGCGTGGGTATTGTGACAGAATCGGGCTGTGCGTGCAAACAACATCACCCAATCGCTGCTTCGAAGATTTCGTCGCCTGTTGTCACGATGATGCGGTCGCCTGGGCGGCAGACGATACTCTTGCCGCCTGTGAAGCTGCTGAAGGCGGGCAGCACCATCTGGCGCGTCCCTACATGAAAGCAGGGCAGGCGTGCACTGCGCGTGCCATAGCGGCCGCCGGCCCGCTCGGCCAGGATGGCAACGGGGTGCATGTGGCCGCAGAGCGTGTAACTGGGCGGATTGGGTTCGGGTGCATGAACGCAGTGAAAGGGGCCAATGCGTACGGCCTCGCCGCAGGCAACAATGGCCATATCGGCGGGCGGCGGTCCGGCGTGCAGGTCATGGTTGCCGGTGACGAGTAGAATCTCGACGCGCGCGTGCGCACGCCGCCATAGGCCAAGCCTGGCGAGCACCTGGGCCGACTGGCTGGCGGCAGCGTGGAAGAAATCACCCAGAATCACGAGCCGCTGCGCGCTTGTGCAGGCCAGCAGTGCGCTGAGGCGCGCCAGGTCCGCGGCGTTGACGGCTCCGGGCACGGGAATGCCCGATGCCTGAAAGACGTCGGCCTTGCCTACGTGTACGTCGGCCACGAAGAGGGTGGCCTCGGCGGGCCAGTAGAGGGCGCGTTGGGGCAGGGGCTGCACCTGCAAACCAGGCGCAAGTGTCAACTCGATCATGATGGGCAGTATAGCACAAATGTTTTTCTGCGCGCGCGTGCACAATGCTGCAGCGAGGCTTGCGCGTCTGGAAGCCTGGCTGCGCTTTCATCACGCATGCTCTGCGTCTGCTTCCAACTGGACAACCATGCGTTTGATGCGATCTTCCCAGCGCTCGGTGGAGACCTCCTGGGCGCGCAGGCTGTCTGCCCACAGGGGGAAGGCCAGCGGCGTGAGGCGGCGCGTGTCCACGAAGCAGAGCGTTTGCTCCTGGATCCCCTCAAGCAGGGCACGCAGGCGCGCGATCTCAAGCTGGTCATTGAGCACCTCGCGCCGCGCCTGATCAATGAGCAGGTTGTCGGGGTCATATTGGCTGAAGACATCAAAGAGGATGCCACTGGATGCCTGCAACTGGCGCGTGCTCTTGCCGCTGCCGGGATAGCCGGAGAAGATGAGGCCGGCAATGCGCGCAATGTCGCGAAACTGGCGGCGCGCCAACTCCGAACTGTTGACACAGGTGAGCACGTCTTCAAGCAGGCCATCGGTGGAAAGCATGGCGCGCCATGTCGCCTCGTCAAGGTCCAGGGGTGAGGCCGACAGCAACTCCACGCCGTAATCGGTGGCAAAGGCGTTGAGCGTGCGCGGGGCGGCGCGCGCGATGCGGTAGGAGAGCAGCGCGGCCAGCCCTTCGTGTACGAGGCGGCCAGCCAGTGGAAAGATGAATACGTGAAAGCCGTCGCTGGTTTTGGTGCGCTCAAAGAGGAGCATGTCCGGCTCGGGCAGGCGCGACCAGCGCTGTTGCAGCTCGAGCAGCGGTTGGATCGCCTGCATCTCGGGGCCTTCGTAAATGCCGCGGCGAGCGGCGTCAAGCTCGGCGCGCACGGCGGCCGCAAGCTGTGTGGATAGCGGCATGCGCCCGCCTGCCCAGCGGGGCACAATTCCGCGCAGGGATGTTGCGCGGCGCACGAAGGCCGTCATGTCGCGCACCATCACCAGCTCCAGCACGCGCCCGGCAAAGATGAAGCGGTCGCCCACGCGCAGGCGCGAAATGAATGACTCTTCAATTGTGCCCAGGTTGCCGCCCTTGAGCATGGCAACCTTCATGGAGGCCGAACTTGTGATGGACCCGATGGACATGCGGTGAAAGCGCGCAATTTCGCGCGATTCCACGCTATAGAGGCCGTCGTGCTCCACAACCTTGGTGAACTGGTCATATGCGCCAAGGGCAACGCCGCCATGTGTGACGAAGTCAAGCGCCCACTGCCATTCGGCGTCGCTGAGGCCGCGATAGGCCCAGCTTGTGCGTACCTCGGCAAGCAGGGCGGCGCTGCGAAAGCCGCCGCCCAGTGCAATGGTGACAAGGTGCTGGACAAGCACGTCAAGCGGTTTGGCAATGGGTGTGCGGGCTTCGACAGCAGGGCCGCCTTTGGACGCGGCGTGCAGGGCACGCTTTACGGCGGCAAACTCAACCAGCTCAAAGGCGTGCGTGGGGACGCAGCGAATTACGCTGGTGGCGCCGGGTTGGTGGCCGCTGCGCCCGGCACGTTGGAGCAGGCGCGCAATGCCTTTGGGGCTGCCCACCTGTATGACCTGATCGACGGGCGAGAAGTCTACGCCAAGATCAAGGCTGGAAGTGGAAACGACCACGCGCAATCGTCCGTCGCGCAGGCGGTTCTCAACTTCAGCACGCAAGTCGCGCTCAAGCGAGCCATGGTGCAGTGCAGTCGCGCCCACCAGGTCGTGCGCGTGGTCGACAAGCGCCTGAAACCAGATTTCGGTTTGGGCGCGCGTATTGGTGAAGAGGATGGTTGATTCGGCGCTGCGCAGCAGATTGAGCACCTCAGGCAACAACTTAAGCCCAATGTGCCCTGCCCAGGGGAAGCGTTCCATGGACGCCGGGATGAGCGTTTCGACGACGGTTTCCTTGCCCACGTTGGCGGTGATGAGGGGCGCGTCGGGCGCGTTGGGCAGCAGCACGTCGCGCGCCTGCTCGAGGTTGCCCAGCGTTGCCGAAAGGCCCCACATGCGCACAGCAGGATTCCATGCGCGCAGGCGAGCCAGCGCAAGCTCGGTCTGGGTGCCGCGCTTTGTGCCCATCAACTCGTGCCACTCGTCCACAACCACGCAGCGCAGGTCGCTCATCATGCGGCGCGTGTCGGGATAGGAGAGCAGCAGGCTGATACTCTCGGGCGTGGTGATGAGGGTCGTGGGCAGCCGCTTGCGCTGTCTCTGCTTGGTGGCAGAGGAGCTGTCGCCGGTGCGCAGTTCAACTGTCCAGGGGATGCCCAGGGCCTCAATAGATTCGCATAGTGATGAATAGGTGTCGGTGGCGAGGGCGCGCAGGGGCGTAATCCAGAGCACGCGCAGGGGCGGCGCTGTGAGAGCGGGCCACGCGTCCGCCTGCGGGTATTCGCGGTGCCACTCCAACAGGGGGCCGCCCCATACGGCCATGGTTTTGCCCGTGCCCGTGGGCGCATGGATCAACCCGCTCAGGCCGCGCAGATAGGCGTCCCATGTAGCCTCCTGATAGGGGAAGGGGCTCCAGCCACGTATTCTGAAGTATTCGATGAGTATCGAATTCACGGCGGGTTGGTGGTTGGACACTGTCGATCTCTCTGACGGACCGGAGTCAACGGACTTTTGCCTGTGTTGATTGCCGCATGTGACGTACAATAAAGCGGCATGTCCCATAAGCGGCACGTCGCAATGTGCGCTTTGAGAGTACGGCGTATGGCACAGAAAGTGACCGACCCCAAAGAACTCCCCATCGTCAAGCAATCGCTGGCGCTCTTGCAGCGCCTGCTCACGCCGGCACGCACGCGCACCGAACTGGTGAGCGGTCGCCCCATTGTGCCCGCGTCTGCGGTGGGGGCGCTGGTTGTGGTGGGCATGAAGACCACAGCGCCCAAGGCATGGGTGAGCGTCTATATCTACCGTACTTATAACGAGGCAACTGCGGGCCTGAGCGCTGTGAAGGCCGCGGCGGGCCCGACAGAGGGCAAATGGACCATCTCTGCCGTGAATGGCCGCATGGTGCTATATGGCCATGGCGCGGACGTGGGTGCTGGCGCATCGTTGACGCGCTATGTGCTCAACAACATCCTGGTCGCGTTCGACGAGGATTGTTGAGAGGTTGACCTTGTGCCGGCATGGCCTTAGTGGCCGCCATCAATCGAGAGTACCTGGCCGCATATCCAACCGGCCTGCGCCGAAGCAAGGAAAAGCACACCGGCGGCTATGTCATCTGCCGAACCCAGGCGGCGCATGGCAATGCTCTCCACCAATGCACGCTGGCCGTCGGGGCCATAGGCTGCCCACTGCCGTTCGGTGTTGGCGTTGGAGCGCACGAAGCCCGGCGCAATGGCATTGGCTGTGATGCCAAAGGGCCCCAGCTCGTGGCAGAGTTGGCGCGTCAGATTAATCTGGCCCGCCTTGGCCGCGGCATAGGCCTGAATGCCGGTGAGGCTTGGCCCCAATCCGGCCCCGCTGGCAATGTTGATGATGCGGCCATGGCCGGCGCGCTTCATGGCGGGTGCAACGGCCTGTGCAAAGGTGAAGACCGCCGTCAGATTCACATCCAGGATGGCGTGCCACTCTGCGGCGCGCACCTGCTCGATTGGCTGCCCAACCTGACCAAGCACACCCCCCGCATTGTTCACCAGCACGTCAATGGCGCCCTTGAGGGAACTCTCCTCGGCCGCGCGCACCAGGTTGATCACGCTGTCGCGCTGCGTAATGTCGATGGCGCGCACGGTGCAACGGCCGACAGCGTTACCGAGTCGCGCCGTCTCCTCCAGCTCATCGGACACGAGGTCGCACCCCCATACATGCGCGCCGGCCGC
>DIAV01000137.1:2596-6123 GCA_002415895.1 Anaerolineales bacterium UBA5069 | reverse complement strand
ACGACTCGGGTGATTGAGGGGCGAAGGCGGCCAGCAACTGATCGAGCCCGGCGGCATCGGTAATGCGACGAATGGTTTGGAGGAATGTGTGCGGGTCGCCTGTAGCCGCGCGCAGGGCCACCACCTTGGGCGCGGTCGCGTCGGGGCTGTAGACGTCGGCCGCCGCGCCTGTGCCATAGGAGCCGTGGAAGGCAAACCAGGCCTGATTAAGCCTGCGCAATTGATAACCATTTTCTCCAAAGTACTGCCGGCGCAACTCCATGTATTGCTCGGCATCCTTGACGCGGCCAAAATGGAGCAACTTGTCCACCACGGCGCGCGTCTCCGCCATGGCGGCGTTGAAGTCGAAGCCCGTGCGCTCATCCGCCACATACAGCGGCTGCGGAATGTTATCGCGTGCCGGGGGTGGGAGCAATTCGGGGTAGTAGCGGGCCAGCGTGCGTGCACCGATTTCAGTGCCGACAATATCGGCTGCCGTCTCGTTGATGATCCGGTTTTCGGCCGTCATGCCATAGTTGAAGCCAAGCGGGAAGAAAGCCAAATAGGTGTGCACCCACTCATGCGCAACGGTGCTGAGCACCCACCCAAGCGATGCGTCGGGGACGACCATGGTAGGGAATGCGCCCATGCCACCCGTTTCGGTGACGTAGGCGCTCCACAAGCCGCCGGCCTCCACTGCGGCCTCGGTTTGCTCCTTCTGCATGAAGCTCATCGCCGGGTCCAGCGTGCGTGAAAAACCGGAGAGGATGCGCGTGCGCGGGCTGACGACCAACTGCTTGGGCGCTTCGGTGAAGGTAAAGAGGAGCGGGGGCCAGAGCCGCCCGCCAACGCCAAAGCCCGCTTCCTTGAGGACAGATGAAATCTGCATCTCGAGGACGGCCTCTGCGGCGGGGCGGCGTTCGGCCTGCTGCGCGCGCAGCGTGTCGGCCCTGCGCAACAGGGGCGCGAGCTGGGCTTCGGCGGCGCGTGTACCTTCGGCGCGCAGGGTGGCCGCCTGTGCATCAAGACGCGCCAACAGGCGCGCTGCGTCCAGATAGGCGCGTACAAGGTCACTGCCTGCGCGCTCGCCAAGCCCCTCTGCTGGATTGCGCCAGAGGCCGCCTGCTTTTTCGCGCAGAGCGCCAATTTCCCAGTTGAGCAAATCAAAGCGCAGACCAGCCGTGGCCTGGTTCATCTGCAGGTTGGTCGTGGCATTCCAGGAGTAGGTGCTTGCGCCAACGAACTGCAGGGCAAGAAAGAGGAGAAGCCCCTGCAGCGCGAGTGCGCGCACGCGCCGGAGGAATGCGAGACGGCGCGATTTCCGCGATGCTGCGGATTGTCGCGTTTGCGTGATGTCAATGCTGGCGGGCTGAGCTGTCACGGTTGAGTGGGTCTCGGGCAAAGCGGATTCCAGGATGTCAGGATCGCGGCATAGAACTGTTCCGCAGAGTATATCACGTGCCGCGCGGCCAGCCTTCGTTTACCCTCTGTCAGGTTATCTGAATTGCCGGTGTGACTCTTGATGTGGCCTGTCCTCTGTTGGCGCGGTAGCAACTATGCCAAGAGATGTCGTACAATACCGTGCACGTATTGCGTTGCCGCCCGCAGAGCCATTGTGCCTGCGCCGCCACCAGAAAAACAAGAGTATCGCATGCTTGACTTGATCCTGGACTCACTACCGCTCGCGCTGGGCATTTCGCTCAGCCCCTTGGCCATTGTTGCCGTGGTTGTGCTGGTGGGCCAGGGCAACCGCCGAGGTGCAGCCTGGTTTTTGGCTGGCTGGCTGGCGGGCCTGACCGTGCTGACAACGCTGATTGCTCTTTTTGGCGAGAGTATGCGCCCACAGGAGCGCAATGCCGTTCGTCCCTGGTTGGCCCCACTTGAGATTGTTGTTGGGGTGGCCGTCGTTGTCTGGGTGGTAGCCACGTTCCTGCGCAAGCGTAATGCGCCACCGCCCAGCGAACTGCCCAGGGTGTTGCAATCGGTTGACAAGCTGGGGCCTGCGCAGTCGTTTGGTATGGCTACGTTGATGGCGGGCGTGAATGCCAAGAATCTTACATTCCTGCTGCTTTTTGGGCTGGCGCTCGTGTCATCTTCGCGCCCATTTGTGTTGACTGTGGCTTTTGTCGTGAGCTTTATTGTGATTGCCAGTGTGACGATAGCCGTACCGGTCTTCTATGCGCTCATACGCGGCGACGCGGCCGAGCCCACGCTTGAAAAATGGCGCGCCTGGATGATTGCCCACCAGTCATCGATAATGCATGGCTTCCTGGGTGTTGTTGGGTTGGCGCTCATCTGGCGCGGGGTGACAGCATGAGCGACCTATTGCTTGATCCGGAAGTCGCGGCCTTTGTCGGCGCGATGCCAAAGGCCGAGATTCACATTCATCTCGAGGGATCAATCCGCCCGCAGACGTTGCTGCACCTGGCGCAGCGCCACGACCGCATGGACCTTTTGCCCAGCGATAATCTGGATGCGCTGCAGCAATGGTTTTCCTTTACGGACTTTCCGCACTTTGTACAGATTTACCTGACGATTTCGCAACTGCTCGTTACAGCCGAGGACTTTGCCACTGTGGTCAGCGCGTGTGGCGCAGAGATGGCGGCAGAGAATGTCCGTTATCGTGAAATCACTGTTACGCCCTTCACACACACCCATTTGCAGGCCAAGGGGCTTGCATTTGGTGCATTGATGGAAGGGCTGGAGGCAGGCCGGCAACAGGCGCTGCGCGATTACGGTGTGGAGATGCGCTGGGTCTTTGACGTGCCACGCAATGCCTCCTTTCGGCCCGACAGCGATCGCTATGATCCCTTTCCGGCGGAGGAGACCGTACGCCAGGCAGTGGCAGGTATGCAGCATGGTGTTGTGGGTTTTGGCCTGGGTGGCTTTGAGGTGGGCGCGCCGCCCGAACCCTTTGCGCACGCATTTGCCGCGGCCAAAGCCGCGGGGCTGCGCAGTGTGCCGCACGCGGGAGAGACGCTGGGCGCGGCTTCGGTTTGGGGGGCGATTGACGCGTTAGGGGCAGATCGCATTGGCCACGGCGTGCGCGCTGTAGAGGACCCTGTGCTCTTGCAGGTGCTCAAGGATCGGCAGATTCCGCTGGAAATCAACCCCACATCCAATGTGGCGCTGCATGTCTACCGGCGTGCGGCGGAACACCCCTTTCCCCACCTCGACCGCATGGGGTTGCTGGTAACAGTCAACAGCGACGATCCACCGCTTTTCAATACGACGCTGACGCAGGAGTATGAATTGTTGGCGCGCGAGTTCGGCTATGGACGCGCCGATCTGGCGCGTGTCGCGCGCAACGCCTTCCAGGTGTGCGGTGCGCCGGACGATCTGCGCAGCAATCTGCTTGATGAGTTTGACGGCTGGGTCGCGGCCAACTTATAGAGCGACAAGCAGCACAACCACGGCAACACCTTCAACGCAAAGAGACTTGGGTGCGCACCCAGGTCTCTTTGCGTTGAAGGTGTTGTTCTCATGTCGGTAGAGCTTTATAGGTGCATGCGGCAAATACGCGGGCATGCGTAGCGGCGGCTTCAGTG
>DIAV01000137.1:0-2573 GCA_002415895.1 Anaerolineales bacterium UBA5069 | reverse complement strand
GATGCACCACTGAAGCCGCCGCTACGCATACGCCGCGCATTGGCGGGACGCACCACTTAGCCTGCCTCGAACTTGTCGATGATCGCCTGCAGATCGGAGGGGATGGGGGCGATGAAGCTCATTTCCTCGCCCGTGGAGGGGAGGCGCAGCGTCAGCTTGTGTGCGTGAAGGAATTGGCGGTTCAGGGGTAGGCGCGGCGGCTTGGGGCCATAGAGCATGTCACCAATCACAGGGTGCCTGCGCCAGGCCAAATGGACGCGAATCTGATGCGTGCGCCCTGTGTGCAGCACAAGGCGCAGGAGCGTAAAAGTCTGCAGCCCCGTGGAACCGCGCGCCACTGCGTGATAGCGATTGATTGTGTGGTATTCGGTAACGGCCTCGCGCCCGCTGGTGCGCCCCTCATTGTTGACGAGCAATACAGCGTGTCGCTTGCGGTCGATGGGGTGGCGGCCAACCGGTGCGCTGATGATGCCGTCGGGTGGTTCAAGGCCTCCCTCAACGAGCGCGATGTACTCTTTGTAGACTGTGCGCGCGGCAAATTGGGCTTGCAGCGCACGGTGCGCCCGATCGTTGCGCGCAATCACAAGCAGACCTGATGTCTCCTTATCGAGTCTGTGCACAATGCCGGGGCGTTGCGCGCCACCCACGCCCTCGATTTCGGGAACATGATGAAGCACAGCATTAACCAGGGTGCCGCTGGCATGGCCGGGGGCCGGGTGGACAACAAGGCCTGCCGGTTTGTCGACAACAATGATGTCGTCATCCTGATAGACGATGGCGACAGGTATGGCCTCGGCCTGGGGTGCGCTGCCGCTGGGTGGCGCGTCGGGGATGTCGACACTGATGCCCATGCCTGGCTCCACACGCAGCCCGGCTTTGCCAATCTTGCCGTCAACAAGGACGCGGCCCTCCTTGATCCAGCGCTGCACTTCGGCGCGCGAGTGATTGGGCAACCGCGCCACCAGATACTGATCCAGGCGCGGCGCGGCGTTTGTCTCGGCTGCATCCGCGCCCATCTGTAATGCGTCCAACACTGCAACGGTGAATGTATTCATGGGTGGAGTATAGCGCAGGGTGGTTGCAAAGGACGGCTGCGCTGCCGGCGCGCATGCAGATTGCAGCGTTGTTGACGATGTGACGGCGTTTACGGTATCCAGGCGATGAACTCGGCGCGCGTGGGCGGGTTATCCATCCAGGAGGTGTCGGGTACGGGGATGGCGGCGCATTCGCGCACAGTGGAGATTCTGGCCATGCGGACGGACATGGGTTTGCCCCGTTGCGACGTCCAGTTGAGGCACTTTTTCTGTGCCACCCTGTTGCTAAGGGCGAGCAACTGCGCCACGTCCTGCTCAAGATAGCAGAGCACGGCCTCGTGCTCGCCGGCGGCCCAGCGCGCCGGTGCTTCAATGCCCGAAAAGCTCACGACGCGTCCGTCGCGCAAGCGCACCTGCTTGGTCTTGCCCGGGAGACCGGCGCCGATGAGCGCAGCCTCAAGCCCGAGACGATAACCGTTGCTGTAGGTGACGATGAGCATGAAGTCGATGTGATTCAGCGCCAGTGCGCCGCACGCAGCTACAAGCCCTGACTCCTGGGCGAGCACCTGAAAATCAAAAGCGCAGCCGTTCCAACTGACAAGCGTGTAGCCATTGGCCACAAGCGCCTGCAGGTCGTGGACAAGTTCGCATGCTTGCGCACGGCTCAACTGGGGTACACCCTGCCAGAAGCGCACGGCTGCGCCGTCCACGGCCACCGCAGCGCAGGTAATGCCCAGGGGTGCATAGCGCATGAGATCGCCGTCGCCTGCGGGTGTTTGTTTGGCAATTTCAAGGTCAAAAGCGGCGAACTTCATGGGGGAATTCTCCTCTGTGGAAACACGGCAATGATGTGCTTATATGGGTTTCCGGCCAACGGGGCGTAAACGCGACAGCGCGCTGCCGAGCAGCGCGCTGTGAAGGCTGTGGCGCGATTGGCCACAGCGTGGTTGTGAGTCGGGGGTGCTAGCCGTTACTCATTGTCGGGCAGGTGAGCTTGCGCTTTGGCTGCGCGGCTGCTGTGTACGTCTTCCCAAATGATGTAGATGGCAAGCAGAATGGTGCCTGTGACGACGGCCATATCGGCCACGTTGAAGTTGGGCCAGGCGTAGACGTTGGGGATGCGCAAAACAATGAAGTCTGTGACATAGCCGCGTGCCACACGGTCGATCAGGTTGCCCACTGCGCCGCCCACCATGAGGCCGAGCAGAATGCGCATGGCGACATGATCGCGCGGGATGTAGCGGACGTAGACGAGGATTGCCGCAGTGACGGATATCGCGACGATTGTGAGGACAAGACGCGCATCCTGGAAGAGGCCGAAGGAGGCACCGAAGTTGTCCACATGCTGCCAGCCGAAGAAATTGCCAAGCACGGGGACAAAGTCAAACTTGGGCAGGGTGGCGCGCACGATCGCCTTGGACCATTGATCCAGGGCGATGACGATTCCGGCAACGAGCAGGGTAAGCCATGCGTGGGCAAACCATGTGCGGATTGAATTCATTGATGATTCCTTGGCCGCGGGCTGAGGTGTCTGGCGAA
>DIAV01000399.1:2431-2583 GCA_002415895.1 Anaerolineales bacterium UBA5069 | reverse complement strand
GAGCCGATCAGCCTGGGCATCAAGGCGGGCGACCTGGTGGCGGCGGCTGTGCTCAGCGGCAATCGCAACTTTGAAGGGCGTGTAAGCCCCGATGTGCGCGCCAACTTCCTGGCCTCACCGCCACTGGTGGTGGCCTACGCCATTGCCGGTAC
>DIAV01000399.1:0-2366 GCA_002415895.1 Anaerolineales bacterium UBA5069 | reverse complement strand
GAGATGTTCCGCGAGCAGTACGCCAACATCTTCACAGGCAACGAGCAATTCAATGAGGTGAAGGTGGCCGAGGGCGACCTCTTTGCGTGGAACCCCGAGAGCACCTATATCAAGGAGCCGCCCTTCTTCAACATTACGCGCGAGGTGCCCCATGTGCAGCCCATTGTGGGCGCGCGCGTCCTCGCGATCATGCCCGACAGCACGACGACGGACCATATCAGCCCCGCCGGCAACATTGCCAAGGAGAGCCCCGCGGCCCGCTACCTTGAAGCGAACGGGGTGGAGCGCAGCGAGTGGAACTCATATGGCAGCCGCCGCGGCAATCATGAGGTGATGATGCGCGGCACCTATGCCAACATTCGCATCAAGAACGCCCTTGTCGCCGGTGTGGAGGGCGGCGTCACCCGCTATCTGCCCACCAACAACATCATGCCGATTTGGGATGCCGCCGAGCGCTACATGGAAGCGGGCACGCCGCTGATTGTACTGGCAGGCAAGGAATATGGCACCGGTTCCAGCCGCGACTGGGCGGCCAAGGGTGTGTTGCTGCAAGGCGTGCGCGCCGTGATTGCCGAATCCTTCGAGCGCATTCACCGCAGCAACCTTGTGGGCATGGGCATTTTGCCGCTCCAATTCCTGCCTGGCCACAATGTCAAGGAACTGGGCCTTACAGGAGAAGAGACATACGAGATTCTGGGCCTGAGCGACGACATGACCCCGCGCCAGGAGTACACCGTGCGGGCACACGCACAGGATGGCACCGTGACCGAATTCAGGGTCATGAGCCGCATTGACACGCCGGTTGAGGTGAATTACTACCGCAACGGCGGCATCCTGCAAACGGTGCTGCGCCGGCTGGCGGAGTAGAAACAACTTCGCCCCTGTGTCCTTCTCCACATCGTGCCGTGCCCGTTGGCACGGCACGATGTGGAGGTCACGGCTCTGACGTGACGTGTCCTCCGCATGACTGTCACGCCGCCCGTCCCCATGCTGCGTCATTTACGACAGAAGGAGCATATGATGGTCCTCGACACTACGGCTAGCGCGCAGTCTACACTGCAGCTCGGCGGCTGGTCGCTTGCCGAAATCATGGCCGGCCATGATGACGCCACCATTCAGGCGGAACTGGCCTCGCTGAATGCAACGCTCAGCACATTTGAGGCACGCCGCGCCGCGCTGGACCCCGAAATGGCCCCGGCGCTGCTGATCGACATCGTGCGCGATTACGAAACCGTGGTCGAGCATCTCTATCGCATTGAGGCCTACGGCGAACTCTGGTTCTCCGAAAACACCCTCTCGCCCGAGGCGCTCGCCTTCCACAACCGCGCCCAGCAGATCGTCACCGGCGCAGTCAACCGCACTCTCTTCTTCGACCTCTGGTGGAAATCCCTAAGTGACGATGAGGCGGCTGTGCTGCTGCCGCCCGCCGCCAGCCATGCCGATGATCGCCACTTCCTCGAGGATATGCGCCGCACGAAGCCCTATACGCTCGACGAGAAATCCGAGCAGATCGTCAACCTCAAGGATGCCGACGGCATGAGCGCACTGCTCACGCTCTACACCATGTTGACCAATCGCCTGGAGTTCAAGCTCGAGGTGGATGGCGAAATGCTTACGCTGACGCGTGACGCGCTCATGTCCTACGTACAGGGGCCCAACCCCGACCTGCGCGCCGCCGCCTATCAGGAACTCTACCGTGTTTTTGGGGACGAAGCGCCACTGCTGGCGCAGGTCTACACGAATCGTGTGCGCGATTGGCACAGCGAGCAGGTGGAGCTGCGCGGCTACGCGTCGCCCATTGGCGTGCGCAACATCGCCAATGACATTCCCGACGCCGCCGTGGATGCCCTGCTCAATGTCTGCCGGCGCAATGTAGGCGTCTTCCAGCGCTACTTCAAACTCAAGGCGGGCTGGCTCGGTGTCGAAAAGTTGCGCCGCTACGACATCTACGCCCCGCTGGGCGCATCGGACAAACGCATGGAATATGGCGACGCCGTCAACATGGTGCTCGACACCTTTGCGCGCTTCAGCCCCACCGTGGCGGCACAAGCCCAGCGCGTCTTTGACGAAAATCACATCGACGCGGCCGTGCGCAAGGGCAAGCGCGGCGGTGCGTTTTGCATGACCGTGCTCCCCTCGATGACGCCGTGGGTACAGATGAGCTACACAGGCCGCGTGCGCGATGTGGCCACGCTGGCGCACGAACTGGGCCACGCCATCCATTCCATGCAGGCCGAAAACCACACAATCCTGACCCAGCACGCCGTGCTGCCGCTGGCCGAAACCGCCTCGGTCTTTGCCGAGCAGTTGCTGACAGATACGCTGCTTGCCCAGGAAAGCGATCCGCTGGTGCGGCGCGAACTCCT
>DIAV01000126.1:14782-17516 GCA_002415895.1 Anaerolineales bacterium UBA5069 | reverse complement strand
AGCAGCACGTGCCCATGATCCCGAACTCGCACGGTGGCAACGGCGCAGCCTTCAAGGCTGACGTTGTGGGCGCCTACGCGTCGGACATCGGCGCTGAGCAGTTCCGCCGCATGGACCCGGGTGGCCGCGACACCTTCGTCTGGCTGCAAAACGGCGAGCCCGCAGGCCTCTACGGCGCTGACGAGAGCGACGGCGAAGCACTGCGTGCTATTGAGCAAATGATGGAATCGCTTTTGGCCTACGAACCCGGCACTGGCAAGGTCATCCCGGCCCTCGCTACCGAGTGGAGCGCTAACGACGACCTCACAGAGTGGACCTTCACGCTACGTGATGGTGTCAAGTTCCACAACGGTGCTGCGCTGGATGCCAATGACGTCGTGCTCTCGTATGCTGTCCAGTGGGACGCCGCACACCCGCTACACGTCGGCCGTGACGGATCCTTCACCTACTTCTCCGGTCTCTTTGGCGGCTTCCTGAACGCGCCTGAATAGTGGATCGGGCCTGACCTGCTGAAATGACTTTGTGCACAAGCCGGCCGCAAGCAGCATTGCGGCCGGCTTGTGCCGAAACCTCCCATGCGGCGTGTGCAGAGCGCACACATCCAACTCGGCACGCACGCAACGCCTGCCGCCACCTGGACAGTGACTAAAATGGGCCGATACATCTCCCGCCGCCTCCTGCTGGCAATCCCTGTTATCATTGGCATCCTCTTTGCCACCTTCGCGCTTGCACGCCTGATTCCAGGCGATCCCTGCCGCGCCGCACTGGGTGAAAAAGCCACAGATGCCATTTGCGACGCGTTCAATGAACGCTTTGGCCTCAATGAATCCATCCCCGTGCAATTCGGCATTTACATGCAGGATGTGGCGCGCGGTGACCTGGGTGATTCGATTCGCTTTGGGCGGCCCGCCACAGAGATTATCACCGAGCGGCTGCCTGTGACCATTGAATTGGCGCTTATGGCGCTGCTCTTTGCCACCATCTTTGGCATCACGCTGGGCGTCATTTCCGCCTACTGGCGCAATTCCCCGATTGATCTTTTGACCATGATCGGGGCCAACATTGGGGTCTCCATTCCCGTTTTTGTGTTGGGCCTGTTGCTTGCCTATACCTTTGCTGTGGTACTGAAAGACACCCCCTTTGCGCTGCCACCGTCGGGGCGGCTCACCCCCGGCATGGCAATTCCCAGCATTCCCGAAGTCTGGGGGCTGGAAAATTACACGGGCATTGGGCGGGGCTTCCTCGAATTCCTCTCGCGCATGTACGTTGTGTGCGGCATCCTCACACTCAACTTCGAACTGACGCGCGACGCCCTCAAGCACCTGATCCTGCCCATGGTTGCCCTGGGCACCATCCCGCTCGCCATCATTGCGCGCATGACACGCTCTGCCATGCTTGAGGTGATGAGCCTGGACTACATGCGCACGGCACGCGCCAAGGGGCTCAGCGAGCGCAAGGTCGTCTTCCGCCATGCCATGCGCAACGCCCTGCTGCCCATTGTGACCATTATTGGCCTGCAACTGGGCGGGTTGCTTAGCGGCGCCATCCTCACAGAAACGATCTTTGGCCTCACGGGCGTCGGCAAGACTCTCTATGATGCCATCAACTCGCGCGATTACGTCGTCGTCCAGGCCTTCACACTGGTGATTGCCGTCGTCTTCGTCATGGCGAATCTCATTGTCGATGTCTCCTACGCCGTACTGGACCCGCGTATCCGCCTGAGCTAAGGCCATTCAGCGCCAATATGGCGGCTCCAGCTTTCTTTGATCACCATTCGCATTCAGCCGAGATTCTGTCCATGCAAGCCGCTGCCAATCCCACCAAAAAGATTCCCGCCGAAGCCCAATTGACGCTGCGCACGCCCAAGCCGCGTAGCCTGTGGCAGAACGCACTGCGCTATCTCTTTCACCAGCGCCTGGCTGTTGTCGGTATGGTGATCCTTGCCATACTGATCTTCGTTGCTGTCTTCGCGCCTCTGCTCGCGCCCTACGACCCCAACCAGGTGTTGATCGGAATTGAAGACGTGGAGAAGCGCTCCCCGCCCTGCATCCATCTCCTGGGCTGTCCGGCCGATCAGCCGCAGCACATCATGGGGCTCGACGGCAACGTGCGCGACCTTTACAGCCGCGTGCTCTATGGCGCGCGCCTTTCGCTGATGGTGGGTATTGTCTCCGTCTCCTTTGCGATTCTTGTGGGGGCAACGGTTGGCGCAATTGCCGGCTTTGCAGGCGGCGCGACTGACAATGTGTTGATGCGCCTCATGGACGTCCTGCTCGCCTTCCCCAGCCTCATTCTTGCGATTGCCATTGTCACGGTGCTCGGTCCGGGTTTGATTAATACGCTCATCGCCATTGCCATTGTCAGCATTCCCACCTATGCGCGCATCATGCGCGCGAGCGTGCTCACAATCAAAGAGCAGGACTACATCCTCGCCGACAGGGCGGCGGGCGTGCCGTCACGGCGCATTCTGGCTGGACACATCCTGCCCAACTCGCTCACGCCCCTTGTCGTCACCGGCACGCTGGGCATTGCCACCGCCATTCTCGACGCGGCGGCACTCTCCTTCCTGGGCCTTGGCGCACAGCCGCCCACCCCCGAATGGGGATCCATGATTGGCCAGGAACGCAACCAGGTCTTCACTGCGCCTCATCTGATCATCTTCCCCGGCCTCGCGCTCATGTTCACTGTGCTCGCCTTCAACCTTCTGGGTGACGGCCTGCGCGACGCGCTGGAC
>DIAV01000126.1:1191-14716 GCA_002415895.1 Anaerolineales bacterium UBA5069 | reverse complement strand
GGCCTGCGCGACGCGCTGGACCCGCGCCTGAATCGGTAAGTCGACTGCGGGGCGTGGGGCGTGGGGCGTGGGGCGTGGGAGATCGGGCAAATAACGAACGCGAGGCTTCCAATGCCGGAAGCCTCGCGTTTCTTTTCAGCGATTTGCGGTTGCAAACCGCCGCCAAGTGCTGCGTCCTGCACGTGCAGGACGCAGCACTTAGATCTCAGCCGCGGCCGCGCCTTCAGCAACAACTGTATCATTCGTCAGCCCATCAATGCTGCATGCATTGTTGCGCCGGCGATAGAGCGCCAGCGCTTCCTCACCCTTGCCCTCGGCCCATTCGATCATGCGGGTGCGCGGCTGCATGCCTTCGGCGTGGGGCACCCCAAAACCGCAGGATGTCTGTGCACTTTCCACCGCCAGAACGATGATTTGGCGCGTGCCCGCAAAGGTGGGGAAGTGCGCGGCCAATCTGTCCCAATCCGGCGCGCCCGGGAGCACTACGCGCCCGTGCCCATAGAGGCGCAGAATCAGCGGCTTGTCGCCAAAACTGCAGAGCATGAGCGTAAGCCGCCCGTCATGCTTCATGTGCGCGGCTGTCTCGTTGCCGCTGCCCGTTATGTCGAGATAGGCAACAGTGTGTGCGTCCAGGACGCGCAGCGTGTCGCCACCCTTGGGCGAAAGGTTGATGCGGCTCTCGGCGGTGCCCGACGCAACAAAGAAAACATGCTGCGCCGCAATAAACGCGCGCTGATCATCTGATAGTTCACTGTAGAATTTGGCCATTGTGTTCCCCAGATTAACGCGTGACGGGTTGGATGCGCGCAGGTTGGGCGCGCTCACTCGATTGACAATTGCCTAAGCACCCGTGGCCTCAGGCCGCGCGTTGTCCGCGTAGGTGTCGATCAGCCGAATTGGATTGCCCGCGGGATCGTACAGCGCGGCCACGCCGGAACGATCATCCACTGCGACATTCGCAGCGCGCAGCCGTGTGAGCACCTCAGCGTATGCATCTGCATCAGGCAGCAGGATTTCATACCAATGCAGGCGTGCGGCATCATCGGGGGGCGGCGGCGCACCGACCCCAGCCCACACATTCAGCCCCAGGTGGTGATGGTAGCCGCCCGCAGAGACAAATGATGCCTGCCCTGCAAAGCGCTGCATGAGGTCAAAGCCCAGAATTGTGCAATAGAAGGTCTCTGCCTCCTTGATGTCGCGCACATGCAGGTGCACATGACCGATGCGTGTTCCCGCGGCCATGCCGTGCCATGCTTCATGCGCGCCCGCGATTTCCTGCAGCAGCCCCGCAGCGTCCAGCGGGTCAAGCGTCATCTCCAGCGCGCCGCCTGCCGAGGGCCACTCACTGCGCGGGCGGTCTCGGAAAATCTCAATGCCGTGGCCGTCGGGGTCGCTCAGATAGAGCGCCTCGCTCACGCCATGGTCCGATGCGCCCGAAAGCACCGTGCGCGTCTCGATCAGGTGGCGCAGAGTGCGCGCCAAATCGGTGCGGCTGGGCAGCAGATATGCCACATGATACAGCCCCGTGTGGCCGCGCTGCACAGGTTTTGCGCCCGGTTGCTCTGTCAGCACAAGCAGCGTTGGCCCATCTGCGCCCAGCCAGGCCTGCTGCGGGGTACGGCGCTGCACGTGCAGCCCCAGCGCGCCAGTGTAGAACGCCAGTGAACGGTTCAGGTCAGCCACAATCAAGCCGACTGCGCCCATTGTGGTTGCGGATGCGATTGATCCCATAATCTCACTCCGGTTATATAGTGCGTGAACGAAGAATTGTGCAACACGAGCGAAAGTGCCTGACATCCAAGTTACGCATCTCGTAAGTGCGCGAACGTCACGTAAGGGCGGCTTGCAGCGCCAAGGTTATTTGCACACGCACGCGCAGGGCCAACCGCAGTCACCCTATTGCTTGCCTTCATAGACAGCCAACAGTTCTGCCGCGCGACTGCGGTTCGCAGCATCACAACTAATGCGTCTTTCCACATCAAAATATTCAATTCCCTGCGCATCGCTGTACAAACTGCGTGTATAGTGCGTGTTGTGATTAGAAATCACAGTGGTAATTCCCCGCTTCGCAGCCGCAATTGCGCACATTGCCAGCGCCTGCTGCTCATTGGGGCCGAAAGCCCCGGCGCCATAACTGGTAAAATTCGCGGTGGATGACAATGGCGCATAGGGTGGATCACAGTAGACAACATCGCCCCGCTCGGCACGCGCGAAAATGTCCCTAAAATCAACATTGTCAAACTCCGCAAGCCCGGAGCGATCAGAGAATGCGCGCATTTCAACTTCAGGGAAACGGGGCATTGCATTGCGGCCAAAGGGTACATTAAAGCCACCCTGCGCGTTATATCGGCAAAGTCCATTGAAGCCGTGTTTGTTCAGATAGACGAATATACAGGCTCGTTCGAATTTGTCGGTACTCGTGTTGAAGCGACTGCGAAGTTCGTAGTAGACGCTTGCATTATTGAACTCCGGTTCAAAAAATGCACGTGCGCCTCCAATCAACGCTTCTCTGTTCTGTCGCAATTCAATATACAAGTGAATGAGGTCGGCATTGAGGTCATTCAGCAAGTAGGTTGGGTAGCCGGTGTTGAGGAAGACGGCCCCCGATCCGACAAATGGTTCAATCAGGCGGCGCCCGGGTGGTAAGGCCTCTTGCAGGCGGGCCACAAGCCGCATCTTGCCACCTGCCCATTTTAGAAAGGGCTTCATAGATCTGACTCCGACGATGCGAGGAAAACATACACTCTAGTCGCAAAGGTGTATCACCACGAATCGCGTTATTGGCGTATTCCGCCAGCCCACTTCAAAAAAGACTTCACGCCGCAACCTCGCGCCGCTGCGCGCCCAAATAGAGCACCAGCCCCACCATGGTAAGCACGACGCCCGCCCAGCCCACTGGCCCCGGCAGCGCACCGCCCAGCAAAAGCACCTCGCCCAGAAGCGAAAAAATGACCTCGCCCGACTGCGTGCTGTCCACGGCGGCCAATTGGTAGGGCGTGCGTGCCAGATGGCGCGCGTGCATGAAGAGCACCGTCGCCACAATCCCCGATGAGAGTGCCACCAGCAGCGTGCTCACCCATTGCCCCTGCGTGGGCGGCGGCGGCTGCACAACCAGCACCAGCACAATCCAGAACGGCAGCGATCCCAGGATCAGCAGCAGGACGCGCGCAAAGGGCTGATCGACCACAGCAGAATCAATGTGTGGCACGCGCCGGCTGTGGGTGCCTCCAGCGCGCGCCTCCCACACCATTTGCAGCCCCAGTGGATAGGCCACAGCGGCGATCAGCACCGGCAGCGCGCCCAACGCCACCTGCGCCCATGTGGTTTGGGCGGCGTGCTCGAGGTTGACAAGCACCACGCCAGCAAAGATGAGCAACGTAAAGAGCAGGCCGCGCAGTGGTACGCGCCGCCCAAAGGCCGCCAGCACCAGCGGCGTGGCCAAAATTGTCGTCTGCCAGGTGGTAGCCACAATCCAGCCGGGGGCAAACGCAGCGGCAAAGGTAATGCCCGCGTAGAAGACGCCAAAGCCAATGCAGCCGGCCAGCGTCCAGAAGAGCCAGTGGCGCAGGTAGACGCGGCCCACCTCAACCAGCGTGCGGGCGCGCCCGCTCAGCACAAAACCCAGAGCAATCAGCAGCAGGGCATAGGCGTAGCGCAGTGCCGCCGACCAAACCCAGTGGCCCCCGCCAAGGCTCATGGCGCGGTTAAGGACAAAGGTGCTGCTAAAGAAGAGCGCGGCCAGCAAGCCGTAGGTCAGCAAGCGGAGCATGGCGAGATCCGAACCTCAGTGTGGGCGCTGCGGTGCGCGCTGGATGGTAAGCAACAGCAGTGCGGCAACGATCAGCAACCCGCCCAGCCAGCCGGCGGTGGACAGCCATTCGCCCAATACAAAGACACCCAGCAAACCCGCCGCCAGCGGCTCCGCCAGAGCGAGCGTGACAGCAGTGCTTGCGGGCACGGTGCGCAACGCGCGCGTGTAGAGTCGGTAGGCAATTGCAGTTGCGACCAGCCCCAAAGCAAGCGCCACGCCGGCGCCGCGGGGCGTGGCCAGCCAACGCATGTCCGAGACAAACAGCAGAGGTGAGAGCAGGAGTGCACCCAGACTAAAGACAGCGGCGGCGGCCAGGTCGGGCGCGACTTCCGCAACAATGCGCTTTGTCAACAGTGTGTAGATTGCATAGCTCGCGCCCGCCCCCAAAGCCAGCAGCACACCAAGCGGCTCAGGCCGGTTTATACTGGAGCCATTGCCGCCCGCGACAAGCAGTGTACAGCCACCAATCGCGAGCAACGTGGCAATGGCCCATCGCGTCCCTGGCCGTTCACGCAGTACAAGGATCCCCAAGACCCCGGCGAAGATTGGCGCGCTGCCAATTGCCACCAGCGTTCCTGCGGCCACCCCGGCAATGCGCACGCCCGCAAAGAAGCAGAGCTGATAGGCCGCCACGGCCACTGCTGCAAGCAGTGTTGCCGCAAGCGGCAGTGCGCGCACGTCGCGCAACAGGCCGCGCGCGGCGGCAAAGAACAACAACGCCAGGCCGCCCACCAACAATCGCACCGCACCCACACTCAGCGACGAGGCGCCGGCAGGGGCCAATGCCTGAAGCGTGCCGGTTGTTCCCCAGCACAGCGCGGCGCCCAGTACCAGCAGGGGACCGGAACCAAACGCGGGCCGCATGTGCGGCGTTGCATCACCGGTTATCTCGGACATCACAACGTGACCGTAGCCGTACTGCGCGTGCGTAAATACTTGACCATGTGGTAGCGCTCTACGCCAGCGGCAAAGCCGTCGAGCGTGCCGTAGGCGTTGAAACCGAGCTTTTCATAAAAGCCGCGCGCCTGGAAGCTGAGCGTATCCAAATGAATGAAGTCGCAGCCGCGTCGGGTGGCTTCCTCTACTGCGGCCTGCATGATCGCCGTACCGAAGCCCTTGCGGCGCACGCCCACATCAAGCCAGAAGAGGTCAACAAAGCATGCATTCCAGTAGGTGGAGCCTGTGAGGCCGCCCAGCACCTGGCCATCCGGCCCGCGCAAAAACAAGTAGAGGGGCCTTGGATTATCCGGCTGGTACACCTGTGCGTTCCACGCAAACAGCCCCTCGCGCACAGTGCGCAGATCGGCGGCATCCGGTTCCGTTGTCACCTCAACGCGCAGCCCGAGCGCCATGTGCGCCGGATTCACAGCAGCATCGGCCTCATGGGTGGCCGCAAATTGGTGGCGCAGATGCACGCGCGCCGCGCCTTCCGTGTAGCCATCAAGCAGGGCATAGGCGCTGTAGCCGCGGGCCAGGTAGAACGCAGGCGCCTGAAAGCTCATGCTCTCAATGTGTGCAAAATCGCGCCCGCGCGTGCGCGCCTCATGCTCCACGCGCGCAAGCAGCGTGCGGCCAATACCCTGCCGGCGCAGCGGCGCGTCCACCCACAAATAATCAATAAAGAGCGCGTTGAAGTAGAGCGCGCCGGTCAGTCCGCCGCGCAGCCGGCCCTCTGCGTCGCGCATGTAGACAGCGATTGGCGTGTGGTTGCTCTCAGGTTCCAGCGGGCGATTGAACGAAAGCAGGCCATTGAGAATGCTCTGCAAGTCGCGTGGCGGCGGGTCATCCTCAAGGCTGATGGCGAGGGGTGGCAGATCAAAGTCCATACGCGCTATACCTGCGCCTCGTCGCGCCGATAGTGGCGGCGAATGGCGGGGACAAGATATTCGTCAAAGGCGCGGTCAACGCCATATTCAGGGGACCAGCCCCAGTCAATGCGTGCGGCGCTGTCGTCCACATCGGCGGGCCATGAGTCCACAATCGCCTCGCGTTTGATGTCCGGCTCAAAAGAAATTTCGGCGCCGGGGAATGCATGGAGAACGCGGTCGCGAATCTGCCGCGCCGAGAGGCTGAAGCTTGTGACGTTGTAGATCGAACGCGTCAGTGTCTCGCGCGGGGCCTGGCTGAGCATCAGGATGGCGCGCACCGCATCAGGCATGGCCAGGAAGGGGATGCGCACATCCTCGCGCACAAAGCAGGCGTACGGCTCACCCCGCGCCGCCGCGTGGAGCATCTCGGGGGCATAGTCACTCGTCCCGCCCGAGGGCAGCGTATCGGCGCTGATGAGGCCGGGGAAGCGCACGCAGCGGAAGTCAATCGTCGGCACGGAGCCGGCCGCCAACTGACGGTAGTAACGCGTGAAGTAGCCGCCCAGCATTTCGCAATAGAGCTTGTTGCAGCCATACATTGTGCGCGGCTGGTTCCATTCAAATTCGCGCACGCGCTGAAAGTGGAGCTTGGTCTCTTTGTCGGGCAGCCCATATACAGCGATGGAACTGGGGAAGATAAACTGGACGGGGCGGTTCATCCACTGCGTCTGGTCGGCCGCCAGCATGAGCAGCCCTAATGTGCCCTCCACGTTGACCTGGTGCGCGGCCTCAGGTGCAATTTCGGCGCGTGTGGAAAGCAGCGCCGCAAGGTGGTAGATCACCTCAATCTCGTACTCTGTAACAAGGCGCGCCAGCAGACGTGTGTTGAGCAGATCACCCTCAAAGTGGGTGACCAGCGGGCGGATCTCATCGGGCAGTGGGCGAATGTCCACCGTTACAAGGCGCGAAGTGCCCTCCGCCGCCAGCCGCTGGATGAGCGCGTGGCCCACCTCGCCCGATGCACCTGTGATCAGAATGGCCCGTTTTCGCATGGTAGAGGAGAGGGACATTGCGCCGCCTGAGAAGTGTAGAAATGAAAACGTAATTGGTGATTGGTTGATTGGTTGAGTCGTAACTTGCGAGTGTGAGCGCTTGTCACCAATTACCCATTACCAATTACCAATCAACCACTCAACCAATCACCAAATTAACCACCCAACTACCCTGTCACACCCAACTCGCGCCCCACCTGCGCGAAGACATCCAGCGCCCGCTCAAGGTCCTCACTGCTGTGCGCCGCCGAGTTCATAACACGCACGCGCGCCTTGCCCATGGGTACAGTGGGATAGCCAATCGCCATGGCAAAGACCCCCTCCTCAAAGAGGCGGCGGCTAAAGGCTTGCGCCAGCGTCGCCTCGCCCAGCATCACCGGCACGATGGGGGTGGCAGAGTGGCCTGTATCAAAACCCATCTGCTGCAAGCCGGCGCGCACCGTCTGCGCATTGGCCCAGAGACGCTCCACCAACTCCGTGGATTCCTCAAGCATCTGCACGCCTTCAATGCAGGCGGCGGCATCCGGCGCGGTCATGGCGCTGGAGAAGAGGAAGGGACGGCCGCGCTGGCGCAGCCACTCCACAATCACACGGCTGCCCGCCACCAAACCACCCACCACGCCAAAGGCTTTGCTGAGCGTCCCCACCTCCACATGCACGCGCCCGTGCAGGCCAAAGTGATCCACAATCCCGCGCCCACCGCGCCCAAGCACCCCCTCGCCGTGGGCGTCATCCACCATCAGCAAAATACCGTGCGCGTCGGAGACGTCCGCAATGCGGTCCAGCGGCGCAATGTCGCCATCCATGCTGAAAACGCCATCCGTAATGATGAGGCGACGGCCGTATGCCGTGGTCGCGGCAATTGCGCGTTCAAGGTCATCAATGCTGTTGTGGGCATAGCGCACCACCGTCGCGCGGCTCAGACGGCAGCCGTCGATGATCGACGCGTGGTTGAGCTCGTCAGAGAAGATAACGTCGCCCGGGCCAACCAACGCAGGGATTGTGGCGAGGTTGGCCGCAAAGCCGCTTTGGAAGGTAACGCACGCCTCGGCATTCTTGAAGGTGGCCAATTTCTGTTCAAGCTCGACGTGCAGGGTGGTTGTGCCCGCGATTGAGCGCACCGCACCCGGCCCCACGCCATACGCATCAATGCCCCGTTGCGCAGCCGCGCGCATGCGCGGGTGATTGGCCAGCCCCAGATAATTGTTGGCGCAGAAGTTGAGCAGGTCGCGCCCATGAATCTGCACGTGGCCGTCCATGGGCGATTCGATGGTGCGAATGTTGTTGTAAAGACCTTCGGCGCGCAGTCGTTCCAGCTCCTGCTCAATTTCGATCAAAGCGCTGTTTTGCATAGGGTGTTCCTCGCTGGAGGTGGCGCCGGATTTACCGGCAATGCCATTATACACGGGGCGCGCCACACGCCAACGCGCAGCCTCGCTTTCGCAGGCGAAAGCGAGGCTTCAGTGCGGCGCGCATGCACAGGGCCTCAGGCGGCGGCCGCTGCATCACCCGCAAGGCGCACAATGTCATCCACTTTGCGCACCCATTCCGGCCACCACGCAGCCTCGGTGACCGTATCGGCGTTCAACTCGGCGCCAGCGCGCAATTCGGCAAGCCAGCGCGCCGCCAGCGCGACGAAGGCGTGCGTTTCAATGCAAAGCGCATTGTCTGATGCATCCTCAATGCGGAAGATAACGAACAGCGGCGTTTCCGATACTCTATCCTCGCCCCGGTCGAAATAGATGGCGCGCAAGTCCGTGGCGAACGAGCGCTCATCGTAGATGGCATCGGTCAGGTAGAGCACGTCGTCCCAGTGGCCCACGTTGAAGAAGGCGAGCACAATGCGGCGCACAATGGGATCGCTTGTCTCCCAGACCTCTGCTGCGGCGCCCTCGGGTGGAATCGTCACCACAAGTCGGCCCGACTGGCCGTGATTCCAGCGGAAGCCCAGAGCGGTGGCAATGTCGGGGGGTAGTGCGACAGTCGTCATGGCTGTTCCTGACTGCTGTGGCCAACGTGAGTGGTGGCAATGGTCGAGCGCGCGGAGCAGAGACAAAGACCACTACACCGGGTAGAAGGTGGCAACCGCTTTGCCGTTATTGGTGAGGAAGCCCTTGTAGGTAATGCCATTGTGCGTACCGCTCCAGCCGGCGTCGCCAACAAAACAGGTCTTTTTACGGACTGCATCCCAGACCGCGTTGTCGGCACTCGCTTTCCAAGCGACCTGCTGGGCAACCAGCGTGTTGATGAGCGTTTTCGCGCCGCCGTTCCGGTAACTTCCATCCAGCATATTCGTCCTGTACGTCACCTTCGTACAGTCGGCGCCGACAGGCACGCTGGTGAGAATCGCGCCATTGCGCACCGGCGGCTGACCCGGCGCCATCTGAAGTGGGCCATTCATGACGGGCGGCACGGCGGCGCGAATCACGCGGTTGATCTCTGCAGTGAAGACTGCTGGATCATGGCCGCCCGAAATAACGCCATCATCCTTGGTCTCGACATCGAGAAGGTGCTGAAGGGCGGCATCGTTAACGCCCACAAAATCCTTAAGAAAGGCGACACTGTAGAAAGCAAGGACGTCGGCATTCAGCTTCTTGTCGCGCACCAGCACCTCAAAGCGTGGCTCGCCAAGCCCCGTAATCAATGTGTTCAGAGTATCGGCTGTGTACTTCGTCAGGAAATCCAGCATCGACTCTGGGCCGAAGATCGTGTACCAATGCTTGAGTTTGACGGCAGTGAACTTGGTATGCAGGTCAATCAGTTGCTCCACCGTCAGCTTGGCCTTGCCCAGTTCCGCTCTGGTAAATTGCTCAAGCAGCACCTTTACCTTGGCGAGCGTAATGCCCGTAATCAACTTGGCGGCGCTGAAGAAACCGTACTGCTTGATCAGTTCGCTGAGTTTCTTGCTGCCCAGCTTGGCGTCGTCCGCAAGGTCGACGATATCGGTGACACTCATGGTGGCGATCAGCGTGTCGCACCAGCCCGACCCCACGTCATAGACAAAGGTCTTGAGCAACGCCATGCCCAGCGCGTCGAAAATCGCCGTGGCCTTGGCAGCGCCAATTTCGGGAGTCTTCTGCCAGTTCTGCAGGCGGCTGGCGCCAATAGCTTCGAGCAGGCCGATTAGCTTGGCATTATCGGGAAAAGCAACCTTGAATGCGGCGCGCGCATCTTCGCCACCCGCGAGGTCGCGCAGCTTCTGCTCAACATCAATACGCGCAATCTCAGTGTCGGCGGCAGCGGTTGCGTTCGCCTTGGTCGCTGCGGCATCGAGGTTGGCCTGATTCAGCAGCGCTTCTTCGCCCGGTACGGCCGCAACCTCATTCCTCACCGCCTGCAGATCGCTGCGTGCCTGTGCCAGGGTCTGGCGCGCCTGCTCCACAATTGCTTCGCGCTGGCTGCGCAGGTCCAGCACAGAGGCGCCGCCCGAGAACTGCGAGCGCTTGGCCACGTCTGCGAGATCAGTATAGAAGTTGCGCGAGAGTTCTTCTTCCGCCAGCAAATGCGCCTCGGCTTGGCGCACCACTTCCTCAGCGGCATCCAGTTGCGCCGCGTTGGCACGCGTGGTGTCGAGCGATTCCTGCGCATCGGCAATCTTCTCTGCCGCACGCATGATGCCTTGAATTGCAGCCACAGAGGCGCGCAGGCTCTGCATCGCAGCATCCGCCGCGACTTTGTGAACCTGCACCGAAGCAACCATGTCGGCGTACTTTGCCACGCTCAACAGCGCGGCGGCAATGCGTATGCTCTGCTCCTCAGCAACCGATAGATCGCGCTGCGCTCGTTCAAGTTCAAGGGCGGTCGCGGCCGGGGATAAGGCGGCCGCCGCCCGCTTCACCGATGCGGCAGCGGAACTGGCATTGGCTTCAATGCGGCTGAGCAAGCCCGGCACAGCGTGCGTAATGCTGGACGCGGCCGAGCGGTCCTCTGCCTTCGCAAGATCGCCCACGCGCATTTCGACAACGCCCTTGCGCCCGTCAATCTTCTGGAAGAGCTGGCGAATTGTTGCGATATGTTTCTTGTTCTCCGAAGCCTCGGAGATATCGAACTGGAGTTTGATTGTTTTGTGTGCAACCAGCACGCCGGGCAAGAGTGCGCTCGTCTCCTTGGAACTCTTGGGCAGCACTTCGTTCTGCAGGCTGGCCTGAATCCCGTCCCAGGTCTCCTGCGCGGTCTTGAGCGCCAGATTCTCTTCGGCGTCACTGTGCTTCTTGGCCTTGCCCACATGCGCGGTATGGACACCATTGACAATGGGGTGGCGCTGCACAATGGCATTGATTGCGGCGCGTGCTTGTGCAGGCGACTGCGCCGGCTCGGGGCCATGGCGTACAATCGCAGCGCGATTGCCAAGGGCGTGCTCAATACGCGCCGCGTTGGCCACTGCCGCGTCTTCAGTCAGGCGCGCGGCGTCAGGCGTCGCCTGCACCGTGCGCGCCGCCTGCGGGCTGGACGTCCTGGCTTTCGGGGCTTCGTGTTGCACCCTCGACTCCTTATGGACTTGGGCGTGGAACAAAGGGGCCAATGCGTTTGTGCGCCTCGGGAGCGTCCATCTGCAAGGTGGTAGCTTAGGGTAGCGCCCCGCCCTGATCGTGTCAAGCCGGCACGAAAACTACGACCAGTTCACAACGCAAGAGCCCAAAGAACGCAGCGGAAAAGCAATTGCGCAGTAGGTGTTCTTTGCGGGCCTTTGGGCCTGTGCGGCGAGATGTGGTTGTGGCTGTCAAACGTGGTATCATGCCACCATGGCGGCGCTTCTGGCGGTTGATGTGGGTTTGCACACGGGGCTGGCACTTTTCAACGCTGGTGGTCGTTTGCAATGGGCACGCTCCAACCACGTCGCATCGGCGGCGCGCTTGCGCGAAGCGGCCCCCGCGCTGCTGCGCCTGGCACCCGATGTGACGCACCTCTACTTTGAGGGTGGCGGCCAGTTGGCCGACATCTGGCGCCGCGCCGGCGAAAAGCGCGGCCTCGCGCTTGTGCAGGTGAGTGCCGAAACATGGCGTCCGGCCATTCTTTTCGACCGCGAACGCCATAACGGACCCATGGCCAAGCAACATGCCGACAAGTTGGCACGCAACGTCTTTCTCTGGTCGGGCCTCAAACCCCCCAAGGCCATGCGCGATGACACCGCCGAGGCCATCCTGATTGGCCTTTATGGCGTTCTGCAGCTTGGCTGGCTGGATGCCCTGCCCGAGCCACTGCGCCGACTTTGAGGCGGCGCGCAATGCCGCCACAGCGCCAGCCAGCAAGCACGCAAGCGTACACAGCAAGCCGCATACAGCCTTTACTTTCTACACCAGGAGGTTCATGACCAATCCCGATTCATTTCGTTCCCGTGTGCCCGGTGATTCCGGCCGCTCACGCGCCGCCGCCGATTCCGCCGAAAATGATGAGCGCGAGCGCCCACTCGTGCGCGACGAGGATGGCTACTTCAGCACCGCGCCCACCGTGGAGCGTGCAGTACTCGTGGGTGTGGAAATTCGCGACCACCCCGGCCTGCTGCCGCTGAGCGATTCGCTGGATGAACTTGAACTGCTCGCCGACACAGCGGGCATTGCTGTTGTGGGCACACTGACGCAAAAACTCGACTCGCCCCATCCCGCCACGTTGCTGGGCTCAGGCAAAGTGGAGGAACTCAAGTCACTTGTGATTGAACTTGGCGCCAATGCGGTCATCCTCGACGATGAACTCTCGCCCCGCCAACAGCGCGAGCTTGAGGAAATTATGGGCGAAGAGATCAAGGTGATTGATCGCACCGCGCTCATTCTTGACATTTTTGCCAGCCACGCACGCACGCGTGAGGGCGCTGTCCAGGTGGAGCTTGCACAGTATGAGTACCGTCTGCCCCGCCTGACCAACGCGTGGACCCATCTTGCCCGCCAGGCCGGCGGTCGCGCCGGTGGCGCCAGCGGCGGCGTGGGCGTGCGCGGCCCCGGTGAAACCCAGCTTGAGGTGGACCGCCGCGAAATTGACAGGCGCATCGCCTTCCTCAAGCGCGAACTCGCGGATATCCAAAAGCAGCGGCGGCAGCACCGCGAGCAGCGGCGCAAGAGCGAGACCCCCGTCGTTGCAATTGTTGGCTATACGAATGCAGGCAAGTCCACCCTGCTCAATGCGCTCAGCGGGGCCGACGTGCGTGCCGAGGACCGCCTCTTTGCCACGCTGGACCCCACAACGCGCCGCGTGACGCTGCCCAGCGGCCAGCCGGCGCTTGTCACAGACACTGTAGGATTCATTCAGAAGTTGCCCACCATGCTCGTGGCTTCCTTCCGCGCCACGCTGGAAGAGGTGACCGAGGCCGACCTGCTTGTGCATGTGGTGGACATTGCGCACGCCAATATGGAGGAGCAGATTGCTGCTGTAGAGGAAGTGCTTGAGCAGATCGGCGCCGGCGACAAACCGGTGATTACCGCACTCAACAAGCTTGACAGCGTGGACCGCGACGATGACACCGTGGCGCAGCGGCTGGATGATGCCGAAGCCGAGTACCCCAACGCCGTGCTCATTAGTGCGCGCACAGGCGAAGGGCTGGACCAACTCACCTCCATGCTGGATGAAGCGCTGCGCAAACGCATGCTGCACATCGACATTCTTGTGCCCTATGCGCAAAGCGAAGTCGTCTCCCTGGTGCACGAGAATGGTTTTCTCGATCTTGAGGAACACACAAGCGAAGGCACGCATCTTGTCGGCTGGGTGCCCCTCAAACTGGCCGGCCGCATTGCCGAGTTCCAATTGCCCGGCCATGAAGGCAGAATTGATCAATGATCATTGACCGTTGCTGTTGCCCTAATCATTAGGTGGTGCATTCGGCAAGTGCGGGGCGAATGCGTAGCGGCGGCTTCAGCCGCCGTTGG
>DIAV01000126.1:0-1097 GCA_002415895.1 Anaerolineales bacterium UBA5069 | reverse complement strand
GCGGCTGAAGCCGCCGCTACGCATGGGGTCGCGCATTTGCCGAATGCACCCTTAAGATGTTGTCGTCTAACCAGCGATAGAAGCAGGCTCGCTCATGCAGTCCGCGGTTTTGGTTACGGCCCCCATTCCTCAGCCAGCGCTGGATACTCTCCGTGCCGCCGACCTCGACGTGCGCCACTACGTCGCCGGCCCTGTCATGGCCCGCGATGAATTGCTGGCACAGGTGCGGGGTGTCGCAGGCATCTACTGCTTGATCAACGATCGGATTGACGGCCCCGTGCTGGATGCGGCGGGGCCGTCACTACGCGTTGTCAGCACAATGTCGGTGGGCTACGATCATGTGGATGTGCGCGCCTGTGCCGCACGCGGTATTGCCGTGGGCAACACGCCCGGCGTGCTCACCGAAACAACAGCCGACCTGGCGCTGGCGCTGCTGCTGGCCACGGCGCGCCGCATCCCCGAAGCAGTCGCGTCCGTACACAATGGCACATGGGGCGCGTGGAAGGCTGAGTGGATGACGGGGCGCGATCTCTTTGGCGGCACCGTGGGCATTGTGGGCATGGGGCGCATTGGGCAGGCGGTGGCGCGTCGGCTCGTGGGCTTCGGCTGCCGCCTCATCTACAGCGGCCCGGCCCCCAAACCAGAGGCCGACGCACTGGGCGCAGCCTTCGTGCCGTTGCCACAACTGCTGGCCGAGAGCGACTTCGTCACCCTGCACTGCCCATTGAACGCGCAGACAATGCACCTGATCAATGGCGCCACGCTGGCGCAGATGAAGCCCACGGCCATCCTCATCAACACAACACGCGGCGGCGTGGTGGATCAGGACGCACTCTATGCGGCGCTTCGCGCGGGCACAATCGCCGCCGCCGGGCTGGATGTCACCACGCCCGAGCCGCTTCCCCCAGACCACCCGCTGCTCACGCTGCCCAACTGCGTGGTGCTCCCCCATATTGGCAGCGCCACCATTGCCACACGCACGCGCATGGCGCAGATGGCGGCGCAGAATCTCATTGCAGGCGTGCGCCGCGAGCCACTGCCATTCGCTGTGATCATGCGCGCTTAAGTGCGTGCGTTGTGCCCACCTTTGCGTTATT
>DIAV01000023.1:36992-37567 GCA_002415895.1 Anaerolineales bacterium UBA5069 | reverse complement strand
CGGGCTGTCGCCGCGCGCCGCCGCCTTGCCCACATTGTTGGCTATTTTGGCCACCAGCTTGTTTGTGGCCACACCCAGCGAAGAGGGCAGGCCGAGATCATCGCGAATGGTTGCCTGCAGGCGGCGCGCAATCGCCTCTGCGCCGCTGCCGGCAACCCCATTGGGCTGCCCTGCAACCAATTCAGTCACATCCAGATACGCTTCATCAATCGAAATTTGCTCCACCAGCGGCGACAATTCATGCAGTCGCGCCATAACCTTGCGCGAGACTTCGCCATAGGCCTTGTGGCGGCCCGGCACCACAATCAGCGACGGGCAGAGGCGCAGGGCGCGCCCCATGGGCATGGCCGAGCGCACGCCAAACTGGCGCGCGGCATACGAGCAGGAGGCCACAACGCCGCGTTCTTCCGGCCGGCCACCCACAGCAAAGGGCTTGCCCCGTAGCGCGGGGGTGTACTGCTCCTCGACAGAGCAGAAGAAGGCGTCCAGATCGAGGTGGAGAATCGCGCGCGTCGCGAGCATAGATGGAACGACAGTCAGAAAGTGGGAGAGTGTTGTCTGGTGGAGTGGCAAGA
>DIAV01000023.1:3690-36871 GCA_002415895.1 Anaerolineales bacterium UBA5069 | reverse complement strand
TCTTGCCACTCCACCAGACAACACAACTCAACTTCTCAGTACCCCAGCGCCTTGTCCACCCTGTTTGCCATTGGCTGGCCTGTGGCCGCTGCGTTGAGGAGCGCGGCAAGCTGATCCAGCCGATCAACCTCGGCCTCGCTCAGCCAACCGCCGCGGTGTGGGCTCATCACCACATTGTCCAGTTCATGGAAGGGGAAGCGCGACGGCGCCTTGCTGGTGCGCTCTTCCAGCGTTTGTGGATATGCGTACCAGACGTCAATCCCCGCGGCGCGCAACGTGCCGCCGCGCAGTGCGTTGTAGATCGCCGCTTCGTCCAGCGTGGGGCCGCGGCCAACGTTGACGAGCAGCGCGCCTGGGCGCAGCGCCGCCAGTTCGCGTGCGCCGATCATGCCCGCTGTCTCGGGTGTTTCGGGCAGCACCATAATCAGCGCATCGGCGCGGGGCAGGAGCGTAGCGAGTTCGGCAATGGCGTGCACCTCCGCGCCTTCTGCATCGCGTTCGCTGCCTGCATCGGGCGGCGTGCGCTTGACGCCAATAACCTCCATGCCCAGGCCGCGACAGCCGCGCGCAATGCGCCGCCCAATCTGCCCGTACCCCAGGATGAGCGCCGTCTTGCGGTCCAAAATCGTGGCGTCCGTCACAATGTAGCGCGAGGTCCAGTCACCCACGCGCAGGTCGCGGTCCATGGGCACAATCAGCTTGGCAGCCGCCATGAGCAGGGCCAGCGCCATNNTCGGCTGTGGGCACAACGTTGTAATGCAGGTTATGCAGCAACACTTCGGGGCGCGTCTGGAGCATCTGCTGGGTTTCGCTGGGTACACCGGCAAAGGGCACAATCAGCGCTTTGAGGTGGGTGCAGGCGGCCACTTGCTCGGCGCTGGGAAAGCCACCCACGAGGATGTCAATGCCCATGGGCTCAATCAGTTCGGGGCCTTCGGTAACGTGGATGGAGGGATGCAGCTGGGCCAGCAGAGGCGCTGTGCCAATACTCGAATGAAGATTCAGCAAATGTACATTCAGGCTCATGCGGGGTGCGCTTCGATCCGTGGCTGTGTGCGGCTTAATGAAAAGACCGCGGTTGTGGCGCGCAGATTCTTCATTGTGCGTGGCTGAATGCGTGTGCCGCCCGCCAAATAAAGCTCCTGCTCAATGGTCAGCCCGATCGTAACACAAAAGTGCGCAAAATCGGTGATGGTAAAAGGCTGCCGCCGCGGCGCCTCATACCAGGCCTGCGGCAAATCCGCCGCAGGGGGCATGCGTCCAGTGAAGAGCAGATCGAGCCGACAGCGCCACGATCCCCAGTTGGGAAAGGAGACGATCGCCTGCCGTCCCACACGCAGCATTTCGCCCAGGATGTAGGCGGGATCGTCCAGGAATGGCAGTGTCTGCGCCAGGATCACAATGTCAAAGGAGTCATCGGGGTAGTCGGCCAGCCCCTCGCCCAGATCACCCTGGCGCACGCTCAAGCCGCGCCGCACACACGCCAGCACCCCATCCTCCGAAAGTTCAATGCCGCGGCCGCGCACCTTCTTCTGCAACAGCAGCGACTCGAGCAACGCCCCGTCGCCACAACCCAGGTCCAGCACACGGGCTTGCGGCGGCACAAGGTCGGCAATGGCCTGCAGGTCGGGGCGCAGCCGCGCCGGGGGCGCAACGGCGCGGGGGTTGATGCTCATGCAAAGCCACTTTCCAGTCGGGTGGTTGTGGATTCCACCGACGCGGGCAGCGCCACCTGCGCCTCGCGCGCAATGCGATCCAAGAAGCTCTCCAGCAGGTTGGTCATCGTCTCCACCTCAAGCAGGAAGGCATCATGCCCCCAACTGCTCTGCAGGTCGAGATAGGTGACATCTGCACCCACCGCGTGCAGCGCCGTTACCAGCCGCTTGCTGTGATAGGAGGGATAAAGCCAGTCACTTGTGAATGAGATCACCAGATATTTGAGATCAACGGAATTGACAAAGGCCGCCGCCAGCGACCCCGTGGGCTGGCTCAGGTCAAAGTAGTCCATCGCCTTGGTGACATAGAGATAGGAGTTGGCGTCAAAGCGGCGCGTAAACTTGTCGCCGTTGTACTTGAGATAGCTCTCAATCTCAAACTCGGTTTGGAACTCATAACCGTACTGCTCAAGGTTGCGCAGCTTGCGGCCAAACTTCTGGTGCATGCTCTCTTCGCTCAGGTAGGTAATGTGCCCCACCATGCGCGCCACGGCCAGCCCGGCGTCGGGACGGCGGCCACCTGTGTAATAGTCACCGTGCTGCCAACTGGGGTCAGCGTAGATGGCCTGGCGGCCCACCTCGCTAAAGGCAATCAGCATGGGGCTATGTTGCGCTGTGGTGGCTACGGGGATGGCGGCGTAGAGGCGCGCGGGGTAGTGCGCCGCCCACTCGAGCACTTGCATGCCCCCCATGGAGCCGCCTGCCACACAGAGCAACCGATCAATGCCCAGATGATCAATAACCTTGATCTGGGCGCGCACCATGTCACCCACTGTCACCACGGGGAAGTGCAGGGCATAGGGCGATCCAGTGGCAGGGTTGATGCTGCTCGGCCCCGTGCTTCCGTAACACGAGCCAAGCACATTGCTGCAAATGACAAAGTAGCGGTTCGTGTCAAAGGCCTTGCCGGGGCCAATACACTCATCCCACCAGCCGGGCTGCTCGTCCTGCGCGCTGTGGAAGCCCGCCGCGTGCGCGCCGCCGCTGAGCGCGTGGCAGATGAGAATTGCGTTGCTGCGGTCGGCGTTCAGCGCCCCATACGTTTCATACGCCACCGTCACCGGCCCCAGGCTGGCACCGCTCTCCAGCGCAAAGGGCATATCCCTGGCAAAGGTGAAGTATTGTGCCTTGACCAGCCCGACGGATCCGGTGGGTGCGCCGGTAGCGTCCATACATGCTCATTTCCAGTGTGCCGAAGCGAGGCTTCCGCTGGGAGAAGCCTCGCTTCGGTTCGGCTACGCAGAGACCGCCAGCGCCTGGTCCAGATCCCACAGAATATCCTCAATGTCCTCGAGGCCGATGCTCAGGCGCACGAAGTCCGCCGTTACGCCCGCTGTCACCATCTCCTCGTCGGTGAGTTGGCTGTGCGTGGTGGTGGCCGGGTGGATGGCAAGGCTCTTGGCGTCACCCACGTTGGCTACATGGCTTAGCAATTTTAGGTTATTGATGAAGCTTTCACCCGCTGCGCGCCCACCCTTGATGCCAAAGCCCAGAATCGCGCCTGCGCCCTTGGGCAGGTACTTCTTGGCGCGTTCGTGGTCCGGGTGGCTGGCAAGGCCGGGATAGGCAACCCAGCTCACATCGGCGTGCGCCTCAAGGAATTCGGCCACCACCTGCGCGTTCTGCACGTGGCGGTCCATGCGCAGGCTCAACGTCTCGACACCCAGCAATGTGGCCCATGCGTTGAAGGGCGACTGGCTCGCGCCGATGTCGCGCAGAGTTTGCACGCGCGCCTTAAGGATAAAGGCCAGTGCGCCCAAATCCGCATAGCGCAGTCCGTGATACGAAGGATCCGGCTCAGTGAAGTTGGCAAAGCGGCCGCTGGCATAATCAAAGTTGCCGCTGTCCACAATCACGCCACCAATCGAGGTGCCATGGCCGCCCAGAAACTTGGTGGTGCTGTGGGTAACAATGTGCGCCCCATGCTCAAAGGGGCGGCACAAATAGGGTGTGCCAAAGGTATTATCGATCATCACGGGGATATTGTACGCTTTGGAGATGGCGCTCACTTCCTCAAAGGGGAAGACCGTAATGTCGGGATTGCCCAGGGTTTCGCCGTAAATGATCTTTGTGTTGGGGCGAATGGCCTTTTCAAATGCGGTGGGGTCCCTTGGATCTACAAAGCTGACCTCGATGCCAAGGCGCGGGAAGGTGTAATTGAACTGGTTGAAGGTGCCGCCGTAGAGGCGGCTTGAGGAGACAATGTGATCGCCCTGTCCGCAAAGTGCAAGGATGGCCATGGTTTGCGCGGCGTGGCCGCTGCTGGCCGCAAGGCCACCCACGCCCCCTTCGAGGCTCGCAATGCGCTGCTCGAGCACATCACTTGTGGGGTTCATGATGCGCGTGTAGATGTTGCCAAATTCCTTGAGCGCAAAGAGATTAGCAGCGTGCTCGGTGTCGCGGAACTGATAACTTGTCGTCTGATAGATGGGCACGGCGCGGCTGCCGGTTGCCGCATCGGGCGCTTGCCCAGCGTGAAGCTGGCGTGTGCTAAAGCCATATGTGCGTTCGTTATCTGCCATTGTCTGCAATTGCCTCCTGATTGCGCCGTTTGCATTGTAGAACGCAGCGGCTGATGGTCACAGCGATGCCTGCCAGGTGTATGCAAAACAAAACCCCTCGTCTGCAAGATGAGGGGTTAGCGCTTGATCCAACATGCCCAGGCGCACTGCCATTCGCCGGATACAATACATCCCCGGTAAAACGGGGATGAGGGTGCGCGTCGAAGGCATCCTCTCATCTTCCAGATTCCTCTGCCGGATTTGGCACCCTTACCGCAGTGGGGAGCGCCATCGCTGCTCCACTGCTGGGTTGCCGAGGCTTCATCGGGCCGGTCCCTCCGCCTCTCTGGATAAGAGTCATGCTATTCATTTGTGGGCGGGATGATAACTGATGGACGCGGGGCTGTCAAATGAACAAATTCATTAATCGTGAAATTACTTCAATGTTAAATATTTATTTCCGACTCCATATTTGCATGGGTGCGCAATATATAACCCTGGTTAGTGGTGTCAGACAACTGCTTCCGCGAGAATGCGGCTAACCTTTTTCAAGTGCGCATAAAGGATGATCCCACGTGGCCCGCATCGCTGCCTATTTGCTGCTCTTTCTCGTTGTTGTGCATGGCCTCATTCATCTCATGGGCTTTGTGGCCTACTGGCCGCTTGCGCCCATCCACCAATTGCCCTACCACACAACGCTGCTGCGGGGACGCTGGGATGTGGGGGCCGGCGGTATGCGCCTTTTCAGCGTCCTCTGGCTGCTGGCGGCGGTTGCGTTTGTGGCTGTGACGGTGGGTCTCCTGCTTGGGCAGCCCTGGTGGCGGCCACTGCTGCTGGCTACTGCATCCGTCTCACTGCTGCTGACACTGCTTGATGTTGAAGTGGCCTTTGCCGGCGCCATCATCAACGTACTTTTGATCGCACGTGTTTTGCTGGCGCCGCGTCTGAGCGCGTGGGTGCCTGCGCTCGGTGCGTAATGTGCGGTAAGGGTCAAGCATTTTGTGGCCCAATCCGCCGCTTGTTTTTGCCAATTTCGCAAAATGCCCAGCAGTGAAAGGAACCCTTGTGTCCAAACCTAGAGTTCGCGCCCTTGCCACCGGCATTCTCGGCGGCGCCATCGTGCTGGCCGGGGCGCTCGCAGCGGCCCAGTTTCGCCGTGACATTGGTGCGGCTTTCGACCGGCTGGAAAACCGCAGCCACATTGCAGAGACGCCGTGTGGCCCAATCGAATACGCACGCGAGGGAACAGGCGCGCCCGTCCTTGTGATCCACGGCATGGGCGGCGGCTTCGATCAGGGGCTGGGGCTGGCGCAAAGTTATCTCTCGCAGGGCTTTCAGGTCATTGCGCCGTCGCGCTTCGGCTACCTGCGCACGCCGCTGCCCAAGGACGCCACCCCTGCACTGCAAGCGGATGCATACGCATGCCTGCTGGATGCACTGGGCATTCAGCAAGCCTCGATCCTGACCACATCGGCAGGGGCGACGGCGGCGCTGCAGTTTGCGCTGCGCCATCCAAACCGCTTGAACGCGTTGGTGCTGCACTCGCCTAACGCGCCCGGACCGGTGGAGATGGCGCTGCCGCCGGCTGCACTCCTCAAACGGCTCTTCCGCAGCGACTTTACCTTCTGGGCGATGACGAGCTACCTGGAGCCGGCCATGCAGTCGTTCGTGGGCGTACCGCAGGGATTTGCGTTGAACGCGCAGGATCGCGCCGACGTCTCGCATACATTGCAGAGCGTACTGCCGGTCAGCCCCCGCTCTGCCGGCATGATCTTCGATACCTATGTTTCAAACCCCGACATTAACAACCGTTACCCGTGGGCATCGATTACCGCGCCGACACTTGTTGTGAGCGCGGTTGATGATCCCATGGCGCTGCATGTCAATGCGCGTGCCCTGGCAGAGTCGATCCCCACTGCGCAACTGCTTGCAATTCCGCATGGCGGGCACATGATGCTTGGCCGCGCGGCAGAGGTCTCCGCCGCCATTTCCGAGTTTCTTTTCGCCCATTTGGGCGAATCAAAAGAGGATACCGTTCTGTGAAGATTCTGATCGCTACACTACTCATTGTTCACGGTCTGATCGTTGCGAGCCAGTCTGCCGGCAGCTTTGGCGCGGGAACACCGATCCCCAATGCGGCCTGGCTGCAATGGTGGCCTATGGGGCTCGGCCAGTCCTGGGTGCTCTCGACATTGGGGCTGGAAGCATCGCCGTTGCGCGCGCTGGGCAGCATTGTATGGCTTGCGGGAGGGCTGGCGCTGGTTGCCGCGGGCATGGTGCTGCTGGGCGTGGGATTTATCTCAATTGGCTGGCAGACCGCTGCCCTTGTGGGCAGCATCCTGTCACTCGCCATGTTCTTGATCTATCTCCACCCTCTCATGGCGGTGGGCATAGGTGCAAGCCTGGCTGTCCTGTATATTGCTGTGTGGGCGGATACTACAATGCTGGCGCGGTGGGGTCTATAGGGGGCGCAGTCTCTGGCGATGACGGTTGATCCAGTCATCCACAGCGGCTATTGCGTGCGGCGCATCAGACCGCTGCAAAGTGATAATCGGCGTAGTCGCACACGGGCTGGTAGCCGATCTTCTCGTACACGTGGTTGGAGACAGGGTTGTCGAGGTCCGTAAAGAGCGCGCAGTACGCCCAGCCCGCATCCAGGAACAACTGGCTCACCGCGGCCGTGCAGTTGGCGGCAAAGCCCCTGCCCCGCGCATGGGGCGGTGTGTAGATGGGACCCAGTGTTACGCCGTGGGGCATGATGCGGCTCCGAGCCACGAGGCAAACGGGCGCACCCTGATCCTCCCACAGGAAGTAATCGCCGCCCTCCAACCGTTGCTGAATACGCGCGTCGTCAGGGCCGCCCGGGTCATCACCCATGACCTCATCCCAAAACGCGTGGGACCACGCGATAATGAGGGCGGCATCGGCGGCGTGCGCGGCGCGCAGCCTGCCGGGTGCGGCTGGCGGCGGCAGCACTGCGCGCAGCTCGAAGGCACGCAGGCGCGTGCCCAGCCGCGCACGGCCACCCGCTGCCGGCGCCCACGCCTGGGCAACGTGTTCCGACCACGGCACGCGCCCGTTAACCCCATTCAAATCGCCTGCCGCCGCCAGTGCATCCTCCAGCAGCAGCGCAACAATCGCATCACCCTCTGCTGCGAAAGCATCCTCCACATGCACAACAACATGATGGGGTGGCGTGCGCAAGGCGGCGCCGGCAAGTCTGTCGCGATTGTGGACAGTCACATACCAGGCTCCGGGCTCGGCACGCTCAGGATGCGCGCGCACATTCAGCGGCACGCCCAAAATCAGGTTGTTGGCGGTCTCATGCATCTCGAGCACACCCAGGGCTGCGGCCAGAAACGCCTCGGCAGTGGCATAGCGACGCAACACAAAGCTCATGCGCGCCCCTCCGCCTGCAACTGGCGCACGTAGACAATCAGGTCCACATCGCCGGGCGAGCGCCCCATCGCTGTGAGGACCAGCGCTGCTTCGGCGCGATGCTGCGTGCCGTGGTTAACCACATGCAGCAGCACCTGCCAGAGCGGCGCACGCATTTCCCGCCCGGAGGTTGTGCGGTAGCTCATTGTGGCGTCAATGTGTGCATCATTCAGCCCGTCTATATAGAGACGCATCGTCTCTACTTCAGCCAGCCAGCGTGTGCGCAACGCTGCAAAGCCGGCGAATTCGTCTTCGGCGGGCATGGCAGCCGGCGAAATTCCGTCTTCGCAGCGCCTGCGCCAGATCCACTCTGCGCCATACGTATGCATGAGAATCTTGCGCAGGCTCTCAAATGTGGGCGCATAGGGCGTGCAGAATTCGTCATCGCCGATGCCTTCGGCGGCGTCCAGGATGCGCTGGGTGGCCCAGCGGCTGTACTCGTAAAGGAAAACAATCTCGCTCTGGCGCATGTTGGCTCCCCGCTTAAGCGCATAGTTGAAGCGCTATGATAATGTGCATGACTGTTAATTATCGTTCGTACGAATGAATTGAATCAGGATGCGTCATGTCGCGTTGCGACCCTGATCACCCCTACGCGCGCAGCTGTGCAGCGTGCAGAATGGCGATTACGCTCATCGCGTCGCGAATTTCGCTCTTGCGCACCATATCCACGACGTCGGCAAAGGCAAAGGTGGCTACCTCAAGCTCTTCGGTGGCGTCTGGGGGTAGCGGCGCGGCCTGCAGATCGCGCCCAATAAAGAGATGGCAGGTTTCTTCGCAAATGCTCTTGGACGAGTAAAAGGTGCTCACCCACTCCAGTGTGCCTGCTGTGTAGCCAATCTCCTCCTGCAACTCGCGCAGCGCACCGGCTTCGGCCGCCTCGCCGGCAAGCAGGCCGCCCGTGGGGATCTCCCAGCGGTGCGCCTCGCCAAAGACATAGCGATATTGGCGCACCAGAATCACGTGGTCATCATCCACAAAGGGGAGCACACCTGCTGCATGGCCCATTGTCACCACGCCGTAGAGCGTCGTCTGGCCGTTGGGCAGGGCGGCCACATCCTCGCGCACGCGGATCCACTTGTTTGCATAGACAGGGCGGCTGGTGAGTGTTTTCCAGGGGCGCAACTCCATGTAGTGCCTCGAATTCAGAATCGCGTGCGTGTAAAATGGCGTACGAACAAAACGGCGTGCGAGCAACATGGCCCGCACGCCATCGTATAACAATGTGCCATCAATTGCGAAGTGCGCTAGCCGGCGGTCTTGCGCGCGCGTTGCAGCAGCGCACGCAGCAGCGATTCCTCGTCGGGTGTCATCTGTGCAAGGGATGCGTCCGCGCCGTCAAGAATCGCCTGCCCCAGGTGGCTGTTCGCCAGCATGCGCAGATCTTCCTCCATGGGGTCGTGCACGCGATGATCATCCACAAGGCTGCCGTCGCGCATCATGAGAATGCGCTGGGTTGCCTGCGCCACGCGCCTGTCGTGGGTGACGACCGCGATGGTGGCGCCCTGAGAGCGATTCAGGTCGGCCAGCAGTGCCATAATTTCCTCACCGCTCTGGCTGTCGAGCGCGCCTGTAGGCTCGTCGGCCAACAGCAGCGCCGGTCCATTGGCCAGCGCGCGCGCCACCGCCACACGCTGGCGCTGCCCGCCGGATAGCTGGCTGGGCAGGTGATCGGCACGCTCCGCCAGACCCACCAATGCAAGCAGTTCGAGCGCGCGCTTGCTGCGTGCGGATGCGTTGGCCTCCTGCCCGATCATGGGCACCTCCACATTTTCCTGCGCCGTAAGGGTGGGCAGCAAATTGTGAAGCTGGAAGACAAAACCGATTGTGCGGGCGCGGAAGCGGTCCACGTCCTTGAGATGCGCGAGGTTTTCGCCGGCAACCCACACAGCGCCTGCGGTGGGCTGATCGAGCGCGCCCAGCAGGTTCAGCAGCGTGCTCTTGCCGCAGCCGCTTGGCCCCATGATCGCAACAAACTCGCCCGCATGTATGTTGACCGTAAAATCCTTGAGCGCGTGTACGGACGTTTCGCCGGAGCCGTACTGCTTGCTCAACCCTTCGGCGCGGATGAGCGGCGCACCGACCTGGGGTTGCGCCGCAGGCACTTGCGCCGCGGCGACAGCGATCTGCGGCGCGGCGGGCACAGGTGCAGGCGCGGCGGGTGTGGGCGCGGACGTTGCCGGCGGGATGGATGCAGGCGCAGGCGTGGCAGCGACTGGCGCGACAGGCGTAGGCGTAGGTGCAGGCGCAGGGGCTAGTACCGGCGGGCGCGCTGCGCGCGCAGGCTTCGGGCCACCAATCAACGTAAAATTGCCGTCATCCCCTTTGCGTGCCATGCTCAGTTGCCGCCTTCCGGCGCGCTGGCTGTGGCCGCTTCCGGATCAATATTGACGAAGGCCGTCATCCCCCAGCGCAGGCTTGGGTCCAGCTCGGCCATCTCCACGCGCACGGTGTAGTTGGTGCTGCCCTGGCTGGTGTTGCTCATGGGTGCAATATGCGCCACCGTCCCCTCAAAAAAGCGATTCGGCAGCGCATCAAAGCTGACTTCAACGAGCATCCCTTCACGCAGGCGCACAACATCGGTCTCCCGCAAGTCGGTCGTCTCAACATGCAGCGCTGAAACATCGCCCAGCATAACGACCGGCGTGCCTGCCTGCGTCATCTCACCGACGTTGGTGGCGATTTGTCCCACCTGCCCTGCGAAGGGGGCCACAACCTGCGTCTGGCGCAGATTGGCCTGGGCGCTGGCCAAAGCCGCCTCTGCCGAGAGCAGATGCGCGTCAGCCATGGCAATTTGCTCGGCAGTTGCGCCGGCCTGCAGCGCAGCAAGCGCGGCCTGTGCGCTGGCCTGGCTGGCCAGGGCCGACATCACGGCGGCCTCTGCGCCGGGCATACGGCTCTCGGCGGCATCCACACCAGCCTGCGCCGCCGCCACCTGCGCCGCAATCACGGCAAGCTGTTCGGCTGATGGGCCATTGATGACCGTGGCGGCCTCAGCCTGGGCGGCCTCGAGCGCCGCCGTCGCCTGGCGCAGCGCCTGCGATTGGGGCATTGAGCCAATCTCGGCATCGCCACGCACCAGATTGTACGCGGCCTGGGCCGTCTCCACCGCCGCCTGCGCCATGGCAACGCGCCCGTTTGCAGCGGTGATTTCCGCCGCAGTGGGATGGCTTGCGCGCTCCGCATATTCGCTTTGCGCAATGCTCACCTGCGCCTGCGCGGTTTCCACTGCCGCCTGCGCCTCGCCCATTTGTCCGGCTGCCAGCGATACAGCGGCGTCCGCAGCGGCTACTGCGGCCTCGGCCGCGGCCACCTGTGCATCGGTTGCACCCGCCATCAGTTCGTCGCGCGCCGCCCTGGCTTCCACCACTGCGGCCTCGGCCACCTGCACTTGCGCCTGCAAGCCCTCGTTGCCAATCTCCAGCAGCAGGTCGCCCGCCTGCACCATGTCACCCTCTTGCACGTGAATCGTGGTCACTATACCGCCCGTTGCAGGGTTCAGCCCCGCCCACGTTTCGGGCTGGAGCCTGCCCGACGCCCAGATAAGGTCAGTCAGTGTTTCTGCCGCCGCAGCGTCGGCGGCGGCCTTGTCGGCCACGGCTTGCTGCTGCGCGGTGTAGTTGCCGTAGGCGTACCAGCCTCCAGCCGCAATAACGGCCAGAACAACAAGCACGATCAGAATTCGCTTCATCGAATCGCTCCTCGAGTGAGCGGGGTTACGCACAAGTGACTTAATTCATGGTGTACAGCAAAACAGTTGGCACGCGGAAAGGGCGGTAACAACGGAAAAAACAGGCAGGGTTTTGGTATAACATGTAGCAGGTTCTGCGCTTTTTATGTGCCTCTGGCCGGCATTGCACGTTCAGGGCGCGTCTACTCGTAACGCAGCGCCTCCACCGGCTGGAGACGACTGGCGCGCAGTGCGGGCAGAATGCCTCCCAGAATGCCCAGCACCACCGCGACGCCAATCGCAGTAGCAAAGGTGGCGAGAGTCCACTTGGGCACAAGAATGCCGCGGTATACCGGAATCGACGCAAGCCCATACATGAACAGGACGCCCAGCACAGAACCCAGCAGCGCCGCCAGCAAGGTCAGCAGCAGGCTTTCCTCCACCACTTGGCGGATGATGCGGCGTGGCGTCCACCCAATCGCGCGCAGTGTGCCAATTTCGCGCGTGCGCTCAAAAATGGACATGATCATTGTGTTGGCAACCACAATGCCGCCAACAAAGATCGACATCAGCCGGATGACGGTAAAGAGTGTGCCCATGGTGGCCATGTCGTTGCCGGTTTGCGCAAAGATGCTGCTCAGCGAGGCGCGCGCCTCAGGGAAACGCGCGTTAATTGCGGCGGCAACGGCAGCACCTTGCGTCGGGTCCTTCACATCCACGTAAATGAACGAGACGGCGCGCGGCATGCCCAGCAGCCGCTGCGCCTCGCTCAGCGCAAGGGTGCCCGCGCCATCCTCAAAGCCCACCCCCGTCTCATAGATGCCCACCACCTTGTAGCGATTGTCACTCAGTTGCAACGTTTCGCCCACGTTCTTCTTGAGCGATTCCGCCAGGGCGCGCCCGAGCATGATCTCGTTCGGGCGCTGAATGGCGCGGCCATTTGTGATCTGATAATGCTCAGCGGCGCGCGAACCCGGCTCCACACCAATGACGATAAAAAAGATCATTTCCTTGTCAGTCAGAAAGCCGAGCAGTGAAGGACTCACCGACTTGACTTCGGGCATTGCTGCCACCTGCGCCACAATGCGCTCGTCCAGCTTGCTCAGCTTCATGCTGGCGGCGCCACCCTGCATGATCGTGATGTTACCTTGATCGAGGCTGCCCGACATGCCGTTCATGGTTACCATCACGCCGTCAACCAGGCCGCCCATCATCACCAGAGTGGCCACGCCAATGCCAATCGCCGTGGCGGAGATGAGCGTGCGCGAGCGTCGCCGCCACAGATTGCGGTAGGCCTGTCCGCCCAGGCGCGCCCAACGCCCGGTGGGTGCGCCGGCGGCCCCGCCCTCATAGCGTAGCGCCTCCACAGGCTCCAACCGCGCCGCCGTGCGCGCGGGATAGTAGCCACCCACCAGCCCCAGCACCAGCGCGGTGACCATGCCTTGCACAATGATCGCCGGTGAGATGCCCCCCTTGAGCATGGAGCCCACGCCGGGCACGCTGCCCGCAGCCGTGGCCAGCCCAATGCCAAAGAAGACGCCAAGCACCCCACCCAGCAGGCTCAACACCACGGCCTCACCCAAAATCATGCGCACAACGCGGCGGCGGCTCCAGCCCACGGCGCGCAGCGTACCGATCTCGCGCGTCCGCTCAAGCACGCTCATAACCATGGCGCTCATCATGCCCAGCCCGCCAATCAGGATGGCAATTGCAGCCACCCCATAGGCCATGGCGCTCAAGTAGCCGGTGAACTGCGCGCCCGACTTGTACTCGCTCGACTTGCTGACAGCCAACTCCTCATCCAGATTCTCAATCCGCGAAATGACGGTGTCGATGTCTGCGCCTCTGCGCACGCCCACCTGAAAGAGGCTGACACTACCTACCTTTGAGGCAATCTCCTGCGCAGCACTTAGCGTGACCAGGCCGCCCGACTCCTCCAGACCCTGCCCCGTTTCATAGATACCCACAACACGGTAGGGCGTGCCCGCCAGCCGGACGGTGTCATCAAGTGTTGCCTTCATGTCTGTGGCGGCGGCGCGCCCCAGCACAACCTGGTTGGCGGATACGGCAGGCTTGCCCTCCACAATGCGGTAGTGCTGCGTGGCGGCGCTGTTAGGCGGATAGCCGTAGATGAGGAAGAATGGGCTGCCCTCGACGTTGATAAATGTGAAGACGCCCGGGTCTACGTTGGTGACGTCGGGAATTGTGGCAATGCGCTCGGCCAGCTTTTCATCAAGACCGCCCATGAGCACATCCAACGCGCCGGCCTGGCTCACAATCAGTTCATTGTTGAGGCCGAGTGCGCCGCCGTAGTTGTTGGCAATGCCATTGCCAATGGAGCCCAGCGCCACAACAGCAGCAACCCCCGTGGCAATGCCAAGGAGGGTGAGCAGGCTGCGCGTGCCGCGCCGCCAAAGGTTTTTCAGGATCATAATGTAACGCTCCTGGCCCCGCGTGCGCAGGGGCCGATCACGCACAAGCTATTCAGCGGCCGGTGGGTTGCGTGGATGCCGGGGCGACAATGGAGTCGACTGCGTCGCTGAAGGGTGTGCTGATTAGCGGGCGGTGCCTGCAATACCGCCCGCACAGCAAAAGGGGAGAACTACACGCCAACAGGCGTGCCGCAATTGGCGCAGAATTTATGTTGCAGTTCAAGACGTGCGCCGCAGTTTGTACAGAAGCGCGCGCCGGCCGAGGTGGCCGCTGGCGTCAGCGTCGCTGCCACGGCAACAGGTTGGCCGACTGCCACTGCCACGCCGCCGTTGCTCGGCTGCGGGCGCGCGCCAACAGGCTGCGCGATGGGCGCCGGCTGCGGCGCAGCCGCGACGGGTGCGCCAGCCAGAGCGGGCGCTGCCACCTTGCGCCGGTGCATGATCTCGCTCTCCAACTTCACATCGAGGCCGGTGCTTTGGGGCGCTACAGTCTCAATTTGCTGGATCAGTCCAATCGCCTGGCGGCGCAAACGCTGATCGTAGCGCGCGTAGTCCTCCTGGTCCAGCTTCCCCACGCGGTAGTCAAACTCAAGGTCCTTGATGGCGGTCATCACGGCCTCTTTGCGCGCGATGAGCGTCGACAACCTGTCATCCTCCACCAGCGGTAGTGCGGGCGCGCGGTTGAGCAGCGGCCAAACCACCCAGGCTACCGCAGCCAGAGAGACAAGAAGGGCAATCACTAACGTTCCTGCAAGCATGATCTACCTGTTTCGTGGAATACCATCTTGACAAGACTGCTCGGGTACGCGCAACCAAATCCGCAGTAAAATCCGTATTGCCTTGCGCCCTTGCGTCAGGCTGCTGTTTTCACCAGGACGTGCGTTTAGTCGCCGGTTGCGTAGGCCACAGCCGAGAAGGTTTCGCTGCGGCGGCGCGTTGGACTGGGCCACGAGGCGATCAGCGTGCCCAGCATCAATACCAGCCCGCCAATCCACATCCACATGGTCAGCGGATTGATGTAGATGGTGAAGGTGGCCGAGTTGCCCGTATCATCCCAGCCGTTGAGTACAACGTAGACATCCTGAATGGGGGTCATGCGCAGCCCCACCTCACTGGTGGGCATGTCGGGTGTCTTGAAGTAGACATTGCGGCTGGGCGCAATCTCGCCCAGTTGCTTGCCCGAGTCCGTGTCGAAAATCGTCACCTGCGCTGCATAGACATCGCGGTTGGATTCGTTCTCCACGCGCATACCGCCAAATTCGATATCAAAGCCGCCAAGCTGCACCACCTCACCGCGGGCAAGGGTGACATTCGTAGTCTGCTGATAGAACTCGTTGCCTACAACGGCCACGCCAATCATCACAATGGAGAGGTGGACCAGGTAGCCGCCATAGCGACGGCCGTTGCGACGCCACAGGTTGCCCATGGCCACCAGGTAATTCTCGTTTGTGGTGGCGCGGCGCGCCATCAATCCGCGCACATACTCCTGCACAATTGTGGCTGCGGCAAAGGCGAGTACGGCCAGCCCCAGTGAAGCAAAGATGCTGCGGCCCACAAAATAGGTGACAACGCCAATCACCACCATGGCAATCAACGGCCACACAAACTGCTTGCGCAGGGAAGCCGCGCTGGTATGCCGCCAGCCCATGAGCGGCCCAACGCCCATGAGAATCACCAGCAGCATGAAGAGGGGCCCGTTCACCTTGTTGAAGAAGGGCGCGGCCACACTAATGCGCTGGCCCGTCAATAGCTCACTAAACATGGGGAAGAAGGTGCCCCACAGCGTGGCAAAGGCGATGGCCGCAAAGACCCAGTTGTTGGCCAAAAAGGCTGCCTCGCGGCTCATGTAGGAGTCAATTGGCTGTTCGGCCTTGAGCAGCGGCAGGCGTGTAAAGAGTAGATAGAGGAAGCTGAAGACCACAATAATCAGGAAGACAAGGAAGTAGACGCCCACATTGCTGCGCGCAAACGCATGCACACTCTCCAGCACGCCGCTGCGCGTGGTGAAGGTGCCCAGGATTACGAGGAAGTAGGTGGCCCAGATGAGCACCATGTTCCACACCTTGAGGATGCCGCGCTGCTCCTGAATGATGATGCTGTGCAGGAAGGCCGTTGCCGTTAGCCACGGCAGGAACGAGGCATTTTCCACAGGGTCCCATGCCCAGTAGCCGCCCCACCCCAGTTCCATGTAGGCCCACTGGCTGCCCATGATGATACCCAGCGAGAGGAAGAGCCAGGGGATGAGCGTCCAGCGGCGCACAGTGCGCACCCATTCGTTGTCCAGCTTGCGGCTGATGAGTGCGGCGCCGGCAAAGGCAAAGGGCACCGCCAGCCCCACATAGCCCAGGTAGAGCATGACAGGGTGGATGACCATCCAATAGTTCTGCAGCAGCGGGTTCAACCCCTGCCCATCGGCAGGGACAAAGGCCACGCGCTCAAAGGGGCTGGCAGCAAAGACGAGCAGCGTAAGAAAGAAGACCGAGGTGAACATGAGCACGCCATTCACATACGGCATGAGCACCTGGTGCTTGTTTCGATTCTGCAGCGCAACAGCCGTGCCAAAGGCTGTGAGAATGAGGACCCAGAAGAGCAGGCTGCCGGCCTGGCCGCCCCACAGCGCCGCAAATTTGTAGAAGTTGGGTAGCGCAATCTCCGAGTGATTCCACACATAGCTTAACTCAAAGTGATCGCCCAGCAATCCGTACCAGAGGATCACTGCTGCCAGGGCCACCAGGGCAAAGGTGGCGTACACAGCGTTGAAGCTGCTTGCCACCAGTTTGACGTTGCGGGTGTGCCCGCCCCAAAACGCGACGACAACACCAAATATCGCCAGCAGCAAGGCGGTAATCAACAGGAGATGGCCGACGTCGAAGATCATGGGAAATCCTTATGGTCCAGGTAATGCAGGTGCGTGCAGCGCCGGGCGCAGACGCAAGATAGTGCGTGCAGCAACATCTACTGCACGGGGCGAATTTCGTCGAGGAGCGTATCCATGCGCGCCTGGCCTGTGATGGGGCCAATGACAATCTCGGTAATGGCGCCTTCGGGGTTGATGAAGAAGGTCTCCGGCACACCCTTGATGCCGTAGCGGCGCGCGGCGTTGCTCTGCAAGTCCTGCCCGCTGGGATAGGTGATGCCGAACTCTTCCATGTAGGCCAGCGCGGCAGGCTCCTGATCAAGATAATCCAGGCCCACAAAGACGATGCCGTTCTCGCGCTCGCGCTCCCAGTTGGCCTGCAAAAGGTCCGCTTCCTCACGACAGGGATCACACCATGAGGCCCAGAAGTTGAGCACAACGCCCTTGCCCAGCAAATCCGCCGAGCTGATCGTCTCGCCGTCAAAGGTGGTAACGGTGAATGCGGGCGCACTGCCTGCTGCGCGCTGCTCTGCATGGTTCGTGCGCCAGAGCTGAAAGCCAAGCCCAGCAAAGAGCAGCAGCAGCACCAGCACAATCGCGCCCTGCCAAATGTAGACCGACCGCTTCTGCGGACCTTCTGCGGGTAACAATGTGTCGTCGGTGAGCAAAGGGTCACCGGTTAGCAATGGATCAAGGCTCATGGAATCTCTCGGCTTTTCAGTCGTATTGTTTCAGTTCAGCGTCCAGCTTGCGGTCGTACTCGCTGGTGGGCGCGGCGGCCACAGATGGGGCCGGATTCGGTTCGCGCCCCATGGCGCGCGCACGTGTGTAGAGGTAGACACCGCCACCCACCAACACAATAAAAGGCAGCGCCCACGCCAGCCAGTTGAAACCGGAGCGCGGCGGTTCACCCAAGACCTGCGGCCCATAGCGGTTGACGAAAATGTCTTTAATCTCCTGCACTTGGGTGCCCTGGCCGAGCATAATGCCGATCTCGTCCTTCATCTGTGCGCAGGCCTTCAACTCGCATGCGTCCAGGCGCACGCCGCTGCAAAGAGGACACCACAACTGGCGTGCCACGGCATTGATGTCGTTTGCGCTGACCGGTGTGCCGGCCGCGGCCGCGGGCTCCTGCGCAGGGATGGGCGTCGGGTCTACGTTCTGCGCAAGCAGCGGGCGGGCGGCAAGCGCAGCCCAGAGTGCCGTGGCAACGGCCAGCGCCACCACAAGGGCGCGCACGCCGGACTGTTTTCGCATGGCTGCATACGCATGCCGGTGCATGCCAAACTGACGATATTGCATGTCTTGTCTGCTGTGGCTGCTCTCGATCATCACATCCTCCGGGTAGCAATTATAGCACAAGCGGCCTGTTTTGCTCCGCCGATCCGGTGCTTATGTCTACCAGTGCAGGGGTGTGGATGCGGGAAAGTGTGGGCGTATGGCAATTGGGCGCGTGATTGACTGGTAGATTGGTTCATTTAATAATTGTGCGGTGCACCATGAGGCGCTCGCTGTTAATGCCCGCTTCCGCCCTGTGCAATATCGCAAACGTGGCGGTGGCGCTGGAAGCGAGGCTGTAATGCTTTTGCTGTTGCCCCCTCGGAATTCATGACCGGGCGCCGAAGCGCCCGGTCATGTTCAATCCAGGGTTTGTGTGCCTGGCCGCTCGCCGTCGCATGTGCGAGGGACCACCCTATCGTTGCGGCGGAGGCCGCCACGACTCTCTGCGAAGGCTGAACCTTATTCGGGCCGCGACATGGCCGACACGTCGACGCCGATGTCTTCCAGGCTGTCATAGAGCGCCTGAATAACATAGATGCCGTTGTGCACGAACGAGCCGGGGTCCTTCTGCGCCCACTGGAAGTTGTAGGCGGCGCGCAACAGGCGCGGGGTCCAGTTCTTGTAGGAATTGCCGCCATTCGCTTCGTCGGCATCCAGCTCGCCGTTCGCATTCAGGTCTGCGAAGAAGTACGGGTAGCTGTGACCGTCGTAGAGAATCGCCGCACCGGCTGTATCCGCAGCGTATGCCTGAATGCCAGCATAGAGCGCTTCGAGCATCGTCTCTTCTTCAAGAGCGAGGCCCTCGGCATCATCGCCGTCACCATCGTAGTCTGCGAAGTTGTACCGAACATTCACGAAGTCCTCAGCAGATTCGACTTCTTCATGGCATTCGGCGCACACGTTCGGGTCCACCGTGAGCGCATGCGTTTGATGGCAGTCGCTGCACTGGTTTGTGCCGGAGTGTTCGTTAAGGCCGGCGTATTCCTTGCCTTCATACTGGTACATGCCCATTGCTTCGCTGCCGTAGAGTGTGGCGCCGGCGGCAAAGTAGTGGGGATTGATGAAGCGCAGGCTTTCGGACTGCGCATCGGGCTCTGTGTCACCAATCAGCTTGCTGACGCTGACGGCGGACTCGCGCCCCTGGTGGCAGTTCAGGCAGAGGTTGGTGTCGGGCTCTTCAGCGCTAATCACAGCACCGCTGGGGAACTTGACGCTCTCAACTTCGTACCGGGTGAACTCAACCAGATCATTGTGACATGTCGAGCATTGCAGGCCATTGGACGGCATCGTGGAGACGTTGACACCTTCGGCAAGGAAAGTGGGCAAGCCATCGGAAGCATGGCACTTTGCACAGCTTCCGGGCACCACACCCTCTTCGTCCCAATGGCGGAATGCTTCTTCAGAACCAGCGAAGTGGCCGGAGTCAATCCGGGCCATCGCTGCCATGTCCATCGGCTCGGCCAGCGCCTGGTTCAAGTCATCAATCGAGTCAAACAACAACTGGATGATGTACTTGCCACCGTGCACATAGGAGCCGGGGTCCTTAATTGAAGTCTGGTAGTTGTAGGCAGCCTTGACGAGGCGCGGTGTCCACGACTTGAAGGCATTCGGGAAGACTGCCTCGTCGTCGCCAAGTGCGCCATCGGCGTTGGTGTCGTTGAAGAAGTACGGGTATGCAGCCGGGCTGTAGACAATCGGGGCTTCTGCCACTTCAGCGGCATAGGCCTGGATATTGGCAAACAGCGACTCCTGCAAACCCTGCACCTCTGCGAAGATGCCCTCTTCCAGGTCGCCGTTGCCGTTATAGTCGACCTGCGAGCCTTCCATGCGGATGGCTTGCACATCTTCTACGGAGGCCACGCCTTCGTGGCAGGTGGCACACTCTTCGAGCTTCACCTCAAGCGTATGCGAGTTGTGGCAGTCAATGCAGGTGCTGTACCCATCAACATGGGCAAAGTTGCCGTCATAGCTCTTGCCTTCATACTCGTAGCCGCCCTTGGCCAGGGTGCCGTACTTCGTGGCGGCGGCGGCGTAGTAATGGATATTCAGGAAGCCAAGTTCTTCGCTTACTGTATCCACATCTGCGACTGCTGCCGCTTCAAGCGCCGCGTCGACGCTGATCTTGGATTCGCGTCCCTGATGGCATTCCATGCAGCGCGCTTCGTCACCAAGATTCGTGAGCTCAATGCCCGAGGGCATGATCACACTGGTCTTGCCGATTGTGCCGCTGTTGTGGCACGCAACGCAGTCCACGACGGTGCCGAGCGCATGGGGCGTGTCAACGACGTTGACTTCGCTGCCATCCGCACCGACATAATCCTGGTATCCTGTGCTGCTGTGACACTTTGCACATTCCACGGGAATTTCAGCAGGATCTTCCTCATTCCAGTGGTTGAATGCTTCAGAGGCGGCGTCGGCGTGGGCCGACCCCATCCACTCGCTCAGGAACGGCACTGTACCCGTGAAGGGCACAGCAGGCTCCGCTGCGTCCTGCGCCAGCGCTACGCCTGTCCCCAGGAAGAGCGCAAACGCGACCATACCTACCAGACTTGCGAGGAGTAATACTTTTTTCATATGCTCACCTCATCTGTGTTGATCATGCTGATCGATGATGGTCGGTGATTCTCGCAAGGTACGACTGAGAACCAACTGAATAGAGACTGCACGTGATAGTGGTTCGTGGGGCTCCTCCTTCCTCCCGGGCGGGGGGTTGGATCTGGCGGATACCTGCGCTGTTGTACAACTGCAAACAACGAAACGGCCTTGCTGCGACACACAACCCTCGCTCAACCCACTCATGACCAACTGTCTCCCCGAGCTGATCAGCTTCCCGGGGGACGGCCCGTTGGCGCCCTGCTACTGCACTTGCGGCGGAGTGGGCGTCAGCGGCACAGAGATACTCGCATCCGACGATGGTGGCACTGTGGTTATCGCCGTTTGCTCAAACGTAAGGAAGTAGAATGTTGCCACAAAGAGCAAGGCCGTAATTGCACCGGCAATCGGCACATAGATGCGTGCCCGACGGCGCTTGTTTTCCTTGTTGCGCGCCATGGGGCGGGCCTTGCCTTCATCGTGCAGCTCCAGCTCAAGCTGGTGCTCCTCTTCCATCTCCTCACGACTGATATAGCCTGTAAACATGCTCTTGTTGAAGCGCTTGAGATGCACGTGGTACATATGCCAGGTAAGAATCGAGAGCACCGCCAGCACAGCTTCCAGGCCATGCGCCATGCGCGCGACAGGAATGATGGAGCCAGGCAGCAGCCGCGTGGTGGCAATGGGATTCCAGAGCATGTAGCCCGTCACCATCATCACGCCAGTACCCCACACCAGCGCCCAATACTCGGCCTTCTCCATAAAGTTAAACTTGCCCATGCGCGGCGGGTTCCTGGTAATGCGGAAGTTGTAACCCAGCGCCTGCACGGCGTGCACAACATCATCCCAGCCGGGCAACATTGTCATGCGCACGCGCTTGACGTAGATCTTGTAGCCCATTACCGCGATGTGCCAGATGGAAGCAAGAATCAACACCGAAGCCGCGACGCGGTGAACAATGCGAATGGTCTCAATGCCACCCATAGCGCCAATCGCGGCCTGCATTGGCGGCCACGTAGAGTACATCTGCGGCAGCCCCGTCGTCGCCAGCACCGTGAAACTGACAATCGTAATGATGTGCTCAATGCGGTCTGGAATCGGGAAGCGCAGAATGTGCTCGTCGAGCTCTTCCTCGCTGTGCGCAACTGCATTGGGCAGGGTGGGTGCAAGCGCGAGATCCGCCGGATCCCGTTTGCCTGTCACTTCGGTTGATCTGCTCTCTGCTACGGTCATCTTGCTATTCCATTCATGCTACATGCACTGCGCGCCAAGCTTATTCGCCCACGTCGCCTGCATCGCCTGCGTCGTTCTTTGGGTTTGTGTCGCTCTTCTTGCCGCGCTTGGCCTCGCGCCGGCGCAGGAAGCGATCCGACTGGCGGCGGAAAATGTCCGACCCAATGAAGAGCAGGAAGCCACCCAGCACTGTGGGAATCAATATCTTGTAGAAGAGGCTCACCAGATAGACAATCGGGTAATGCTCAAGCGACGGCTCGTAGTGACTCATCCACGATGATGGGAAGTTCTCGTTGGCGTTGGGATGGCACTTCTGGCAGGTGATGAGCAAGCGCGCCTGAATCTCTTCCTCACTGGCATCGCTGATCGATTGAATGTCATGCACGCCGTGGCAGTCATAACAGACAGCCTTGTTGGTGGGCTCATTGGGCGAATTGTGCTCAAAGAGTGTCACCGTTTGTCCGTGGAAGTCCGACACGTAGCTCTGGAAGACGTTGGTCGAAATGTCGTACTTGGCCATCAACTCTTCGTCGCCGTGGCAGTCGCCGCACATTTCGGGCGAGCTCAGGCGGAAAGCAGCCGTGCCCGGATCATCAATCTGGTGCGCGCCGTGGCAGTCCGTGCAAACAGGCACGTCAGGATTGTTGCGCCCATAAAGCGCTGAACCATGCACGCTCGTACGGTATTGGGTGTAGACATCTTCATGACAGGTGCCGCAGGTATCGCTAATGCGCGTGCGCGGCACGTTGGGCTGCAGGATCAAATGGCTGCCGTGACAATCTGCGCAGGAGGCTGCATTGAGTTCGCCCTCGGCGGCGCGCTCGGCGTGAATGCCGTCGGCAGCTTGATTGCCCACATCCTCATGACAGCGCACGCAGTTCACTTCCACGCTTGTTCGCAACTGCGCGCGGTTGACCAGCAGATCGGGCGGGTGCGGAAAGCCGTTCTCGCCCATGTCCGAGTGACATTCGGTGCATTCCAGAGCAGGGTACTGGACGCCATCAATCATGCGATCGCCATGCACCGACATGATGACATCATGCGCATTCACATTGAGATTCAGCGTCTCGATTGTGCCGTCTTCCATCGTGCGCTCGGCGCTGGTGTCCAGCAGGCCATGGCAATTGGCGCACTGCTGCGACTGCGTCTGCACCTGATCCGAATGGCACGTTTGGCAATTCTTGTCGGCGCTCAGTTTGCCCACAAATTGCTCGTGGGCAAACTTGACCTGCGGCTCTTCCATGTCGGCAATCGCGTGGCACGACTGGCAGTAGCCCACCGGATCGCTATACATTGTAGCGACGGCGCCAACGTCATGGCCGCCGTGGCAGTCGGTGCAGGTGGGCAGATTCTCGTTTGTGCCGGCCCGCTGCGCCTGCAAATGGCCCGGGTTGTGCAGTTCAATGGAGACGTGACAGCTCTGGCAACTGGCCGCGATTTCGGTCTGGAAGTCGTGACGCGTCTGCGCCGGGTTTTCGGCGTGGGGGAATTGGTAGCGCTGGCGCGGCTGGTGACAATCCGTGCAGAAGATCGCCGCAATCGCGTGGCTGCCATGCACAGAGTTCTCCAACACGGCGAGGTCAATACCCACCTGCAAGAGCTCACCCGAGGGCAGCGTTTTTGTGTCGGTGCTGTCGCCATGGCAGAGACGACATGCCTGGTCGGGTGCGCTTATCTGGCCGCCGGCCGGCACGCCGGTGAATTGCGGAAGGGTGGACTGAGCCGGCGCACTCTCCGTGAGCGCCGCGCTGTCGGTCAGGGTCTGCGACGGCGCGACGGCCGGCTCTTCAGCGGGGATTGGCGTGGCATCCTGCCCCAGGGCGGGGCGCGCTTCAATGCTGAAGACGGCAAAGCCAATCAATGCCGCGCATGCTGCAGTAAGCAGCAGCGCGCGCAGGAGCGCGAATCGGCGTGGCGCTTGTGGTGAGATGGGGTTGTCACCCATAAGTCAGCAGGAGTGTTCCAAAATGGCTGGGCGGGGTGCATTGCTCGCCCAGGCAGCGTTAAACAGGCGTAATCGGTTGCGCACGATGTAAAGAAACGGCAGGCAGGCGCTTAGTCCTCTTCTGCAGTATCGGAAACAGCATCGGTTGCGGTGATCGCTTCCGTGGCGGTGATGGCGCGCGTGTCCGTTATGGCTTCGGTCGCAGTGGCGTCTGCGTCGGCGCTGCTGCCCTCCTCAAAGCTCTCCACATCAATGTCGTTGGCGGCCCCCGCCTGGTCACGATCGTGATAGCCTGTGGCCACGTCAATCAGCGCCGCATCGGGCAGCGCCGGCGCGCGCCCCGCCTCGCTGTGGCAGCCCATACATGACGATTGCAGCGTGAGGTACGCGGTGGCAAACTCGCCCTTGCTGTTCAACTGCGGCACGACCAGCGGGTTGATGGCCATGAGATGCGTGCGCGAATCGGCTGTGAACTTCGCCGGGTCGCTCGTCGCAATCTCAATAATCTTGGGCATATGGCAATCCACGCAGTTGGCATGTTTGCGGTTGTCAATCTTCTGGAATTCAGCCTCGGCAAAGTGGCAGCTTTGGCATTGACCGCCAATCCCCTGCCCCTTGGCATGGATGGTTGTCTCATGCGGGTTGTGGCAATCCACACAGTCCATCACGGCCTTCTTACCCATGAATGGCAGCAGAACTTCGCTGTCCATGCTGGGGCCGTGATTGGGGATGAAGCCATTTACAGTAGGGATCGGCTCCGTTGTCCCGGCAGCGTGGCACTGCTGACACGTCTGGCTGTCCCGCTGGATGGTCATGGAGACCTGATAGGGGTTGTTGGCATGATTGCTGCCTGCGCCGTGGCAGGCCTCGCAGCCCACACCCGATTCAGCCCACATACCCACATTGCCGGGCAATCCATCCTGGTTGCCCTCGGGTACATACCCCGTGGTGTGGCAACTGGCGCAATCATGCGGCATGTTGCTTTCGCCGGCATGATAGGCAACAAAATCGTCGCCTGTGCGCAGGCTCTTGTTCTCCAGATTATACTGGGCCGCGTCACCGGTGATGACATAGCCCTCCTTGTCCACAAAAATCGCCTTCCAGCCGTAGCCGCCAATCACATAAAGGATATCGTCCCACGTCTTGCCATCGGGCGGATTCTTGACTTCGGTGAAAGGGAACTCGGGCGCTTTGCCATCCACCACGGCGCTCATAATATGCGCGTGGCCCGTCTCGGCGTAGGTGGCGGCCAAATCCTCATGACACTTGCCACAGGAATCCGACCCAATAAAGGTGGCCGGCATCGCATCCAGGCCGGCGTTGCCCTGCGGGCCCCGCGGTCCTTGCGCGCCTATTTCACCCTGCGCGCCGATTGGCCCGGGAGGACCCGCCGGCCCCTGCGGGCCTGCAACCCCGGGCGGGCCCGCGGTTGCACTACATGCGCTGAGGACCCCGGCAAGCAGGGCGAGCAGAAGCAGGAATGAAATGAGCTTCCATGGGGAGATGCTGCTGCGCATAACTCTATCCTTGCTGATTTCCTGTAAAGCCCTAGGCAGCGCGGCGCTTGGCGCACGTGGCGGCGCTGCACGCCTGTTGTTCTGCTGCCGGAATTCTGTTGGTTGCGCCGAACTATGCGGGCTGCGTTTTTGCTTGGGCTGCGCCGTGAAGGCGCCGTTCCACATCCAGCAATTGCGCCTTGAAGCGCGACCGTCGCCGCATCCAGTCATTGTTGTTAACGTCGCCCAACGCATGCAGATCGTCAAGATGGGCCAGATCGTCCAGCAGCCCTTCGCGCAGGCTGGCAAGGTCGGCCCGGGTGGATTGCGTGCGCACGGCGCCGGATGCGCGTGCATAAAGCAATGCGCCCACCATCCCGGCTGCCACAATCGCGGCAAGTACAGCGCCCACCCACGGGTCCAGCAGCGGCGGCGTTGTGCGTTCCGTTGTCGCGGCCGAGGACGACGACGCAGCGCCGGCACTGCTGTCTGTGGCGCTGGCCGACGAGGTGGACGCCGCCTGGCGTGCGGCAAGGCGTGGGTCTTCTACCCCCGGCTCGGGCAAGCCTTCAATGCTGACGGAGAGCGTTCCCGCCGGTGCATCCTGCGCCGACCAGAACTGGTAGCCCAGATTGCCCATGCTTTCAACACTGACGAAGGTTAGCCCTGTTGCATTGACAGTCAGCCCTTCCAACTCCGAAACGAGCATGCTCACTTCGGCTGCCGGATAAAGCACCTCCTGCGCCAGGTCAACCGTGGTACCCTCATAGGGAAGGACGTAACGGACAATAATCTGGCGCGTGGCCTCACCGGGCGCAATGGGCAGTGTGTCATAGATGACGGGCCCCACCTGCTGGAAGCGATCACCCAGCGCCCCGCTATCAAACGAAATATCCTGCGCACCGGGGGGCAACTGCATGGCAAAGGTGACAGGTGTATCAGCCCCACTGACCGTCGTACCCACAAAGGTGCGGTCCGAGTCGTTGCTCACAGCGTAAATCTGGCCGATCAGCAGCGCGCCCTGCTCAACTTCGATGATCCAGTGCAGCCGTGCAATCGAGACAACTGTGGCGTCGGTTGTTGTGTCAAATACCCTGATTTCGGTTTCCACCGTCGGCGTAATCGGCGAGAGCGTAATGAAGTTCGAGCTGTAGTTCGTGCCGCCGGCCGCGACAGATGCGATGTAGTTCAGGTTCGGATCAAGCGCCAATTGGTTGAAGGCAAAAGCGCCATCAGCCGTTATGGTGCTGGTAAAGGTGGCGACAGGCTCAAAGCCCAGAAACGCGTTCAGTTGCACAGTGTCGCTGATAGGTGCGGCGCCCCCACTTGATCCTTGCACCACAGCACCGCTGATGACGCCATCACCCGGCTGGTAGGGCGAAACCCAGGGCGGCGTCTGCGAGAAACTGCGCACATACTCGAGCACAGCCGCACGGTCTGCCGATGCAAGTTCTGCGCCCACTTCGGGATGCGCTTGCGTCCAGCCGCCATCCCAATCGGCCTGACTACGGGTAATTGCATAGGCCGGGTCCGAAAAGTCGGAGGTTACATCAATGGCGTCGGGGCCGTCACCTGCGCCCGTATCGCCATGGCAGGCGGCGCAGGTGGATGCGTAGGTGGCCGCGCCGTCTGCCATCTGCTGCTCGGTGGTGTGCAGGCTCCACGCGTAGGCAACCGTATTCCAGATTGTCTCGTCGTCAAGCGACTGCGCCCACGGCGGCATCATGGCCTGCATACGGCCATATTTGGTGGTAAAGAAGAGTTCGGCGGGCTGCTGCTCCCACACCGTGGCGGGGGTGGCGAAGATCGCGACCTCAGCGTTGAGGTCGGCGGCGCTGGGGCCGTCGCCATTGCCCGTATCGCCGTGGCAGGGTGCGCAGTTGTCCAAATAGACGGCACGCCCAACGCGGGCACTGGGCGGGGCAATCGGCACGGTGACTTGCGTCGGATCAAACGTGGGTGACGGGCCAATGACATCCTGCGCATGCGCCGTTTGGACAGCGCCCAGGAACAATGCGGCTGACGCACACAGTGCCAGGATGAAGCCGATGACTGGACGCCAACACACGGGACGTTGTCCGGCACCGGAAACCACAATGTGAGTTCGACGCATAGAGGGGATCGCTTGGCTCCACGCGGCCGCGCGATGCGGGCACACGTGCTATCGCGCGGCAAGCGCGCTGATTGTTATCTGGATGCTTCTGGGCGAGAAATCAGGAGTAACGCTGTCGTACCGTGATGATGCAGTGCATGCACGACGCGGGCGGCAAATTGCCACCCGCGCTTGCCTGTTGCCGACCTCGCCTACCGTTCAGCCTGAACATGAATCTCTTCAGGATCTTCTTCATAGCGGCTCGGGCATTTCAGAAGCAGATCATTCGCCTGGAATGAACCGTCAGGAAGCATCGTCCCCTCAACAATGGCCTCGGCAGCACGCTGGAAGTTGTCCGGGCGGGGGCCAAAGAAAACAATGGGCATTTGGGCGCCCTTTTCATCCTGAATGCTAAAGCGCAGGGTAATCGTCTGTGGGTCCCAGTTTTCGCTGCCGTCCACAACCTGGCCACTAGCACGCACGCGCTGCCCAACCAAAGTCGCGCCGCTATCCCGAATTTCGCTCACTGTCAGGTAATACGCGCCCGTCGACATTGTCGCTTGTACTATAAGGAAAATGACGATGCCAATTAGCAAGAACCCTCCAACAATAAATTTCAGATTCTTGTTGGTGGTGCGGCCTGCCAGTTCAGCGGGGATTGGGCCCGATGTGGTAACAGACTGTGCCATGGCAAATCCTGCTTTCGTTTTCTAGAGTCAATCAGGGGGAGAGTTTGTCAAAAGACTCTCCAGCTTGTCGTTCATTTTATGCTACTTCTGGAGAAACGTCAACCGTACGCATGTTTCCCATTTCTGCAGGATAGTGGCGGACGCGGGTAAAGTCACCCCCCAAATGGGTAGGTTAGACGCTCCATTTGGCCATCTTTTAGGCCTCGTGCCCCACTGACCGAAAACTTACATACACCATATTCATAAGGTATCCATAGATATTCTGAGGTTTACATAGGGACGCGCAAAGGTCGCCTCGCGGCGACCTTTGCATTTCTCAACGCTGTTGCAGGCGTCAAGCAATCGACTTGTGTATCACATGGCCTGCACTGTTGTGCAGAACGAATTGCACCATGCGCTTACATGACAGCGAACTAGAAGCGGTTGTTCAACTTGTCGGCCGCCTCGTTGGCTTTGGCATTGGCCACATTCCAGAACCGGTCCCACTCCTGGCTTGCCTGTTCCTTGGTATAGCCGTAGCGTTCCTGAATCTTTCCCATCAACGTCTGCAAATTGCCGTTGACTTGCTCCATGTCATCGTCAGTCAGCTTGCCAAAGTTCTCGCGAATGTTGCCCTGCACCTGGCGCCACTGTCCCTTAAGAATGTCGTCGTTCATGGTTACGCTCCTTTGCGCAAGTCCTTAATACTGCAAAATGTTGCTAAACGCTCACGAGCTTGGCGGATTTACCGGTTCTTCCTGGCAGAGGCCAGAATGGCATTGTGCGCCGCGTGGTTCGCGCTCATAAACGGGGAATCCGACTCGATTTGCACACACGGTGGGCTGTGCCCAATCGAATTCCTTGATTCCAGTATAGGCTGCCGCTTGCTGGCTTTGTATCAGCGGGGTGACGAGAGGCGCGTAGGAAAGAACAACTTTGGCGTGTCGGCTATTCTCTGACACAAATTCCGGCCGCCGTGCATGCATGCGCAAGCGGGCGTGTGGACAAGCAGGACGACAAAAACAGAGGGGCGGCCTGGCGGCCACCCCTCCACGGTAGAGCAAACAAACGCGCAGCGTTGCAGGCAACGCCACGTTGCCTGGTCAGGCAGTACAATGCCGCCCTAGCTCAGCAAGCCCTCCACCAACTCCTCGATAACCAATGGCAGCTTGTCGAATTCGCTGGACTTGTCAAAGAAGTAGTTGGCGCCTGCCTGTTCACACTCCGTCTTGTAACGAGGTGTTGCGTGGTTTGTCAACATGATCACGGCCATGTCAGGCTGTGCAACCTTCATCGCACGCAACACATCAATGCCGTTGCGCAGCCCCTTGCCGCCCGGCACCTTGATGTCAAGGATCGCGATTTCGGGGCTGTGCTCCTCCATGAGGGCAACCGCGGAAGGCGCGTCACCGGCCTGCAGCACAGTGTCGACGCCTTTGATCCCGTTCACCAGTTTAACAATCAAGCGACGCACGACGGGTGCATCGTCCATCACTAGTACACTTAGGGATTTGCCCATAATATCGGCTGCAAAACTGTATAACATGACTGCTGCTTGTTTTCCGTTATGCCTGTCTGCACTGCTGCGACATGGCGAATAAATGACATTTCCCACCGCCGCCAGTGTACTCCGCCATCGGTCGGAGGGGTATCGGTCATGCGCGCTGCGCCGTGTCGGTGTTTATCCTACATTCGCCAAGCGCCATTATCCAGTGCAAAAAAGTGGGGCGGCTATCGCCCCAGCACAATCGTAGCAGACGCACCAGCGGCTATCCATCGCCAATGGCCCCAGTTATACGGCCAGTTCGTGATCAATGACATAGCGAATCAAATCGGCGTTGGTCTTCAGGTTCATCTTTTCAAGGATGCGCGACCTGTAGGTGCTGATTGTCTTGACGCTGAGGCCCAAATCATCGCCGATTTCGCTCACCGATTTGCCGCCGCCGATCATCAGCAGCACAGTAAACTCGCGGTCCGAGAGCGCTTCATGGGGCAGCGTGCCAAGGTCACCGCTCAAGCCCATGGCAAGCTTCTCGGCCAGCGTGGCGCTCACATACTTGCCCCCGCCCACTACACGCTGAATTGCGCCGACAAGTTCCTCCAGCGCCGATTCCTTGCTCAGGTAACCCGCCGCACCCGCCTTGAGTACGCGAATCGCATACTGGTCCTCGGGGTGCATGCTCAGAATCAGCACGGGCAGATGCGGGCGCAGATGGTGCACCTCGTTCAAGATATCCAGCCCGCTGCGGCCCGGCATGGAGATATCAAGCACAAGGCAATCCCACGGCCCCGCGTTGATCATGTCAAGCACCTCCTGGCCATTGGCCGCCTCGGCCACCTCCATAAAAGGTGCTTGTTCTTTGACAATCTGCTGCATACCCACGCGGATGAGGGCGTGGTCGTCGGCGATCAGAACTCGAATCATGCGGTGACTCTCTTCAGGGCTGCGTTCGACTGCGTAGCAAGCTGCGCGCTGGGCTGCGCGCCTAGCTGCGCGCGGCTGTGGCAGTGCTGTCGCCTGCCGTCTGTTGGCTCAGGGGCAATTGTAGCACGAGAGTTGTACCACTGCCCATTGCGCCTGCGATTTCCAGAGTGCCGCCCAACTGCGCCGCGCGTTCGCGCATGCCCAGCAAGCCGAGCGATGTGCGCGTGGTCTGCTCCTCGGCTGTAATGCCGCGGCCGTTGTCCTGGACGCGCAGGGTCAGTTCACCATCCTCCGTGGCCAACCTAACGTTGACTTCGCTGGCCTGTGCATGGCGCATGACATTGGTCAGCGATTCCTGCATGATACGAAAGACGGCGGTCGCCGTACTGGGCAAAAGCAGATCTTCATCCAACGTGTGGCTGAAGGTGTGGTGAATCCCCGTGCGCTTTTCAAATTCGGCCAGGTGTCCTTCGACGGCGGCGACCAGGCCAAAGTCGTCAAGCAATTCGGGACGCAGATCCGTCGAAATGCGGCGAACCAGGATAACAGCTTCATCCAACAGTTCGCTGATATCATCAATTTTGGCGTGGATGTCGGCGCCACCACTGCTATTCGCCAGAGATTCCTCTGTGCGAACATGCCTGCGCAACGTACTCAGTTCCATCTTGATGGCCGTAATCATCTGGCCGACTTGATCATGGATTTCGCGCGAGATGCGCGTGCGNNAGTGAGGCCGCCAGTGAATCCAGCGTCGCGGCAAGCTGGCCGAACTCGCCCGAGTCGTGCCGCATGCCTGTGCGCACCTGCAAATCGCCCTCACGCATACGATTGGCAACCTTCACCAACTGGTCAATGCGCCGTACGATCATGGTTTCGGCGCTGAGCCACGAGGCGACGAGCGCCACCAGCGCGACCAGCGCGAGGCCAATCAGGCTCGCCAGCAATGTCCTGTCGATGCCGCCATAAATACGCTCTTCTGTATAGCCAACAATGGCATAAAAAGCATCTTCGCCATTGAGTTCGATGGTGCTCCAGGCATATTGACGTTCAAGGCCGTCCAGCCCCGCAACACTGGCAACACCCTCGCTTGCGCGCTTGCCCTGCATAAGCTCTTGCAGGGGAAAGCTGCGGCCAATGTACGCCTGCGGCTGCTCGCTGCGCAAGATAACCTGGCCATCGGCATCGGTGAGGATCAGCACGGCATCCGCTGGGACGTCAATCCCAGTCAGCCGCCGATTGAGCGTATCAACATCAAGGGCCGCGCCCAAAACACGCGTCATCTGGCCGTCATCACCCAAAATGGGCATGCCAAAGTTGATGTTTGGCCGGCCCGAAATGGCGTCAATCTCCATCCCCCCTGCGGCAAAGCGCTTCTTTGCAATGGCATTGCGGAAGAAATCCCGCTCGCCCACCTGAAGAGAACTCGTGATCGCCGACTCGGCGACAACGCAATTGGAGGTCCCATCCATGGTGGACACGCTCAGGCCGCGATATCCCTCAAGCGAGTCATAAAGCTGCGCCAGCCGCTGCGTACAGGCTGCACCGTCGCCCGTGCGCACCTCTGGAAAGAGCGCTGCCCACGCCATAAGCTGCTCGGTGGCGGAGATCAATTCCATGTATTGGCTGCGCGAGAGGCGCGCCAAGGCGCGCTGCTCGGCCGCAGCCGTATCGGCGGCGCGCGTGCGCTCCAGCGATGCGACCACAACCAGCAGCAGGAACGCGGGCAGAAGCGCCAGCAGAATAATGGCGGCAAGGCGTGCGCGCATAGTGTCAAGGCTGCGCAGTTTTAATGCAGCCGGCTTAGGTGCGAGCGCAGGTGTTTCAGATTGGGCTTGGCTCATGGTGCAATTCTGACGATTTGCTGGATGCCGGTTCATGGATGCCGGGCGAAAGTGCGGGGTGCGCAACGTCTGCACGCCGCGCACCGCATGCGCAAAACGGAAAGCACGACGCTGCGCAGCGCACCCGCGCCAATTGCTGACAGTGCATCTGTTTGCAGCCCACCCCATGGCTATGTATGATAGCAGGAACCATGTCCACACTATCCTTGCTCAGTGACGCGCGCCGTCGCGCGCATTCCATTTTACAGCAGTGCATCACGCCGCATGGCTTTCGTGCTTCGGCGCTGGCCGCCGGCTACCCACAAATTTGGGCGCGCGACAGCATGATTACCTTTCTGGGGGCCGCCGCCACGGGCGATCCGGCCTACCTGCAGGCCGGGCGCGCCTCGCTGGAGATTATGGCGCAATACCAATCGCGGCGCGGCCTCGTGCAGCTCAATGTGAATCCCGACACCGGCCATGTGAGCACCGAGAACGCGGGCGCCGTGGACGCCAACCTCTGGTACATTCTGGGCCACTACCTGCACGTCAAGCAGTCGGGCGATGTCGAGTTCCTGCGCACCCACTGGAGCAGCATTGACAGCGCGCTTATGTGGCTCGAGTATCAGGACATGAACGAGTGCGGCCTGCTTGAGGTGCCCGAAGCCGGTGACTGGATGGACCTGCTGGCGGTGCGCTACAACGTGCTCTATGACAACGTACTCTACTATGCGGCCACACTGGCGCATGAGCAGATGGCGGCCTTGCTGCACGCATCAACCCCCATCTACCAACCCACTGTCAACGCCGACGGCATTAACATGCGGCTGAATCTGCTCATGTGGGTGGATCGTTGCTGGGTGGCCGAGCACTTTGCCGAGCACCTGGAGAAGCTCAAGGCCATTCGTCTCGAGTGGTTCATGCTCTATCACAACATGGGCACCATCTCCAGCCGCCCCTTCTATTTGCCGTGGGTGGCCTTCCGTGAGTATGGCGACTGGTGCGACAGCCTGGGC
>DIAV01000023.1:0-3606 GCA_002415895.1 Anaerolineales bacterium UBA5069 | reverse complement strand
CAGCCTGGGCAACCTGCTGGCCATTCTCACGGGCGTAGCGGATGGTCATCGCACAGAGCACATTTTGCGCTATATGCGCCAGGTGGGCATGGCCGAGCCCTACCCCACGAAGGCCATCTACCCGCCCATCTATCCGGGCGAGCCACATTGGCGCGACTATTACCGCAGCCGCAACCTGAATCTGCCCCACCAATATCACAACGGCGGCATTTGGCCCATGATCGGCGGCTTTCATGTCGCGGCGCTCGTACGCCACAACTGGCAGAACGAAGCGCAGCAGCTTCTGGTTTCGCTGGCGCACGCCAACCGCGAAGGCAACGCGGCCGAATGGGAGTTTACCGAGTGGATGCATGGCGAGCGCGGCCACCCCATGGGCTTTGCACAGCAGGCCTGGTCGGCCTCAATGTTCCTCTACGCCGACCGCGCGGTGGAAGGCGGAACGCTGCCGCTCTTTGACGACTTGCTGGCTGCCAAGCCCGCCGGCGCGCGTGCACGCGACAACAACGAGTTTTCGGTGCACGCAGGCGGCGGGCCGGTATAGCAGTCATCCTGGCATAAATCCAACGTCTTGATGCAAGATCGCGCATGTCCCTACCGTTGTTGTTCCTTGCGCCAAGAAGGTTTGCATCCATCCTCTAGCCGCCGCTGCCATCTGTTTGGTGGCAAAGGTGTGCGGTGATATTATGGGGCCGCCCGAAGAGTTATCCTGCTCAAGCAGTTGCCAGATTACGCAGTTACACACATGCTGTTTTGCTCGTTGCCGCAACACTCTTAATGCCAGCCTGTATGTGCGTGTCATTCCTGCAGCGGCGCGGCGCGAGCCTCAGTTAGATTAGCCATCTGCAACCCAACCATCAGGAGGAAACGAATGAACGTTAAGCGATTGAGCGGTGTACTGCTGCTTGTCATGGTGCTGGCCATGCTGGTTTCAGCATGTGCGCCCGTTGCACCGGCGGCCCCCGCAGCAGCGGCCGATAGTGCAGCTGCGCCTGCCGCAGGCGAAACCACTACGCTCACATGGGCCTTCTGGGGCAGCCCCGAAGAAGCAGCCTCCCACCAGCGCGTTGGCGCGGCTTTCATGGCAGAGCACCCCGAAATTACGCTTGAATACTGGAACCAGCCCTGGGACGACTACTTCACCAAGATTCAGGCGCTGTGGGCCTCCGGCGACACAGCCACAATTCCTGATGTCGCCTTCCTGTGGCCCACACCGCGCTACGCCGCCGAAGGCGTCCTTGAGAACCTTGACCCCTACGTTGAGGCGAGCGGTTATAACCTTGAGGACTACTGGCCCGGCCTGCTCGATTCAGCCATGTTCGAGGGCGCCCATTACGGCTTCCCGCGTGATATTGAAGTGAACATTCTCTACTACAACAAGGACCTCTTCGACGCCGCCGGCATCGACTACCCCACCGACGCGTGGACGTGGGACGACCTGCAGGCCGCTGCCGAAGCGCTCACAGTGAAGGATGCCAGCGGCAACACCGAAACCTATGCCCTGGCCATGGAAGGCGGCAAGTTCCTCAAGTGGGTGAACCAGAACGGCGGCCAGATTCTTGACGACTTCATCAACCCCTCCGCCTGCACGCTGGACAGCCCCGAAGCAATTGCCGGCATCCAGTTCTTTACCGATCTGCTGAACGACGGCTACGCCATGCGCCCGGCTGATCTTAACCAGGCCGGCGGCGACGCCGCCGTCTTCCAGAGCGGCCAGGCTGCCATGATTATTCAGAACACCAGCCGCGTCTCGGCATTCAATGCCGCAGCGATGAACTATGATGTCGTGCCCGTGCCGACCCCGGCCGGTGGCAAACGCTGGAATGGCGCCGGTGGCGCAGCCTGGGTGATGAGCTCCGGCAGCGACAGCAAGGACGCCGCATGGACCTTCCTGAGCTGGCTGCAGAGCGCAGAAGGCGGCCAGAAGCTTTACACCGAGGCCGGCGAAATCTTCCCGGCGCTGCAGTCGGTGGCAACATCGCCCGCTTTCATGAATGATCAGCCCCCGGCCAACAAGCAGGGCATCATCACCGAAGCGGAATCCTCGGATGTAGGCGGCTTCGGCTTCTTCCCCGAGTGGGGCGAAATCGACGGCTCCATTGTGGGGCCGGGCATGGACCTTGTGTGGTCCGGCGAAGCCACACCGGCTGATCAGGTGCCGGTTGTGTGTGAGCAGTTCAACGCCTTCCTTGCAGAGAATGGCTACCCCAAGCCGTAGCAGAGGGATTGCGTCAATTTAAACAGCAGTCAGCAGTCGGCGGCTCCGCAGGGGGCCGCCGACTGCACACCCACCCCATGCACCACACCCGTTGCTCTCATTCAGGTGCACACAAGCCAATGACACCACAAACCAGCCCCACGCCGCGCCGCTACTTCCGTTGGCAGCCCGACCAGCAGTGGGAGGCGTATCTCTTCATTCTCCCGGCGCTCGTGCTCTTTGCTGTTTTTGTGGCCGCGGCCATGGCCTACTCACTGGTCATCAGCTTTGCCGATTACGGCCTCACGGGCATCAAGGGCTTTGTCGGGTTGCGCAACTATCAAGGTCTCTTTCGCGACCCGATCTTCTGGCAATCCTTCCGCAACACCGCGTTCTACATTATTACCGTCGTGCCCATCCAGCTCTTTCTCGGGTTGATTATGGCGTTGGCGCTCAACCAGGGCATCCGCGGGCGCACGGTCTACCGCCTCATCTACTTCATGCCCGTCGTAACGACGATTGTGGCGGGTGCCATTGTCTTCCGCCTGCTGCTGGCCACCAACGGGCCGATCAACAACCTGCTTAGCGACATATACGCGCTCTTTGGGCTGCCCTTCAAGGACATCAACTGGCTGGGATCCACGCGCTATTCCAAATGGGCCGTGGTTGTGCTCACTCTTTGGAAGAACGCGGGCTTCACGATGGTGGTCTATCTGGCTGCGCTGCAAGGAGTGCCGCAGGAGCTCTACGACGCCGCCGAGACGGACGGTGCAGGCGCCTGGGCGCGCTTTCGCAATGTCACGCTGCCCCTCATCAGCCCCACCACCTTCTTCCTGCTTGTGCTGCAAATGATCGGCGCATTCCAGCTTTTTACTGAGCCCTTTGTGATGACGCGCGGCGGCCCGGCCAATTCGTCGCTGAGCGTTGTGCAGTACATCTACAACGCCGGTTTCCGCGACATTCGCATGGACAAGGCCTCGGCTATGGCGTGGTTCCTCTTTGCCTTCATCCTGCTCTTCACCCTCATCCAGAATCGTTTGCAGCGACGCTGGGTGTTCTACGAGGCGGGGTAGGAGAAACGCCCATGACAACCGCCACCCAACCCACCAGCCAGTCCGCAGGCAGAGTGCCGCTGCCCGTGGGGCGCCGCGCCCGCAGCAACCCCATTTGGCTGCATATTGTGCTGATTCTCTTTAGCGCTGTTATGCTGGCACCCTTTGCCATCATGTTGCTGGCGTCGCTGGTGCCTCAAAACGCGCTCTTTTCCGGCCAAATTCGGTTAAGCGACTTTACCTTTGACAACTTCATCGGCACATTCCAAACCATTCCCTTTGGCCGCTACTATATCAACAGCATGATCGTAACTGCGGCCGTCACCACAGGGCGGCTGCTGATTTCGTCGCTGGCCGCCT
>DIAV01000131.1:18549-20815 GCA_002415895.1 Anaerolineales bacterium UBA5069 | reverse complement strand
CAGCGTGCCGTTGGGCAGCGTGCCATTCGTCTGCGTGCCGTTGGGCTGTGTGCCATTCGGCGGGCCGCCGGTGGGCTGCGGCCTGCCTGGCTGTGCCTTGCTCGAGTACTTGCCCTGCTGATATTTGCCTGCGCGCGTCTTGCTTTGCTGGCTCTTGTTCGGCTGGGGTTTGCCCGGCTGCGCCTGGCTGCCCTGTGCTGAGGCGCCGGCAGTATGGCCTGCGCTGGAGCCGCCTGCGTTGGTCGGTGTTGCGCTGTCGTCGTTCACCAGCTCGAAATCGGAGGGTGTGGTCGCGCTGCGTTGTGGCGCGCGCGTGCTTGCACCAGACTGGCCGCCGCGCGCAGTCTGGCGTGCCTGGCTGCTTGCGCCGCGCGCGGCGGCTTGTGCAGCGGCCGATGCACCGGCAGGGCGGGTGTACACGACGCCATACTCGGCGTAGCGCTCGACGGCATGGTAGAAGGGGTAGCCGCTGGTGGCGCGGGTGACGCCGTTGAGCACCACACCCAGCACACGGGCGTGGGCATTGTTCAACGCCGCGATTGCATAGCGCCCCTGCTGGCGATTGGTGCGCCCTGCCCACAGCACAAGAACCACGCCGTCCGCCTGGCTGGCGAGGACGGCTGTGTCCGCAACGGCGCTAATGGGCGGGCTGTCGATAATCAGCAGGTCCGAAATCCCCTTGAGTGTTTCAATGAGTGCGGCCATGCGGCGCGAGCCCAGCAGTTCGGCAGGGTTGGGGGGCAGTGGCCCGGAGGTCATGACACTGAGGCCGGGCACGCCCGTGCTTTGCAGCGCCGATGCTACGGCATGTTCGTCACCAATGAGCGCCGATGTGACACCGCTGTTGTTGCGCAGCCCAAAGAGGCGGTGCTGCGCCGGGCGGCGCAGGTCGCCGTCGATCAGAATGACGCGCTTGCCTGCCTGCGCCATGGCAATGGCCAGATTGGCGGCAATGCTCGACTTGCCATCGCCCGGTGAAGGGCTGGTAACCTGTATGGCGTGGACAGGCGTGTCCACCGATGCGAAAAGCACGTTTGCGCGCAGGACGCGGAAGGCTTCGGCGGCCACCGTGTACGGGTCTGTGCGCATAATGAGCATGTGGCCGGGGGTTGCGCCCTCCGCCGCCGTCATCTGCGGCACGGTGCCCAGCAGCGCCACGCCCAGCGCCTCCTCGGCCTGATCCGGCAGCGTGATGCTGTCGTCAAGGAAATCGAGCAAATAGGCGCCGGCTGTCGCCAGAACCGCGCCCATAATCGTTGCCAGCAACACCAGGACGATACCGCTGGACTCTTCGGGCAATACGGGCAGATCGGGGGCTTCGAGCACATTGATGGCATTGGTTGCACCGTCACGCGTGCTGCCCAGCAGGCCCACATAGTTGGCGCGCAGCGAGCCCAGCTTGGCCTCCAGCGCCGCCACTTCACCCTCCAGGCTAACGATCTGGCGCGCGCTGGTGGCCTGGCCCAGTTCGTCGCGCCGGCTGGCAATCTCCGCCTCGGTGGAGGAGATATCCGCTTCCATCTTGCTCAACTGTTCCTGGGCAAAGCGATTGCGGCTTTCGGCGTCGGCGCCACCCGGGCTCATCTGCACAAGCTGATGCACCAGTTCGGTGGCCACAACCTGTGCACGCGCCGGGTCGCTATCGGTTACAGTGACCTCAATCAACTGTGAGTCCGGGCTGGACAGCACCGCATATTCGGGCAACCACTCCATTTTGAGGGCCGCCTTGGTAGCGTCCTGCATGGTGGAACGCTGTGCCATCTCGGCATAGGTGCGCGCCAGATAAGCCCCCATTTGCAGCGACATATTGTCGGGGTTGGGGTTGCGCAGCGCGCTGCCCACCACCAGCGTCGCGTGCGATTGGTAGATATCCGGCCGCATGCGCACGTAGAAGAGGCTTGTGGCGCCGGCAACGATGGCGGCGGCAAGAATCAGCCACCACCAGCGTGCCAGAGGTTTTAGCGTTTGGCCCAGCGTCTCACGGTTCATGGCTCATCCATCTTTGGGGGTAGACGGTACGGCATACAACCATACCTGCGTTCACAGCACTCATTACAGCTGCACGTGCGTCTGGCTAGCGGGTCCACACAGGATCCCAGTCATTGCCTTCGCTCTCCAGGAGCAGCTTTTGGTTCGAGCCGTCTGCGTTCATGATCCACAACTGCTTGCGGCTTGTATCACGGTTCGAGTAGAAGACGATCTGGCTGCCATCGGGCGACCATGTGGGGTGTTTGTCCCACTCCCACGTGTTGTTGGTCAGTTGCTC
>DIAV01000131.1:18069-18458 GCA_002415895.1 Anaerolineales bacterium UBA5069 | reverse complement strand
AGCAGATTGTTGGGGTCGCGCTTGACAATGGCCACCTGTTCGCCATTGGGCGAGACTGCCAACTGCTCACGTGCCATAGGCATGGCCCAATCGGCGTTAATGCGCGCGACCTCTTCTGTGGCAGGGTTGTAGCTCAGCGTTGTTGCCTTGTCGCTTGCTCCCAGGCCAAAGCGGTCTGATTGGAAGAGAATGATGTTGCGCATATCGTTGGGCAGCGATGCCGGCGGCGTGGGCGTTGGGATCAGCTCGGGTGTGGGCGTGAAGCTTGTCACCTGCTGCACCAGCGGCGTTGTGGGTGTGGCGGTGGGCTCCGGCGGCGGCACGGGCGTATAGGCGAGCTGGCCCCAGGGTGTGGCGGTGGCCGGGCCATACTGCGCGGCGTCGGCTGT
>DIAV01000131.1:2920-17933 GCA_002415895.1 Anaerolineales bacterium UBA5069 | reverse complement strand
GGCGGCAGCGGCGGCACAAGCAGCATGGGCGTCACATAGACATCAGGCACAGGCGTGTAGGTGCCTGTGGTGACTGCGACTGCGGTCGCATATTCGGCAACCGCTGTCATGGTTGCCTCGTTTGCGGGCACAGGTGTCTCCAGCACAACCGCGGGCAACCCCAACTGGCGCGCGATGGCTTCAACCGTGGGCAGGCTGCGCGCAAAGGGTGTGGGTGTGGCAAAGATAGGCGCAGGTGTATAGGTGCCTATGGATTGCGCCACAAAGGTGGCTGTTGCCTGCTGTGCCACCAGCGTGACAACGTTCTGGGGCGCGGGCGTAAAGGTTGCCACGACCATATCCTCGGTGGGCACGGGCGGCGGTGTGGGCGGCGCGGCGCCAAGTTGCACGGTAAGCACGGGTTTGTGTCCCTCACTCTTGGGGCCGTAGCCGCTGTCCCATGCAAAGAGTGTGTCGGTGGGTCCGTCCACCTGCGCGACAATGCGCACGGTCATGCTCTCAGCGTCTGCAATGCGCTGCTGTTCGAGCCAGCGCAGGGCGTTGGCATCCAGCTCAAGGCGGTTGGCGCCGTCGCTCTTCAACTCGGTGGGGCGCAGCACAGGCAGCGTTACCGAGTTGGGGGCGCTGAAAACCATCATGAAGGTGGCGCCGGAGAGCGCGCTCAACTCGCGCTCGCTAATCAGTTCCACCAGCCAGGAGCTGGGATCGGCAATGTTCAGGCGATCACCCTTGAGGCCGGTGAGGGTGAGCGAGCCGCTCAGGATCGGCGCACCGCGCGGGATGTCGCGCAGCGAAATCCGGATGGCTGAAATCATTGACTGGTTATTCAGCTTGCCCACATTCAGGTAGGAGTCACCCACTGCAAACTCGCCCTCGTCACCTTCGCGCCACCACCCCACCTCATCAATATTAGGGCTCAGCGTAAGCGTTGTGGTCGTCGCCGCACTGGTTTGCACATTGGGCTGGACAACGGCGTTGGCCGCCAGCGCAAGCGCCGGTGACGCGGTTGGCGTTGATATCACGGCAATGGCTGTTGCGCCGGGTGAAGCAGAGGGCGTTGGGGTGGCGCTTGGCGCGGATGTGGGTGTGTCCGTGGCGACTGCAACGGCGGCCGCACCATTGTTCAGCGCAGCTTCGGCGGCCAGCGCATCGGCCTTGGCGGTTTCCTCAAGTGCGGCTGCGTTGAGCGCGACCGTGCTATTATCGCCCGCGGCGGCGTCAGCCGCGGCCGTCGCTTGCTCGTCTGTTGCGGCTGAAGCGGTTGTCTCTGCCGTCAGATCACTCTGCGTAGCCACGCCTGCCTGTGCCAGTGCAACCTCGCTGATTGGCGCCAGCCCCAGGGCGTGCAAGGCCGGTGTGAGCAAACCGCCCTGCTCCCAGGGGCGCTCAACAAAGGCAAATGCACCCAGGAGGAGCACCAGGATGCTCATCATGCTGACCATGAGCCAGCGCCCCGTGTGCCGCCGCTTCTTTTTGACAGGACGCCATGCAGTTGGCTCCGCTAGATGCGCGGGCAGCCGGTTGGCCGCTGCCTGAAAGGTTGCGCATTGCACATGGTCGCGACTCAGGCAATAGCGCGCCTGAAAATCAAGCCGCGGCGTGCGCGCGTTGTCAATGGCATAGCAGCGATGCGAAGGCGACGGCTCGCTGAGCATAATGCTGCCGTCTGTCTCAAGACCCATGAATGGGCAGCCGCTGCCCGCCGAGGGCAGCAGAATGATCTCTTCCAGGTCAATATGGGTTTTTGCCAGGGCGAGGGGGTTCTCAAGCGACATGTCTACCTCGTTCTGTCCGATACGCCTGCTCAAGGATCAATCGGCTGGCGTGCCATAGGCTCTGTGCAATCTGCGGCTCACCAGAGAAGCGATCCTGGGCATACATACTGCTGGGCGCGCCTGCGCGATCTGTCACCGCAGGCAACTTGGAGGCCAGCATCTCGCCTTGCAAACCCGTGCACACGAGGATGCAGCGGCAGCCCGCAGCGCCGGCAGCGCTGCAATCGCTAAGCGAATCACCTACCATAATGCATTCGCTGGCGTGCAGGTTGTGATCGGTCATTGCCTGCTGCAGCAGGCCGGGACGCGGCTTGCGGCAACTGCATCCGGCGTCAGGGTGATGGGTGCAGGCGTAGAAGCCATCAATACGCCCACCTGCCTTACGTACACTGGCTGCCAGTTCGGCGTGAATTTCGTCGAGTTCGCACTGCGAGATAATCCCGCGTCCAACGCAGGACTGGTTGGTGACCACAAGAATTGGCACATTCAGCGTTGCCAGGCGCACAAGCCCGGCCAGCGCGCCCGGCAGCAAGACAAGCTCGCGCGTCGACCGCACGTAGTCGCGCCGTTCAACATTGATCGTGCCGTCTCGGTCAAGCAAAATGCCTTGTATCACAGAAATTCCTGTCAGTCTGCTGAACTGTGCGGATGGACACTGCCGGTGCTGCGGGTTGCAGCGTGAGCGTTTTGCACCACCTGCGCTAGTCGTGGCCGTTGACTGCCGGCATATTGTTTTGCCAGTAGCCGATCCCCGTTTGCGGGGGAACGTAGCTGGGGCCGACGACATTGGTTCCATGCACGCCGGTTGATCCGTTCTGGATGCGGCTGCTGCCTACATAGCCATTGCTCGCCTGGCCATTGCTCGCTGCGTTCACCACGCCGTTGGTGGCGGGCTGCTGGGCGGGCGTGGCGATCATGCCGTCATAAATGCGGACGCGATCTTCAAACTCATCCCCGCGCACAAGCGCAGCCTGCATGGCATTGCGCACGCCCACGGTGATCACGTGCGCCAGCATCATGTGAATATCTTCAATCTGCTCAACGCAGTGGTTGGGCGCGATGACGGCAAGGTCCACAATTCCACTCATCTTGCCGCCGTCGTAGCCGCCCAGCCCGATTGTTTGCAGATTGAGTTTGCGCGCCATCTCGAGCGCGCGCAGAACGTTGGGCGAATTGCCGCTGGTTGAGATGGCGAGCACCAGATCACCCGGCTGGGCAATGGCGCGCAGTTGCTCCGAGAAAACAGCGTCATAGCCCACATCATTGGCATAGGCCGACATAAGCGCCATGTTGTCGTTGAGTGCCAGCGCGCGAATGCGCGGCAGGCCGGGCTGCGCCGTATTCTTGCCCAAATCGCAGGCAAGGTGTGTGGCTGTGGAGGCGCTGCCGCCGTTGCCCATGACGAGCAACTGGCCGCCGGTTTGCCATGTCTGCACAATCGCCTGCACCACAGCGTGTACAAGGTTCCACGGCATGCGGTTCAGCGTGCGCTGCACGGCGCCCGCATACTCGGCATACATGGCCGGTGTGGCGGCTACAAAGCTGCCTGCCGCAGGGCTTGTGCCGTGCAGTTCTTGTCCGCCGTTCCGGCTATACCCATTTTCGCTAAAGCCATTGCTGCCGTTGCTGTTGTTTGCGTGGCCGTTGCTGCTGTGGCCGTTGCTGCTAAAGCCATTGGCCGCCACGCCCCCGTCCTGCCGTGCATCTGAAAAAAGACTCATTGTCCTGCTCCTTCGTGAGTGCTGTGTGCTGCGGTGAGTTCACAGCGGCGCACGGGGGAGGCGCCGACTGCCGGATCATCCGGCTTGAATCATTGCGAGCTGTAGGAAGAAATGAACGTAAGTGCCGCCACAGGTTGTTAGCGCCGGTTGTTGAAGATGACTTTGGAGCCGTCGCGCTCCAGATTGATGTACAGCTCGTCGAGGCCGGCCACGGCTGCGCGTACGGCCTCCTGCTTCTCCGGCGGGCAGAAGAGGAGCAGATAGCCGCCGCCGCCTGCGCCGGTGATCTTGCCGCCCAGGGCGCCGGCAGCGCGTGCGCTACTGTAGTAGGCGTCAATCTCGGGCGAGCTAATCTTCGAGGCAAGGCCGCGCTTAAGCATCCATGTCTCGTGCAGCAAGCTGCCGAAGCGATCCAGATCACCGCACTGCAGGGCGGTGCGCGCGTCGAGTGCAAGTTCCTTCATGGCGCGCAGTGCATCCATGTTCACCTCGGTGCGCTGCGATTGCTCGGCCAGCACGCTTTCGGCCTTGCGGCTGACGGCGGTGTTGAAGAGCATGAGCCGCCGCCCGAACGCGCGCATTGTGGTTGCATCCACATGCAGCGGTTCGACTTCCACGCCTTCATCCGGGCAGAACTGAATGAAGCGCTGGCCGCCATAGGCGGCAATGTACTGGTCCTGCTTGCCAATGGGCTTGCCCAGCACGTCTATTTCAATCGTGCACGCCTCGCTCGCCAGCGCCTCCTGATTGCGCGGTGCGCCCAGGTAGTGATAGAGCGCATTCAGCAGCCCCACGGTGACTGTGCTGGATGAACCCAAACCCGAGCCACCCGAGGGGATGTCGCCCATGGTCGATATCTCGAGCCGCCGCGTAATGCCTGTGTGGCGCAGAGACTCACGCACCAGTTCGTGCTCAATTTCGTCGATGTTATCCACAAGTTCCGTGCGTGTGTAGCCGACGCGAATGCGGTCGTCGAAACGCTCTTTGACGATGACGTAAATGTATTTGTCAATGGCTGTGCTCAGCACCCAGCCCGGTTCCTTGTGATAGAAGCCGGGCAAATCGGTGCCACCACCAAAGAAGCTGATGCGCAACGGCGTTTGCGAAATAATCATGCAGGAATCCCTTCGAGTCGCGCGACGGATTCGCGCAGCGACAGGGCGTATTGCTCCTGCGCCCGCTGGTAGGCGGGGGCGGTGCCAATGTCAATCACAAACTCGCCGGCGGCAATGGGGCGGGCGAAGAGGGGCAACCGCTGCGCCAGCATGGCCGGGAAGAGTTCATGGCTGAAGTCGTAAGGCCCATCCGCGGGCACCAGGTCCAGCGTGGCCGGCTCCACAATCAGAATGCCGGTGTTGGCCAAATCGGTGAAGGCAAGGTGCGCCGGCGGCTTTTCAATGAAACGACGCACGCGGCCGTTGATGTCGGCGTCCACCAGGCCACATTCGGTGGGATTGCTCACGCGGTAGAGGGCCAGCGACGCGGCAGGGATGGCCGCCTGCGGCTGGTTCGCCTCATCCGGCGGGCGTGCGTCGCGCAAGCGCTCGGCGTGAAAATCCTCAAGCTCAGTCAGGTCCACGTTGCTGAAGACATCACCGTAGATGACCACAAAGCGCTCGTTGAGAAAGGACTTGAGCCGCCGGGCGGCGCCGGCCGTGCCCAGCAGCGTGGTTTCGTGCGAATAGGTGATGCGGACGCCAAACGCGCTGCCGTCACCGAAGTAGGCGGGAATCACCTCCGGCGCGTGGTGGAGATTCATGGCAATTTCGGTAATGCCGTGACTGCGCAGCCACGCGACTGTGTGTGCGAGCAGGGGTTCGCCGTTGATGGGGAGCATGGGCTTGGGCATGGATGTTGTGAGTGTGCCCAGACGTGTTCCCTTGCCTGCTGCCAGAATGAGTGCCTTCATGTCCATCCCTTTGTCACCGGCCCATGCCGGTGGCGCTATAAAGTGTCTGCGACGAAAACTGCCTTTGTAGAAACTGTTTGCGTAGAATCTGCCGGTCGTTCTGCTCGGCTAGTACGCCCCGCGCCCCTTGAGCACAGCGGGCAGTGTTTGCACAAGCAGAATGTGGTAATCGAGCCAGAGCGAATAATTGCGGATATAGAGCATGTCGAGCCGCACGCGCTCCTCGTAGGACAAGTCCGAGCGGCCTGAAACCTGCCACATGCCGGTGAGCCCGGGCTTGACGGTGAAGAGGTTGTCCTTCATGCGGCCATACTTGGCCACTTCGGAGGGGTGCACCATGCGCGGCCCCACCAGGCTCATTTGCCCCAGGATGACGTTGATCAACTGGGGCAGCTCGTCCAGGCTCACCTTGCGCAGGAAGCGACCCACGCGCGTAATGCGGGGGTCATCCTTGAGCTTGTGATCGCGACCGAGCAGCTCCTGCAAATCGGGGCGTGCTGCAAGAATCTCATCACCATTAACGTGCATGGTGCGGAACTTGAACGCATCAAATTCGCGGCCACCCACGCCCACCACGCGGCGACGGTGAAAGACAGGGCCGGGTGAATCAAGCTTGATGAGCAGCGCAATCAGCACGAAGAGCGGCAGGTGCAGCGGCAACGTGGCCACAATGAAGACCATGTCCGACAGCGACTTGAGCACCATCTCGCCGGTTGTCAGGCGCAGGCGATTGACTGTCATCAGCGGCACGGAACCGATTGTGGTGACGTGCATGCCCGTCGTGAGCACCTCATAGAGACCAGAGGAGAGGCGCAGCGACACGTTGCGGTGCAGCCCAATCTCCTGGGTAATCTGCAGAAGCTGGCTCTCTGAGAGCGCAGAGGAGGCGACGATGACCTCGCGAATCCCATGCTGTTCAATGGTGCGCCCAAGCCCCTCGAGCGAACCGAGCAGGGGAATGCCAAGGCGGCGGGCGGCGTCTTCGTCGGCTGTCGTCGGCGTAATCACCCCGCGCACGGCAATGCCTGTGTTGTGGGGCGATGCGAATTGCTCCACCAAAACTGCGGCTTCCTGGTTGGCGCCAATAATCAGCGCCTGCTCAACAAAGTGCCCGTTGCGGCGGGCCGCATAGGCTACACGCCGCGCCGCAAAGCGGCCGGCGCACACCAGAAAGCCTGCCAGCACCCACGCCATGAGGAGCCAGCCACGCGAAATCGGCGGCATTGTGGTGAAGGCAAAGGAGGCGATGATGACGATCATCATGCCCCATGTGCAGGCGTTCAGAATGCGCCCGTATTCACCCAGGCCGCCCAGCAGCGAGTTGGGCGTATAGAGACCGAAGACGGCGAAGAGCAGCAGCCACATGGGAATGAGCACGCTCACCAGCGGAACGTAGACATTGGGCGGCGGCGTAATCCCTGGCGCCACGGTAATTTCAACATAGAAACGCAGCCAGTAGGCCAGTACAAAGGCGGCAGTGAGGGCCAGCATGTCTACCACCACCAGCGCGGCCAGAAATCTGCCCTTGTCGCTGCGCAGAGCCTGCGCCAAGTTGCGGCCCTGCACAACGGCGTAATCGCCCAACAGCGCATCGCTGCGGTAGGAATCGCCGTGAAACGGCTCGGTGCGTCTGCCGGCCTGTGCCGTTGCTTCTGTTTGTGTTCCGATCTTGCTCTCCAACATTGCGCGCTCCAGCGTATCGCCGTGATGAGTTCGTGTCCGGTACGTATGTCGTTAGCAGTGTTTGCGCAAATAATCTGCGCACGCCAAAGGCCATGTGCCTGCGTAATCGCCCACTTTGGCAGCAGCGCAACGCATGTTGCGCGCACCATGGCGTACGCCCAGGTACAGCCTTACCATCCCAATACCTCGCGGACAATCGCAATGCACGCGTGTTGACTTGGTGCGCATGATCGGCAACAAGAAAACCGGAGTGGCATAGAAGCCACACCAGTCGATCGCAGTCGTCCAGCACCACGTGGAGGACGCCATGAGGCGATCGAGCCGGGCTCCGCCGCAATCAACCAGAGGTTGAAGGCAAGGCGATGTCAGGTACGGGGACGGGGGAGGCGTCCACTATAGATTTAGGTTAAACAAACTCCGTGGGAGGGAACAGAGCCTGGTGGGGGGATTGGGTTACTGTAAACACCAGACTCGCAAAAACAAGCCTTCACATGATAAATACCCTGCAGTGCGACTGCATCCGAAGCCGTGGGGGATCCGAACACACGCACATTCATTTTCTCCGCCGGCGCGTTAGGGGACACGCCGGCGCCTTACCCGCCACGCAGGGGAACGTAGCGATCCAGCGGTTGTACGGGGGGGTACAACCTTACGGGCTTACATAACGATTCGATAAATCCATCCAGCCAATCGAGCGCAATCTTAAGTTGCAACCCTACGCTTGGCTGCTATTCACTGTGCGTTTGCACACCGTGTATGCAACTATATCACAAGTCGGCCGATACGCAAGTACCAATGTCGTAAGGTTGCATAATCTGCAACAAAAGTGTTGGCCGAGGCTTAATTATGTCTACATCAAACTTGAAGCACGATACAGGAATATTCTGCCCATAAAAAGCTGCCTTTCCGCCAACTTGCAGATGCCGCAGGCCAGAGGGGCGGGCAAATGAAAACGCGCTTATATAAAGCTTGTATCGGCCCACATGGCAAATTCCTTCGCGTCTTTGTCACAATCCGCAGAAACTGGTCATATTGGGATGGAAACGAACGAAACGAACAAACCGTTCTAACATCTCCCGGTCAAATCCTCCAGTGCTCGTAGTGCGACTTCGCACATTTATGCACGTACGCACCGCTTGACCGCAGGGCGCACTCGAGTTATCTTAGTGATGGTCGCACGGTGTGTGTGTAAGCTTGCTCCTCTCACACCCGCAAATCTCATGGATTCTCAACGTGCACAGTCAAGCGCACGAGCGACTCACATCAACCGCGCACACAGAGCGAATAGGTAGCCACATGGCAGATCGAGTCCGTTGGGGCATCCTCAGCACGGCCAATATTGGGCGGGCGGCGCTTGTGCCTGCCATTGTCGGCTCCGCCAATGCCGAATTGCTGGGTGTTGCCAGCCGTGAGGCCGAACGCGCATTTGGCTATGCCACCCGCTACAACATCCCCAACAGCTACGGCAGCTATGACGCGCTGCTGGACGATCCTGACATCGACGCCATTTATATTCCCCTGCCCAATTCCATGCATGCCGAGTGGACGTTGCGCGCCCTGCGCGCCGGCAAGCATGTGCTCTGCGAGAAGCCCCTGGCGACGACGGCCGCCGATGCGATTGCCATGGCCGATGCCGCTGATGCCCGCAATCTCAAGCTCATGGAAGCCTTTATGTACCGCTTCCATCCCCAAATTTCGGCGGTGGTGACGCTGCTTGACAACGGGGCCGTCGGTGAACTCATGCATATGCACGCGGCCTTCACCTTCCGGCTGACCCGCCCCGACAATATCCGTTTTCAGCCCGAGCTGGGCGGCGGTTCACTTATGGATGTAGGCAGCTATTGTGTCAACATCTTCCGCACCCTGGCCGACGAAGAGCCGGTTGAGGCGCAAGCCTTTGCCCGCTGGCACCCCAATGGTGTTGACGAGCAAATGGTGGGCACGCTGCTCTTTGCCTCCGGCCTGACTGCCCAGTTCGACTGTGCACTTTCACTGGCGCGCCGCGAGACGTTTTTAGCCGCCGGAACAGAGGGAACGCTTGAATTGACGCGGGCGTTCCTTCCCGGCACAGCCAGCACGACCATAATGCTGCGGCGCGGCTACAATGATGTGGAACAGCGCACAATCGCCGGAGTGGATGAGTACCGCCTCATGGTTGAGCACTTCAGCGACTGCATCCTCACCAATACGCGCCCGCTCTTTGATGCGCGTGAAGCGGCCAACAACTTGCGTGTGCTCGAGGCGCTCTATCGCTCTGCCGCCGCCAACGGCAGGCCCGAGCAGATTATTTAGTGAGGGCATGCGCAAGAGATTTCTGCGTGGGCGCCGGCGCACTGCCGGCGCCTTTGCTGTGTGCCTTGTGTTTTGCGCCGGCGGCTGTAGCTGCTTATGGCCTATGGTAAACTGCATTGTCGCGCCGCAGTAGACTGCAGGGCACACCATGCCTGTGTGTTGGCGCACATGGCCGCATGTGGGGAGAGCAGCTTTGACAAGACAAAAGCCCGAAATCATGAGCCCCGCCGGCTATTGGCCGCAACTCCATGCCGCAATTGAGGCAGGGGCAGACGCCGTCTACTTTGGCCTCAAGCACTTCTCGGCGCGCGCCAAGGTGGGCTTCACGCTGGACGAATTGCCGCAGGTGATGGAGACGCTGCACCGGCGCAGCGTGCGCGGCTACCTCACCTTCAATACCCTTGTCTTTGATCACGAGCTGGCCGATGCGGGCCAAACGCTGGCTGCCATTGGGCGCACAGGCGTTGACGCGCTGATTGTTCAGGACATTGGCATTGCCCAGTTGGCGCAGGCAATTCTGCCCGACATGGAACTCCACGGCAGCACGCAGATGAGCATTACCAGCGCCGAAGGAGTTGCCCTTGCGCAGCGTTTTGGCATTTCGCGCGTGGTACTGGCGCGCGAGCTCGCTCTGGATGAAGTGCGCGCCGTGCGCGCCGCCACAACCTGCGCGCTGGAGATGTTTGTGCATGGCGCGCTCTGTGTCTCCTACTCGGGCCAGTGCTTTTCATCTGAGGCGTGGGGCGGGCGCAGCGCCAACCGCGGCCAGTGCGCGCAAGCCTGCCGCCTGCCGTACGACTTGATTGTTGACGATGCCGTAATGCCCCTGGGCGATAAGCGTTATCTGCTCTCGCCGGGCGATTTGTACGCGCTGCACCAGATTCCCGAGATTGTGCAGATTGGCATCTCTGCTCTCAAGATTGAAGGGCGTTACAAGGATGCGGACTATGTCGCGCTGACAACGTCCGCCTACCGCACTGCGGTGGACGAAGCGTGGGCCGGGCTGCCCCAAAGCGTCACACCGCAGGACGAAATCGCTCTCGAGCAGGTCTACTCACGGGGGTTGGGCCCCTGGTTTGTCACAGGGACCAACCACCAGCGTGTGGTGGATGGGCGCTCGCCGCGCCATCGCGGCGTGCTCATGGGCACGGTGATACAGATTATGGGTGACGGCGTGCTGCTTGCGCCCAGCGATGGTGAGCGCATTGCGCACCTCAAGCCCGGTGATGGGGTTGTCTTTGACGCCGCGGGCTGGCGCTCGCCCCAGTTGGATGAAGAGGGCGGGCGCGTCTATGAGGTTGTCCAGCGCGCGCGCGGGCTGGAACTGCGCTTTGCCAATGGGGCCATCAACTTCAGCCGCATTCGCCCGGGCGACTTGCTGTGGCGAAGTGACGACCCGCAATTGGAGAAGCGCGTGCGCCCCTATCTTCAGGCGCACGCACCGCTCTACCGCCGCCCTGTACGCGTAACGGGTCGCGCCGCTGTAGGGGAGCCACTGCAATTGACATGGGCGTTGCCCGAGCACCCGGATATCCACGTGCAGGTTACCTCGCCCGCGCCGCTGGAGGCTGCGGCGAACCGCGGCCTGACCGTCGATACAGCACGCAGCCAGCTTGATCGCTTGGGCGGCACTCCCTATCGGCTGGAAGAATTGGCGCTGATTATCGAAGGAGCGCCCTTTGTGCCGGCATCGCTCCTAAACGTGTTGCGCCGCGAGGCTGTGGAGATGCTTGCTGCACGCCAGGCACAGATTGCGCCGGCGACCGTGCGCGCACCGCTGGACGCGCTCTCTCAGCTTGTGGCGGCAGAAAGAGACGTGACAAAGCGAGCGCCTGAAGGGGTGGCGGCGCCGCAACTGCACCTGCTCGTACGCACGCCAGAGCAATTGGCGGGCGCCTTGGCCCTGCACCCCGCCTCAATTACACTTGATTACCTGGAGCTTTATGGCCTGCGCCCCGCTGTGGAGCGCGTGCAGGCGGCGGGGATTCGGGCGCGCGTTGCCAGCCCGCGCATCCTCAAACCCAACGAGCAGCGCATTGTCAACTTCCTGCCGCGCCTTGGGTGTGATTTGCTCGTGCGCTCGGCGGGGCTGCTCCAGGCGCTGTTGGAAGACTCGGCAGATGAAGGGCGACCCGCCGAGCGTCCGCTGCTGGACGGCGACTTCAGCCTCAACGCCGCCAATCTGCTTACCGCGCAAACGCTGCTTGGCCTGGGGCTGCGCCGCCTGACGCCGACGCATGATCTGAACGCGGCGCAGGTGGCGCAACTGGCGACTACGCTGGGGCCGCAGGTGCTTGAGGTCATCGCCTACCAGCACCTGCCTGTCTTTCACACGGAACACTGCGTCTTCTGCCGCTTCCTCTCTACGGGCACTAGTTACCTGGATTGCGGCCACCCATGCGAAAGCCACCGTGTGGCGCTGCGCGATCCCTCCAATCGCGTGCACCCTGTACTGGCCGATGTGGGCTGCCGCAATACGGTCTTCGGCGCAGAAGCGCAGGAGGCGAGCGCGCATCTGGATGCGTGGCGCGCGGCAGGGATTGCACACTTCCGTCTTGAGTTTGTGCATGAGAGTGCAGCCGAGGTGGAGCAGGTTGGCGCGGCCTTCCGCGACGCCCTGGCGGGCCACAGCAGCAGCGCTGCGCTCAGGCGCACGTTGGCCGCGCTTGCCCCGCAGGGCATAACCGAGGGCAGCCTCTTTGTGCCCGCGGGCTTCGCCGAGATTCCCTTGATTATCTAATGGTGCATCCGCCAAGTGTGCGCGGGCTTGCGTAGCGGCGGTGCAAGCCGCCGTTGGTACGAAATATGTCGCGTCCTCGAGAACGGCGGCTTCAGCCGCCGCTACGCAAGCCCGCGCGTATGTGCCGGATGCACCAGTCAGCCGTGCGCCACACTATGGCGCAAAACGAAAGAGAGATGTATGGCAGCCTTTCCCTCCTTTGCAGTGGCCACGGACGGCGTTGATCCCAACGCTGTGCCGCAATTAACCCTCGCCTCGGGCGCGCATATGCCCGCCGTGGGGCTGGGCACATTTGGCTCGGACCACGCGCCCGCCGACGCAATTGCCGAGGCGGTGCTGGGCGCGGCATCCGTGGGCTATCGTCACTTTGACTGTGCCGCGGTTTATAATAATGAAGCCGAGATTGGTGAAGCGCTGCACGAGATTGTGGCCGGCGGTGTGGACCGCAAGTCGCTCTTCATCACCTCCAAGCTCTGGAACAACAAGCATGCACCGGGCGACGTCATCCCCGCCTGCCTGCAATCGCTGGCCGATTTGCGCCTCGATTATCTGGATCTCTACCTTGTCCACTGGCCTTTCCCCAACCACCATGATCCGGGCGTAGATGCCCACGCGCGCAGTGATACGGCGCGCCCCTACATCCACGACGAGTTTATGGCGACATGGCGCGAGATGGAGAAGCTGGTGGAGATGGGAGTGGTGCGCCACATTGGCACCTCCAACATGACGCGGCCCAAGATGGAGCTGTTGCTGCGCGATGCGGTTGTGCGCCCGGCTGTGGAGGAAATGGAGCTGCACCCGCACTTCCAGCAGACAGCCTTTTTTGATTACCTGCGCGCCAATGGCGTTGCGCCTGTGGGCTATTCGCCCATCGGTTCACCCGACCGCCCCGAGCGCGACCGCACCCCTGGCGACACGGTGGATATTGAGGACCCCGTGATTCAGGAGATTGCGCTGGCCCATGGCATTCATCCAGCCCTGGTTTGCATCAAGTGGGGCGTGCAGCGCGGGCAGGGGGTTGTGCCCATGTCCACCAAGCGGCGCAACTATCTGGCCAATCTGCGCGCCGTGACAGAGGATCCACTGACGCCCTTTGAAATGGAAGCGATTGCCGAAATCGATCGCAACTGCCGTCTGATCAAGGGGCATGTCTTTCTATGGAAGGATGGGCAGACGTGGGAGGCGCTGTGGGACATGGACGGGGTGATTACACCTGCGTAGCCAGGTGTCCGACGCAGCTGCGCTGTGAAAACCGTACATGTTGACACAAGGTCGCGAGGCGCCAGGCACAGCAACAGCAGCAAAGGTGCGGTTCTGCACCCGCCTGCGCACCCAACGGAATCGATCAATTGACGATGCCTATCAACCTTGCCTACGGGAAAACCGGGCTGCCGCTTGACCTGCCCGATAGCCTTCAGATCACCGTGATTGAGCCGCGCTTTGTGGAGGGGCTGCGCGATGAGGCAGCCGCCCTGCGTGAAGCGTTGCGTGCGCCGCTGGGCATGCCACCCTTGCGCGACGTGGTCAAACCGGGGGATCGTGTTGGCATTATCTTTAGCGACATTACGCGCGCCACACCCCATGGCTTGATCCTGCCCGCCGTGCTGGCGGAGCTTGCGCACGTGCCCGCGTCGCAGATCATTCTCTGCTGCGCGTTGGGCACCCATCGGGCCAACACCGAGGCCGAACTGCGCACGATGTTCGCAACGAGCGCCACGCCTGAGGTTGCTGATTGGCTGCTGGCAAACTGGCGCATTGTGCAAAATGACGCCTTTGACACCACGACGCAGGTCAAGCTGGGTGAAACCTCGCGTGGGCACGAATTGTGGCTCAATCGCGCAATTGCCGAGTGCGATGTCAAGGTGCTCACAGGTTTCATTGAGCCGCATTTCTTTGCCGGCTTTTCGGGCGGCGGCAAGGCACTTATGCCGGGGATGGCCGGCCTGCGCACAGTGCTGGGCAACCATGACGCGGCCAACATCAGCAGCACCAATGCCACCTGGGGCGTGACGCATGGAAACCCGATTTGGGAAGAAGTGATGGAGGCCGCCGACATGGCCGGCGGCGTCTTCCTGCTAAATGTTGCCTTGAACAAATATAAGCAGATCACGGGTGTTTTCGCGGGCGACTTGCACCAGGCACACGCGGCCGGTTGCGCGTTTGTGCGCGAGACAGCCATGGCCCCCGTGGCCGCACCCTTCGACATTGTCATTACCACCAACTCGGGTTATCCGCTGGACCTGAACCTGTACCAGGCGGTGAAGGGGATGAGCGCTGCGGCCAAGGTGGTGCGCGCGGGCGGCCTGATTGTGTGCGCCGCCGAGTGCTGGGATGGCATTCCGGATCACGGCCTCTACGGTCAGTTGCTGCGCGAGGCGACCAGCCCACAGGCCCTGCTGGATCGCATTCTGGCTCCCGACTTCCTCATGCAGGATCAGTGGCAGGCGCAAATTCAGGCGCAGATTCAACTGAAGGCGGATGTGCACCTCTACGCTGATGGTCTGAGCGACACGCAAATTCGGCAATCGCTGCTGACGCCCTGCCGCGATATTGCAGCTACGGTGCGTGCACGTGCGGCTGCGATTGGTCCTGGCTGCACCATTTGTGTTCTGCCTGAAGGGCCGCAGACAATTCCCTACGTAGTATAGGCAAAATGCTCGTTGCTGTACGTGGGGGGCACGTGCCGCCCGTGCATGATGGGCTGGCAGGGACGCGCCGCTATTGGAACGCACGGACCAAAAACACGACTGCGCTCGCAATGGGCGCAGTCGTGTTTTTCTCTTCAGTCATGCCAGACAATGACGCGCGTGTCGATCGCGTTCTACAGTGATACCGGCATGAAAACAGCATCGCAACGCAAAGCCGCGAGGGAGCGCAAAGCAACGCATAGGAA
>DIAV01000131.1:628-2846 GCA_002415895.1 Anaerolineales bacterium UBA5069 | reverse complement strand
TCCGCCGTTATCTGTGTTCATGGTTGTGGCCTTCCTATGCGTTGCTTTGCGCTCCCTCGCGGCTTTGCGTTGCGATTTGGCTGTGGGTTTCACTGCGGTATCACTGTAGAAGTCCGTGTGCGTACGCGCTCAATGCATAACGCCCATGACGAGGCGCCAGGTGTTACACAATGCTGAGTGCCGCCTCCAGCTCACGCAGCGCGGCGGCTTCGGCATCACCGATCTTCTTGCCGCCAAAGCCAAGGAACCCGCCTTGCTTGGTTGCACTGGCAACGTTCTCACCCACATTCAACAGCAGTCTCTTGTAGGCGTCTGCTTCACTGGGGGCTTTGGCAGTTACAAGGCGAATGGCTGCTGCAATGGCTGCCATGGAGTCGGACTTGGGTGCGCCTCTGGTGACGAGCTCCAGCGCTTCCTTGCTGAATCCGTCCTCAAAGCACAAGCCAACGACCGAAACTGGATCGGCGGCATCACCGAGTTCCTTCACGACGTCACAGAGAGCGGCCAGCTCGGCAGGCGTGCCGCCCGTGCCTGAGGCGCTGGTAATGAGGCTGGCCACGGCCAGCGGTGCATTGCGCACGGTGGCCCACTCGTCGCCCTGGAAGTTGCTGCGCAGCGCGCGCGCTTGTTTGCCCACATCCAGCGCACTCTGCACCATCTTGGCCTCGGGCGAACCCGAATTGAGGAAGGCCCTGTTTTCAGCGTCGAGCATCTGCGCAATGCCGGCGTTGTCGAGCTTCTGATCACCGGCCGATTTCTTGAGCAGGCCGAGGATTAGGGGCAGGCCGGCGGCGATGAGTGGTGTGACATCGAAACCCAGCGTCTTGCTCAACATTTTGCCAATGGCGCCAATGCCGCTGCCGAAGCCACTGTTGATGAGGCCCGCGAGGGGATTGTAGGCGGCTGAACTGCCCAGCAGCGCGCCTGCAAAGTCAGGTGCAGAGCTTGTGGCTGCGCCGCCGCTGCCGCCCATCAAGCCGCCCAGAAGCCCGCCCAGGCCGGCGCCGCCGCCCAGCATACTGGTAATGCTGCCCATGGGATCACTCGCCATGGAGTCGGGGAGCTGATTGAGCAGGCCGCCCAGCATATCTGCGCCGCCGGGGGCTGCCGCGGCTTCAGCTGCGCCACTCTGCAAGAGGGGGCCAACGACATTCATGCCCTGCGAGAGCATATTGGGGTCCAGTCCCAGGGAAGAACCAAGCGACCCCAGCGTTTCGGGCGTCAAGGATTTACTCAGCGAATCGAGAAGCGATGTCATCGTGCGAATCCTTTCGAGTTGTGGGAAGAAGGTGGGGACGCGTAGCTGGATTCACAATAAGCCTTGCAGTTGCCTGCCGTCAAGTTGCACCCGGCAATGAATCGCGCCCGGCGCGCGCAGAAGAAAAAGCCGCACCGCATGGTTAACAATGCAGCCTTGCGTATCAAAAGGCAACAAAAAACCACCGCACCACATGCAATATGTGTGCGATGGCTTTATGTTGCAGTCTGGAAACGTGCCGCGTGCTGTCTACTTTACAAAATAGATGATTGCCACCACGACGGCCACAATAATAACCGTTATGCGCAGCGTTTGCGGGCGAATGGCGCCGGCCATGCGGCCACCGAGCACGCCGCCGATCAGCGCGCCCACGGCCATGACCAGCGCTGCCAGCCAGATCACCTCGCCCGAGAAGACAAAGAAGATGGCGGCGGTGACGTTCGTGGCAAAGGCAATGGCCTGCTTGAGCGCATTGAGGCGCGTGAGATTGTCATCGAGCGAGAGACCCAGAGCCGCCAGCACAATGACGCTGAGCCCTGCGCCGAAGTAGCCGCCGTAGATGGCGGCGAGCAGGACCGAGGGAATGGCCCACATTTCGCTGCTCTGTGCGCGCCCGGCGCGCTGGTTGCGCTGGAGCACCCAGCCGCGCACGCGATCCTGGATGGCAAGCAATCCCGCGGCCAGCAGGATGAGCCACGGCACGATCTCGGTGAAGAGCTCTTCGCTTGTTGAAAGGAGCAGCACTGCGCCAATCAGGCCGCCCGCAATGGCGGCGGGGATCAGCATCCACAGCCGGCGCTTCTGGCCTTTCATGTCGCCCCACTGCGCCGCGGTCGCGCCCAGGTAGCCTGGTGTCAGCGCAACCGTGTTCGTGACGTTGGCGGCCACAGCGCCCACGCCGGTGAAGGTGAGGGCTGGGAAGCTGATGAGCGTGCCGCCCCCGGCAATCGCATTGATAAA
>DIAV01000131.1:0-482 GCA_002415895.1 Anaerolineales bacterium UBA5069 | reverse complement strand
GGTTTCCAGAGTGGGGTTTGCATGCGGCGCACGTTGGTTGGGAATGCGCTACGGTCAGTTTACCGCTGCCGGCGGTTTGTGACTAACAAGTGAGGGCAGACGTGTGCAGAAGCGACGACTAGCGGCGGCCGCGCCAGGTGCGCCAGCCATAGACGGCCACGAAGGCCAGCGCGACGCCAATACCGATGCCCCAAGCCGCCGCGGCCGCGCCGCCACTGATCAGCCCCGCATTGTAGAAGACGTATTCGAGGGGCACAGCAATGACGGCGATGGCCGCAACAATCACCGCGTAGAGGAGGAGACGGTTATCCATGGCGCACTTGGTGGGCCTGCGCAGAAGTGGTGGCGCGTGGTCATGCAGCGATGAAAAAGACCCGCCTTATCTCGCAGAGATGGGCGGGTGACGACGTGTGAGCTCCCCGGGACTCGAACCCGGAACCCGCGGCTTAAAAGGCCGCTGCTCTGCCAATTGAGCTAGGAGC
>DIAV01000215.1 GCA_002415895.1 Anaerolineales bacterium UBA5069 | reverse complement strand
AGGCTGATCGACGGGCGGGGCATGTTGGCGATTTCGGCGCGGCGCGCAGCCGTAAGCGATTCAGGCAGATAGAAGTAGACGGCCAGCAGGTTGAGTGTGGCCAGCGCCGCCGCTGCGTAGGCGGGGACTGCATAGCCCCAGGTGCTGAGCAGGCCGCCTGTTGCCGGGCCAATGATGAAGCCAAAGCCAAAGGCCGCGCCCAGTAGGCCAAGCCCCTTGGCGCGGCTCTCGCTGTCCGTAACGTCGGTAATGTAGGCCTGCGCCACGGAAATATTGCCGCCCGTCACCCCGTCCAGAATGCGGCTGAAGAACATGATGGCAATGATGAAGCCGTTGACCGCTGCGGCGGCGCCAAAGATGTTGCCCAACGCGGCGCCAATCGGTTCTGCCAGGGCCAGAATCAGGAAGCCGACGGCGGTTCCCAATATGCTGAGCAGCAGAACGGGGCGGCGGCCAAAGCGGTCGGAGAGGCGGCCGAGCAGAGGCGCACCAATCAGTTGGGCCGCGGCGTAGGAAGCGACCAGCAGCCCTGTTATCCAGGCGGTGGCGCCGTAGGTCTCGGCATAGTAGGGCAGCAACGGCAGAATGAGGCCGAACCCCAGAATGTCGACGAAGACGATGAGAAAGATGGTGGTTAGGCGTGACTTTGCCATAAAGCGCTCCGTAAAATGACAAGATTATGAGATGTGATGAACAGGCGAGGCGCTATGCTTCCCTGGTGTGTGCAGCGCCGGCACGCGCGCCATTCAGAAAGAGATTGATTAATTCGGCAGCCATCGTCATGCGTTCGGGCGTGTGGCTCATGGTCATGCCAATGCTCAGCGCATCCAGCAGCGCAAGAAAAGCGCCTGCCAACATATTGGGCTCGGCAGTGCCAATTTCGCCCTGGGCCTGGGCGTTGGCAAAGGCCTCGACCAGCGGCCTGAAGAGGCCCAGAAAGGCGGATTGCGTCACTGAGCGCGTCTGCTCGGGATGAAGCGCAGGCAAGTCGGCGTGCACCATGCCCATGAGGCACATGCGCGGCTGGCTGCCGAACCATGCCGCCACCCGATTCAACCTGACCTCCAGCGTTGCATTGCCGGAGAGCGCAGCGGCCATGCCTGCGTAGTGGCGCGCAAATGCGCGCTCCGCCACGGCCACATAAAGCTCTTCCTTGCCCTGGGGAAAGTGGTAGTAGAGCGACGCCTGCTTCATGCCCAGCGCATCAGCGATGTCGCGCAAGGCGATGGCGTTGTAGCCGCGCTCCATAAAGAGCAATTCGGCTGCATCCAGCACGCGCTGGCGCGGCTCGGCAATTGGGTCGGGGTGTGTATGTACAGCGGTATCAAGCGTCATGCAAACTCCATGCGGGCCGCGACTATCAGCAGGCAAAGCATAACCGGACAGCAATGGACTCTATCATATTCTACCTACTATTCGGTAGGCAAAATCACAATGTTTGCAAAAACTGTACCTTTATTATGCAAAGAGTGTGCATAGCGCGTGGATAACAGAGCGTTTGGGGCCGGCAAGTGAACCGCGCCCGCGCTCTCTTTGGTTTGACTTTGCCTGCGCCGCACGGTATACTGCTGTGCTGCTGCCCGCAATGGGACAGTCTGTCCCTGCCTTATAATCAACAGGCAGTGCAGGTTGGCGATAGTCGCTGTTGCACTTCAAATTCTGTTGCCCCGTGCCTTGGGGTGCAGAGCCGCTCCCGAAGTCCCGGCTGATGCCGGGCGCGGTCCAAAAGGTCCCGGTAATCCACCGGGCGCAGTCCACAAGGACAAAAGCTATGTATGCAGTGATTCGCACAGGTGGAAAGCAGTACCGCGTTGCCCCCGGCGACACGGTTGAAGTGGAGAAGCTGAGTGGCGCGATTGGCGACACGCTGACATTGAGTGACGTTTTGCTCGTGGCGGATGGCGACAATGTGCGCGTAGGCCAGCCCGTGGTTGAGGGTGCAACTGTGACCGCAAAGCTCACGGGCCAGTACAAGGGCACGAAGATCATGGTCTTCAAGTATCGCCCCAAAAAGCGCATTCGCGTGCGCAAGGGCCATCGCCAGTTCATTACCCGCCTGCAGATTGTCTCAATCGAAGGCTGAGCTTGCGAGCCGGTTTTGGATTGATTCGTGCGCAGTTGTGCGCAAGCGCGTACATCATTACAGACAATTGAGCCTGCAAGTGGCAGGTTGATGCGTGAAGGAGGCTTTTCGATGGCTCATAAAAAAGGTGGCGGTTCCAGCCGCAACGGCCGTGATTCAAACTCGCAGCGCCTTGGCATCAAGGCATACGGCGGCCAGTTTGTGCCTGCAGGCAGCATCATTGTGCGCCAGCACGGCACCAAGTTTCTCCCCGGCCACAATGTGGGTCTGGGCCATGACGACACGATCTTCGCCAAAATCGACGGGACAGTAACCTTCGAGTGGGGCAAGAAGAATCGGAAACAGATCAGCGTATACCCGCGCAGCGAAGCGGTTGACACCGCAGCGCCGGTGCAACAGTAGGCCCGGGTACTCCGGACCAAAGGGCATAGTCACCATGAAGGCAGAAATTCACCCCAAGTACTACCCCACTGCACGCGTCATTTGCTCGTGCGGGAATACGTGGACAACAGGCAGCACCAAGCCCGAGATCCGCACCGATGTTTGCAGCGCCTGCCACCCCTACTACACCGGCGAGCAGCGCATTGTTGACACTGCCGGCCAGGTTGAGCGCTTCATGAAGCGCCTTGAGCGCCGCCAGAGCGAATCCGCTCGGCGCGAGCTTGAGATGCGCGTGCGCACCGAAGCCGAAGAGGCCGCCCGCAAGGCGCGCGCCCGTGGCGGCAACGCTGAGGCCGCGGCTGCCGAAGTCTACGCCAAGTACGAGATCGAGCAGCCCGCATAATCCATTGTGGCGCGCGATGCGACCACACGGATGATCAAGACTCCTCCAGGGCAGGGACCTCGCGTCTCTGCCCTGACTTTTTTTACCACCAATTGTATTGGCGCGCTTCCACCCAGGCGGAGGGCCTCATGCCCCATATCCTCCCTGATGGCAACCTTGAACTGATCTGTGGCTCCATGTTCAGCGGCAAGACGGAAGAACTGCTGCGCCGCATTCGGCGCGCCCAAATTGCACGCAAGAAGCTGCAGGTTTTTAAGCCGATCATCGATCATCGCTATGGCATTCGTCGCGTTGCTTCGCACACGGGTATCGCATGGGAGCATGTCTACGCCGTAACCGACTCGGCGTCGCTGCTCGCGGCTGTGCTGCCCGAGACGGAGGTCGTTGCGATTGATGAAGTGCAATTCTTTGATGACGACATCATCAATGTGTGTGATGCGCTGGCCGACGCAGGCAAGCGCGTGATTGCCGCCGGGCTGGATCAGGATTTCCGCGGCGAGCCTTTTGGTCCAATGCCCAAGCTGATGGCGCTGGCCGAAAGCGTTGACAAGCTACAGGCCATTTGCGTTGTTTGTGGCGCACCCGCCTCGCGCACACAGCGGCTGATTGACGGCCGCCCGGCGCGTATTGATGATCCGGTCATCCTGGTTGGTGGCAGCGAGAGCTATGAGGCGCGCTGCCGCGCCTGCCACGAAGTGCCAGGCCGCCCTGCGCGTGTGAGCGATTTGCAGTTGCCGATTGAGTTTCCGGGGTGAACGGCGATAACAAATAGTTGATAACTGGTGATTGGTTGATTGATATAAAGAACAGCCGGGGGCTTGTCCGCCCCCGGCTGTTCTTTACTCTTTTTAGGCCACGCGCGAATCCGCTTAGGCGCCGGCTACGAGCCGGCGCCTAAGCGGACTTGATCGTCGTCTTCCACACCAATCACCCAATCACCCAATCACCCAGCATCAACCGTGTCGTTCGCCACCGCCTCCTGCAGCTCGCGGTGGTTGGTTTGCAGTGTGACTGCGGCGCGCCCCACGGGCCAGGGCTGCACCTGGGCGAGCGCGAAGGCGGGTTTCCAGCGCAGGCTTGCCAGCCCTGCCAGCATGAGCGGCAGCGCAAGCCAGAGGAGCCACGCGCCCGGCGCGTGGCGCACTGTCACATTCAGCCCCACTGTCGGCTCAAGCCACAGCGCCACAGCGCCGCTTTCCAAAGGCAGCGTGAGCGATTGCGCTGCGGTCAACTCAACACGCTGCACCGGCTGTACGCCATCGCGCGCATAAACCTCCACCAGATACGCGTCGCCCTCGGTTGCCCCCAGCTTGACCACACGCACGCCCGTGCCTGAATCGGGCAGCAGCACAATTTGCTCACTGCCCATCTGCGGGAAGACAAGACCCACAGCAGTGCGGTTCTCCGGCGCGCCGGGGAGTGCGAGCAGCGGTGTCTCCACGCGCAAGAGCAGCGCCGGCGCGGCTTCTTGCACCTGTACGGTTGCACCGCCCACGCGAGTACTGCCGCTGCGCGCAGGCAGCGTCGCGCTTTCGTCTGCAACTGCTACCTCGAGCGTCGCATCACCCTCTGCGGGGACGGCATAATTGAGCGTCACATTGTGCGCGGGTGCGGTGTAACTGTCGCTGGGGGCCAGCGCGGGCGGGCGCACATTCCAGCCGAACGCGGCGCTAAACCAAAGCACGCCCAGCGCCAGCAGCGCGCCAAGCGGCAGAAGAGGGCGCAACATAAGCCCGCGCATGCCTGCCATTGCCAGCAGGCGGTTTTCGCTCTGGGTTGCTGCATCCGGCGATGCGAGTATGCGCTCCTGCACCGGGCCGATGGCAGCGGCGAGGGTTGCGTGTAGTCGTGATGCTGTGACGGGGGGCGGATTGGGATGGGCAAGCCGCAGTTGCAGCAGGCCATCGGTTGTGGTGAGCGGCAGGGGCGAAACACCCGCCGGCGCGTTAAATGCCGCCATCAGTTGGCGGGGGAGGCGGCTGTTGGCCAGCAGTGCGGCCAGGTGGACGCCGCACACCAGCGCCAGCGACGCAATCAAGGTAAGGAAGAGAGGACTGGTTGCCACAGCAAAGAAACCGAGCGCGCGCAGCAGGCCGCCCCACGCGCCCCACGCATCGCGCTCGGCGTTGAGCCAGCGCGCCGCGGCGGCAGGGTCTTCGACGGCCTGCCCTGGGATTTGCGGGATGATGCGCGCAATCAGCAGCAGCCCCAGCAGCAGCGCCGCCAGCACAATGGCCACGGCGGGGTGGCGCAGGAAGCGCCACAACCTATCCCCTGCGCGCGTCAGGCGCGATCCGGGGCGCGGTGTGGAGCGGCCTGCCTTTGCTTCGCTCAGCGCGCCAGCCACTTGTGCACCTCGTCCCCCAAAATCGAAAGCGGCGCATGGCGCGTTGTACAGGGGGGCAATGCATCCAGAAAGACCTGCCCATACTCTTTGCGCCAGACGCGGCTGTCCAGAATGACAACCACGCCGCGATCGGTGGCGCGGCGAATGAGGCGGCCAAAGCCCTGGCGAAAGCGCAACACGGCATCAGGCAGCATGTAGTCGCTGAAGGAGTTTTCGCATTCGCGGCTGCGTGCGGCCACCATGGGATCGTTGGGCACGGCAAAGGGCAGGCGCACAATCAGGAGACACGAAAGCTGGTCACCGGGCAAATCAACACCCTCCCAGAAGGAACGGGTGCCCAGCAAAACGGCGCGCTCGGCGCTGCGATATTCGCGCAGCAGGCGATGACGGCTGATTGCGCCTTGCTGCAGCAAGGTAATCCCCGCACGCTCCATGGGCACGCGCAGCGCATCGCCGGTTGTGCGCAAATGCGCGTTGCTTGTGAAGAGGACGAGTGTGCGTCCATTGCACGCCTCGGCGCTGTCGAGGATGGCGCGCTCGATGCCCGTTTGGTAGGCAGGGTGATCGGGTTGCACCATGTCGCTGGGCATGTAGAGCAGCGTGCTTTGCTTGTAGTCGAAGGGGCTTTCCACAATGGCGGTTGGCACATCCCACAGCCCCAGCCGCTCGCGAATGTAGCGGAAGTTTGCGCTCGAGCGCAGCGTTGCGCCTGTGAAGATTGTGCTGCGGCGTGCGTGCAGCAGTTCGCGCTGAATGATGTCGCCCACATTGAGCGGCGCGGCGTCGACAGCCGCCAGCGAGCGATTTTCGTTGATTTCCATCCAGCAGACGCGCCCGCCCTGGCCGCTGCCGTCGGGTGCGTAGATCATCTGCTCCATGTGGCGCAGGAGGTCACCCAGACGGGCGGCGGCGCTTGTCAAATCGACAAGCTGCGTCGCCTCCGGCTCCTGGCTGTCCCACTGCGCCGCGCCAAGCTGGCGGGCGAGGGTGTCCATGGCCATGAGCAGCTCGCGCAGGTCCTCGGCGGCCTGCTCCCAGTCAATTTCCACCTCGCTCCACATGGGCTGGCTGCGCATGCGGCCGTCAAGCGGCAAGCGCTGCACATAGTTGGCGTCGCGCGCTTCCTCGTGCTGTACGGCAAAGGCCAGCAAATGCTCATGGAAACTCTGTACGGCCGCATGGGCGCGCCCGCCCAGTGCGCCCACCGCAAGCGCCTGCCGCTGCGCCATGGGTACGCCATGCAGCCCCGCATAGCGCGCGATATCCACAAGCAGGCTGCCGTCGGCGCAAAGAGGGCGCAGCAGCGCGTTGAGCCATGGCCACTCGACGCGATAGGTGAGCTGGTCGGTGGCGGCGTCTTCAAGGCGGTGCGCTTCGTCCACGATCAGGTGACTATAGGGGGGCAGGACGCGCCCCTCGGTGGCCACGTCGGCCAGCAGCAGCGCGTGGTTGACAACGAGGAGATGCGCCATTTCGGCCTTGCGTCGGGCCAGCGCAAAGTAGCAGAGGCGCGTTGCGTCGGCGTAGACACCGCAGCGTCCGTCGGCGCAGGCGGCCGCATCGGCGCAGATGAGCGGCCAAATATCGCGGTCGCTCTGCGCGTTCATGGAAAGCTCGTTGATGTCGCCGGTTTGCGTGGTGGGCAGCCAGACCAGAATGCGCGCCAGCGTGCTGAGTTCAGTGGCCGTCAACCGTCGCCCGCTGCGCCAGCGTTGCAGCCGGTGCAGGCAAATGTAGTTGCTGCGCCCCTTGAGCACTGCGGCGCGTGGCCGCGCCATGCCCAGCGCTTCCAGCGCTGCCTGCGCCTGGGGAATGTCCTTCTCAATGAGCTGATCCTGGAGGGTGATTGTGTTGGTGGCGATCACCACGCGCCGCTGGTTTTCCAGCGCCCATGCCGCCGCAGGTATGAGATAGGCGAGCGTTTTGCCCGTGCCGGTGCCTGCCTCCACCATGAGCGGATCACCCTGATTGAGCGCACGCGCCACTTGCTGCGCCATGTCCACCTGGCCGGCGCGCGGCTCATAGCCTGCGCCGAACGCAGCGGCCAGCGGGCCATCGGCGGCGAAGCTGCGCGCAATCAGTGTGGCCGCAATGGGCTGCACTGTGGCGCTCTCATCGGTGATCAGGCTTGTGGGCGCGGGTTGCTTGTCAAGCTCCACACGGGGCCGCCAACCTGGGCCGCCGGGGCGTGTGCGGCGCGCCGTGGCGTCGGCAAAGAGGAAGCGCGGGGCCCAATCGCACTCCTGTGCGTAATCGGCAATGGTAAAGAGAATGTCATCGGGGAGTTCGTCAATGCGCGCCACAAGACGCTCGAAGAGCACGCCGGCGGCGGCGGCGTCATCGAGCGCGCGGTGCGCATCAACCAGGGGGATTTGCAATCTGTGGCAAAGCTCGCCCAGGCTGTAGCTGGCCTGCCCGGGCAGCAGAATTGTCGCAAGTTCCAGGGTGTCGAGCGCGGGCCGCTGAAAGTTGACGCCGCGCGCGCGCAGAAAGCCCATGTCGAACGGGGCGTTGTGCGCGATCACGGCGCTGGTCTGGGAGGAGACAAAGGCGCGCAACTCAGGCAGCACATCCTCAAGGCGCGGGGCGTGCGCCACGTCGGCATCGCGAATGCCGGTGAGTTGTTGAATGCGCAGCGGAATTGGCCGTTGTGGATTGACAAGCGTGGCAAAGCGATCAAGGACAACGCCATCCGTGAAACGGACGGCGCCGATCTCCATGATGGCGTCGCGCTTGGGGTCCAGGCCGGTTGTCTCCAGGTCAAGCGCAACATAAATGCGCTGGGCCATGGGGTGGGGCATCCCTTCCAGGTGTAGTGCGGCGGTTGCGTCGCCATTATAGCAGCAAATGTCAAAACGACAGCACCCAGTACAAATGAAAGCGCTGCAACAACCAAAAGCAACATCTCAACGCAAAGGCACAAAGAACGCAAAGAAACGCAAAGGACTGCAACAGCACACAATGTCGATTGCTTTTCCTTTGCGTTACTTTGCGTTTTTTGTGCCTTTGCGTTGAGATGTTGCTTTTGGTTGTTGCTTTGCAGGCGCTACCCGTGCAGTTGGCAGCGGCGGGAAGATAGGTCATAATGCGGGCCGTGCATGTGACCGTAATTGCCACCGTCTATAACGAACGCGCCACCATCGATCGCTTGCTCGATTCGCTGGCCGCACAAACGCGCCCGCCCGACGAGGTTGTGATTTGCGATGGGGGCAGCAGCGACGGCACTGCGGCGTGGATGCGCGCCTACGCCGAGCGCCACCCGGGCCGCCTACCCAATTTGCGCGTAATCGAAGCGCCAGGTGCGAATATAGCGCGCGGGCGCAACCTGGCCATTGAAGCCGCAACCGGGTCCATAATTGCCGTGACGGACGCGGGCGTTCGTCTTGCGAGCAACTGGCTTGAGCAGCTGGTGTTGCCGTGGTCGCGCCCGGGTGACCCGCCGATTGGTGTTGCCGGTTTCTTCACGCCCGACGCGCAGGGTGTTTTTGAGACAGCCATGGCCGCCACGGTGCTGCCCCTGCTTGATGACATTGACCCCAACACCTTTCTCCCATCCAGCCGGTCAGTCGCCTTTACGCGCAGCGCGTGGGCGGCGGCGGGCGGCTATCCCGAGTGGCTGGATTACAGCGAGGATCTGGTCTACGACTTGAAACTAAATGCGCTGCGCACGCGCCGCGCGTCGGCGTTTGATTGGAGCCCCGGCGCGTTGGTTTCCTTCAAGCCGCGCACGAGCTTGAGCGCCTTCTGGACGCAGTATTACCGCTATGCGCGAGGCGACGGCAAAGCGGACCTGTGGCGCAAGCGTCACGCAATTCGCTACGCCACCTACGGCGTGGCGCTGCCGGCGCTGCTGGGCCATGCGCTGTGGGGCGTCTTTGCGCGCTGGCTGGGCTGGCTGGGGCTGATTGCCGGGATCGTGCTCTATTGCCGGCGCCCTTTTGCGCGTCTGATGCGCCTGCGCTCGGGGCTGAGCACGCCGGAGACCCTGCGCGCCGCCGCGCTCATCCCCATCATTCGCGTGGTGGGGGATGTGGCGAAGATGTGCGGCTATCCTGTGGGCGTGCTCTGGCGCCTGCGCAATCGCCGGCGCGCGGAACTGGACTGGCGCGCCGACATTGCGCGCCTGCGCCGCCGCCAAGTGCCATAGCCCTTCTCCATTGGCACGCAATGGCCGCGCACTAACCGCGCACTAACCGCGCAATAAACGCGCAATCGCATAAACACATAGGGTCGCTTATGGCTGAAAGCAACGCCAAACCAACAGTGCGCAGCGTGGCTGCAAACCTTATCGAAGCGTCACCTGCGCAGGCGGGGCAATGGCTGCTGGCGTCACCGCTCATCATCTACGTGGCCTGGTTCTGGCTTGATATCTTCAATCACTACAGCCCTATCCCGTGGCGCTGGCTCGACACCCTTCTGGGCGCAGCTTTCTATGTGATCCTGGTTATCCTGCCGCTGGGGCTGTTGGCGCATCGACTCATCACCTCCCTGCCGCGCGTCTTCCAAAATGCCGGGTGGGATGTGGTGGCGCTCGAACCCGTACGCGAGAGCGAGCAGTACATGGTGAAGTATATTGCGCAGGAACGCACCTATGCGCCCACCACGCAGCGCCGGTTGTGGATGCGCGCAGCGCAGGGATGGGTCTACATAGAAATTGTCGCGATTCTGGTGGGCGGTCTCCTCCTCATCCCCATCTTTCTCAGTGCCACGCGTTTTGGCTTTGGCCGTTGAGCCGGAGGTTCCGCAATGCGAATATCTGCAAACCACGCAGCACAGGTAATCTCCACTGCCTGCGCGCTGGCGCTGCTTTGCGTGCTGGGTCTTGCGCGCACGGCTGCGGCGCAGGCGTCTGACGCTGATCCATTGCCAACCCTGCCACCTGCTCAGGGTGTACAGGGCGTACAGATTGTGCAGATTGACGCACCGACGCAGGCGCAAGTGAATGCGCTGGCCGGCATGGTGGATGTGTGGGCCGTAGACCACGCGCAGGGCGTTGTGATTGCGGCAGTTGATGACGCCGCCGTGGCGCGCCTGCGGTCACTGGGCTACAGCGTTGTGTTTGATGCTGTACGCACAGCCGCGGCCAATGCTGCGGCCACGCTGCCCGCGCAATCAGCACGCGCGGCCAGTGTAGCAGGTGGGGGCATCCCTGGATACGCCTGTTACCGGACTGTGGCGCAAACCTACGCCGACATGGCCGCGCTGGCCGATGCCCATCCCACGTTGGCGCAGTGGGTGGATTTTGGCGATTCATGGGACAAGCTCCAGCCCGATGGGCCGGTGGGCTTCGACCTGCGCGCGCTCGCCATTACCAACCGTGCGCGCACCGGCCCCAAGTTTCCCTTCGTGATCATTGCATCGATTCACGCGCGCGAGCTGGCTCCCGCCGAGGTGGCCGCGCGCTTTGCCGAGCGGCTGGTTAACGGGTATGGCGAGGACCCCACAATCACCTGGCTGCTGGACTATGGTGCAATCTACATCGTGCCCATGGCCAACCCCGATGGCCGCACCTTTGCCCAGCAGCTGATCTACTGGCGCAAGAACACGCACGATGAGGGTGCTTGCCTGGGGCCGCCCAGCCTCTTCACATCCTATGGTGTGGACCTGAACCGCAACGGCAGCTTTGGCTGGGGCACATGTACGGCCGCGGGCTGCTCCAGCACGGACAAGTGCAGCATGGTCTATCGCGGCGCGGGACCCGCGTCGGAGCCGGAAACGCAGGCGTTGCAAACGTGGCTCGCCACGCGCTTTGCCGACCAACGCGGCCCCGCGCTCACAGACGCTGCGCCGCGCGACACGGAAGGTCTTTTTGTGTCGCTGCACAGCTATGGCCAACTGGTGCTCTACCCGTGGGGATTCACGGGGTCACCATCGCCCAATGCTGCCGATCTGCTGGCGCTGGGCAGCGAGTTCGGTGCGCGCACGGGTTACACCACATGCCAGGCGGGCGCACCCGGCTGTCTCTATGCAACCGACGGCACCAATGATGATTGGGCCTATGGCACGTTGGGCGTGGCTGCCTACACAATTGAAATGGGCACCGAGTTCTTTGAGGGCTGCGGCGGCTTTGATGGTGTGATTGACCCCTCAATCAGCAATGCGCTGCTGTATGGAGCGACCGCCGCGCGCCGTCCGTACGAATGGCCGCAGGGTCCCGCAACAATTGCCGCCACGCTTACGCCCACGCGCGTGGTTCCCGGTGAGGCGTTGACGCTGGCAATCTCAGTGGTGGCCGACGACGTACCGCGCGCGCCGCAGGTTGGCGGGATTGGCGACAACCTCATTGCTGAGGCTGCGGCCTGGCTTGACGCACCGCCCTGGGGCGAGACACCCGGCACGCCCATGATCCCTGTTGATGGCGCGTTTGACAGCAGCCAGGAGGCGGCATTCGTCACGTTTGATACCACTACATGGTCAATTGGGCGGCACACGATTTTCTGGCGCGCGGCGAGCACCGCAGCTGAAGGGGTACCCGGCGCGCTCTTCATTGATGTGACGGACGCGCCCACGGATGACCCGGCTGCACCGGAGCCCCCATCCAACGCCACGCGCATCTACTTGCCCTTCCTGGTGCAGTGAGCCGCGGTTTTTGCACAATGATCAGCCCGCACACATTTCGTAGCGCGGCTCTATGGTAGAATGTTTGTGCTATGTCAATGCGAAATCCTCTGCCCGAACGGGTCATTCAGAAACTTCTCAATCTGCCCGACAGCCCCGGCTGTTACCAGATGCTCAACGCTGCGGGCACCGTTATTTATGTGGGCAAGGCGATTGTGCTGCGCAATCGCGTGCGCAGCTACTTCCACAACTCGGCGCAACACCCGCCGCGCACGCAGGCGCTTGTCAACGAGATTGAAGACATTGAATGGTGGGTGACGAATACCGAGCTGGAAGCGCTGGTGCTCGAGAATGAGCTTATCAAGCGCTATCGCCCCCATTACAACGTGCGCCTCAAGGACGACAAGTCCTACCCCTACATCAAGGTGAACGTTCAGAACGATTTCCCCAAGATTCAGGTGGTGCGGCGCATTGTGCGCGACGGCGCGCGCTACTTTGGCCCCTATTCATCGGCGCGCGCCTGCTACGACACGCTGGACGCGCTGCGCCGGATTTTTCCCTATCTGGATTGCGACCGCGAGATCACTGGCCTCGACGCGCGCCCCTGCCTCTACTTTCACATCAAAATGTGCGGCGGCCCCTGTATCGGTGCACAGACGCGTGAAGGCTACCGCGCCTCGGTTGATCACCTCATGCGCTTTCTCGGCGGCGACACGGATCGCGTGCTTGCGCAAATGACCGCCAACATGGCGGAGGCCGCCGAGAATACACAATTTGAACTGGCTGCACTCTACCGCGATCGCCTGCGCGCCGCCACCCAGATTGCCGAGCAGCAGAAGATTGTCAGCACGCAGCAGGAAGATTTGGACTATGTGGCGATTGCGCGCGACGAGCGCACGGGCGACACGGCGGTTCAGGTTTTCTATGTGCGTTTTGGCCGCCTGACAGGGCGCGAAACCTTTATGATGGAAGGCATTGAGGTTTCGGATGAGGGTGAGAACGGGTATGGCGCGCTGGTGGGTGCGTTCATCCAGCAGTTCTATGACTCGGCGACCTTCATTCCCGGGCTGATCCTTGTGGGTGCGGCGCCTGGCGACAGCGCAGTGCTGGGCGAGTGGCTCACCGAAAAGCGCAGCGCGCTGGGGGCATCCGCCGCCAGAGTGGAGGTGCGCGTGCCGCAACGGGGCAACAAGCGCAAGGTGCTGCACATGGCCGAGGCCAATGCCGCCGAGCATTTGCGCTTGCAGCAGGCTGAGTGGGCCGCCGACACCAATCGCCAAACCGCCGCCGTCTCCGAATTGCAGGAGGTGTTGGGGCTGGCGAAGCCACCTGCGCGCATTGAGTGCTACGATATCAGCACGCTGCAAGGCACAAACACGGTTGGCTCCATGGTGGTCTTTGCCAAGGGTGCGCCGCTCAAGTCCGCCTACAAGCGCTTCAAGATCCGGGGCAAGGGCAGCCAGGGCGAGCCGGACGACTTTGCCAGCATGCGCGAAATGCTGCGCCGCCGCTTCCGTCGCATTATTGAGAATGGCGAGGATGAGGAGGACGAGTCGGGCGTGCAGGGCGCGGGCAAGGACCCCGGCAACAAGGCGCGCACACAGGACGAAAGCTGGAAGATTGTGCCCGACCTGGTGATTATTGACGGCGGCAAGGGGCAGTTGGGCATTGCCGTGGATGTGCTGGAAGAATTTGGACTGATGGATCGCATTCCAGTGGTGGGCCTTGCCAAACGCGAGGAGGAGATTTTTCGGCCGGGCGAATCAACGCCCATCTGGCTGAAGCGGGGCAGCCAGTCGCTGCATCTCGTGCAGCGCGTGCGCGATGAAACACATCGTTTCGGCGTCACCTATCACCGCAATTTGCGCGGCAAGGAGCAGGTGCGTTCCAAGCTCGATGATGTGCCGGGGATTGGTCCCACGCGGCGCAAGGCGTTGCTCATGCACTTCAACGGCGACCTCGATGCAATCCGCCGCGCATCGGTGGAGGAGCTGCTGGCTGTGCCGGGCATCAACCGGCGCGCGGCCGAGGCCATCAAGGCATTCCTGCCCTGATGCCACAAACGACGCGAGGCTTTCGCTATTGAAGGCCGCGCGTCATCTGTGGCCCGATAGGGCTTCTCAAAAGTCAGGGATTCGCGCTTGCACGCGCAAACGGCACCTCACCCCCGGCCCCTCTCCATGCGGAGAGGGGAGCACAGCAAGCACGTCGCGTAGGCTGTCTCTTATACACATCTCCGAGCCCACCAGACTAAAGAGAGTCTCG
>DIAV01000381.1:2778-3142 GCA_002415895.1 Anaerolineales bacterium UBA5069 | reverse complement strand
GCGTGCGCAACAAGATTGACACGCTGCGCACAGTTGAGGCCGCCGGCTTTGCCGTGCCGCCCCACTCGCCCCGCTCCTTCCGTCCCGATGAGGATGAGGCGCTGGTTGAAGCCGCGCGTGCGCTGGGCTTCCCGCTTGTCATCAAATCCTGCAAAGGCGGGCGCGGGCGTGGTGAGCGCGTTGTCATGGCCGAGAGTGAACTCGCAGCGACCCTGGTTGAGGCGCGTCGCGAGGCGGCCATGATCTACCGCAGTGATACGGTCTTCCTCGAGCGCGCGCTGGCCCCATCGCACCATATCGCCGTGCCCGTGGTGGCCGATGCACATGGCAACGTTGTCCATCTGGGCGAGGTCGAGGGTTCGCT
>DIAV01000381.1:960-2564 GCA_002415895.1 Anaerolineales bacterium UBA5069 | reverse complement strand
GCTACCAGAATGTCGGCTCGGTGGAGTTCCTCGCCGACGCCGATGGCAACCTTTATTTCACCGAGATCAAGGCGCGCATTGTCATCGGCCATCCCATCCCCGAGCTTCTGACGGGCATTGACCTGGTTTGCGAGCAGTTGCGCTGCGCTGCGGGTGAGCCGCTTGACCTGGATCAGGAGTCCATTCGCCAGCATCTGGAAGGGCGCGCGGGCTATGCCATGCAGGTGCGCATTAACGCCGAGGACCCGTGGCGCAACTACCTGCCCAGCCCGGGCACGCTGGAGCGCTTCCGCCTCCCCGGCGGCATGAACGTGCGTGTAGACACCTATGGCTTTGTAGGCTGCACTGTGCCCGTGCGCTACGATTCGCTGCTGGCCAAGGTGGTGGTCAAGGGCAGCACACGCACGCAGGCCCTGTTGCGCATGCGCCGCGCGCTGGAAGACTTCAAGATTGTGGGCGTGCAGACGAACTTGCCGCTCCATTTGCATATTCTCAATGACCCCGACTTTGCCGCCGGACGCTACGACACCGCCTTTCTGTGGCGCCACAAGATGGGCATGTCGGCGGCGGATGCCGAGATGCGGCGCGACCTGGCAGCGGCTGCGGCCGTGGCTTATGTCCTGCGCAGCGGCATGGCGCGCCCTGTGCAGCCCGCCCACGCACAATCGGGCTGGCATCGCTCCAGCCGCACCATACCTGGTTAGCTTCGGCTGGCTCCGGCTAACCTCTGCTAACCTGGGTTAAGGAAAAGAACCATGCGCACAATTGAAGTGACCCTTGATGACGTGACCTTTGACGTTCAAGTACGCTCGGATCCTGCCGACCCCACGCGCTTCGTCGCGATCATCGACGGCGACGAGCTGCCCGTTTACGTGCCCGAACCCAGCGACCCCGGCATGCTGGAGTGGCTGATGATCAACGATCGCCCCTACGAAATCCTGCTGAGCGAGCACATGGAATGGCTCATGTCATCGGGCGGCATGCACCAGTTGGAGGTGCGCTGGCGCGACCGCGTGGGTGGCCCGGCAACGCGCCCTGCAAGCGGTGACGGGCGCATCAAGGCCCCCATCCCCGGCTTGATTGCGCGCGTGCTGGTGGAGGAGGGCGCGCCGGTGGAAGTGGGCGCGCCGGTGCTCGTGCTTGAGGCGATGAAGATGGAGAATGAGATTCGCGCCACGCGTTCGGGTACAGTCAAATCAATCAGCACCAAGCCTGGCGCCAGCGTGAAGCTGGGCGAGCTGCTGATGGAGATTGGGTAAAACGCGAATAGTTGTGCCACGATGAAGAGTGTGTGGCACGATTGACATTGCGTGCCACAGTGCTATGATTGTGGCATGGAGGTGGGGAGATGAGCACTAACATAGTGACAGTCAAAGTCAATGTAGGGCCCCAGGGTCGAGTTGTCATACCAGCTGAAATGCGCCGTGCCTGGAATCTGGAACCGGGCGAGACACTCATCGCGCGCCTTGAGAACGATAGAGTGACGCTGGAACGTCCGGAGCAGGCGCTGGAGCGGGTATTGGCCCGGTACGCGCATCTGGTTGGCGGGCCTAGTATGGCTGATGAATTAATCGCCGAGCGACGTTTGGCAGCGCAGCGAGAAG
>DIAV01000381.1:0-811 GCA_002415895.1 Anaerolineales bacterium UBA5069 | reverse complement strand
GGGGCACCGAAGTCGCCGGTGTCTTGACAGAAAGCCTCATATCGAGTGTGAACTGGACCGAGGTGATACAGAAGTCTATGCAAAGGGGCATGGATACGTCGGGTGTGCGCACTGACCTGGAGACGGCAGGCTTGAAGATTGTGGGATTCGATGCCGACGATGCCGAGATGGCTGCTCGCCTTTGGCAAGCGGGTAGTAGCCTCTCCTTAGCGGATCGTGCCTGCCTTGCGCTGGGCATCAAGTTGGGCGCCGCCGTGTGGACGGCTGACCGTGACTGGGCCACCATGGAGACGGGCGCGGTGGTGCAGGTGATACGCTAGCTGGCAGACGACGCTCTCTGCTGCCCAAGCGCATCGAGGAAGCGCGGGTGTCATGATTTGAACGCCCTCATATGCGCCGAGATCAAGCAGGTGCGCATCGCCGGAGACAATGGCGTGCGCACCTGCTGCTTTGTTCACTTCGCTTCGCTGTCGGAAACGTCTGTTGCAAGCGCACTCTCAACTTGATCGAAGCGCACATCGGCGATCGTGCGCTCCACCAGAGCGACAATTTCTTCCTCGGTCATCCCGGTTTTCGCAACGTTGGCACGTGCTTTCTCAACGAGGGCAGCAAGTCGTTCGCGCCTGTCAATCCACTCTGCAAAGAGGTGCGCCGGTACAAGTGCCGCCACAGGCTTGCCGCTCTTGGTGAGCATCACCCCTTCACCTTGATAGTGCACAATGTCAACCAGTTCGCCCAGACGGCTGCGCGCTTCGGTAATGCTGATGTCTTGCATAGCTTCCTCCACAAATATGTACAAAGTGTACAATTC
>DIAV01000113.1 GCA_002415895.1 Anaerolineales bacterium UBA5069 | reverse complement strand
GCGGGTCGCGCATCTTCATGTTGGGGCTGGCCATGTCGATGCGGGCGCGCAGTACGCGCGAGCCATCGGCAAATTCACCTGCACGCATGCGCCGGAAGAGATCAAGGTTCTCCTCCACCGAGCGGTTGCGGTAGGGGCTGGCGCGCCCCGCCTCGGTGACGGTGCCGCGATACTCGCGAATCTCCTGATCGCTCAGGTCATCCACATAGGCGCGGCCCAGCACAATGAGCTGCTCGGCAAAGGCGTAGAGCTGCTCATAGTAATCAGATGCGAACGTGAGGTTGTCGCCCCAGTCAAAACCCAGCCAGCGAATGGTCTCCTGGATTGTGGCGACGAACTCCATGTCCTCTGTTTCGGGGTTCGTGTCGTCCATGCGCAGGAAGCAGGCGCCGCCAAACTCGCGCGCGATGCCAAAGTTGAGGCAGATTGATTTAGCATGGCCAATGTGCAGGTAGCCATTGGGCTCGGGCGGAAAGCGCGTGACGACGCGCCCGCCATAGCGCCCGTTGCGCTGGTCCTCGGCCACAATTGCGCGCAGAAAGTCCTGCGTTTCGGCGGGCTGGGAAGGTGGGTTCGCTGCATCGTTGGCGAGGTAATCGGCTGTGCTGCTCACGGGTGACTCCGGTCTGTACCTGTGTACGCCCATGCATTGGCGTACTCCTGTGTAGAACAAGCCTCTATTGTAGCCGAGAGCCGCACCGGCGGCGAAAAGCGGAGATGCGAGGCTTCCGCTTTTCGCCGCCTTGCTTTGCGCTTCGCAGCCCTCGCCCCTTCACAAGTGGGCCGAGGCGACGTATGATGGATGCATCAATTGCGCTTGTTCCGTTGTCGCGCAATCTCCGCATGTTTCGCACCCATCTACAGCTTTTGGAGACTCTCCATGACCGTGCCTGCTGCCCCTGCAACGATCGAGGCAATCGTCACACGCATTGCCGCTGCACACCAACGCCTGGTGGACGCCATTGCCCCGTTGACGGATGCTCAGTTGCAGGCGCCACTACTTGCCGACCAGTCGTCCATCAAAGACGCGCTTGCCCACCTGGCCTTTTGGGATGAGCGCCTGCTCCATGCCATTGCACCGGCAGAGGGCCCGGGCGCGTTTCGGCTGGCCCCGCCCGTGATTGCCGACATTCCCTTTGATGCTGAGTGGCTGACGACCGTCAATGCACGCATCCACGCCCTGAATCGCGACCGCAGCCTGGCCGCTGTTCGGGCTGAGTTTGACGATACGCGCAGGCGGCTGCTTGACGTGGTTGGAACCCTGACCCTGTTTGATGTGTTTGATCCAAATGGCCTCTCGGCCCTGCTCGGCGAGCCCTTCGCGCCCATGCTGCTTGGGGCCTACGAGCACTATGATGAACACACTGAGGACTTTGAAAAGTGCACGGGCTGACCGCGCACGTTGCCCCAAGGCCTGAATTGTTGCACGCCTGCGCCCTGCCTTACACCCTATGATCAACTCAATTCTGTCGCTGGATGCAGCGTTGTTTTATCGTTTTGCCGTGGCCCTGGGCATTGGCATGCTTGTGGGCTTTGAGCGCGAGCGGCAGCGGCGCAAAGGCGGCGAGATGTTTGCCGGCGTGCGCACCTTTGCGCTGCTCGCGCTGCTTGGCTGCACAGCCGCGCTCATCTCCAACCACACGGCCTCAACCCTGCCGCTGGTGGCAACGATTGGCGGCGTGGCGGCGCTGCTTTACGCGGCGTACCGTGGCCAGTTGAAATCAACGTCATCCGGCCCGGGGCTGACAACCGAGGTGACGGCGCTGTTGACGGTGCTGGTGGGAGCGCTCTGCTACTACCAGTACATTGAACTGGCGGCGGCGCTGGGCGTGGCAATCCTCATGCTGCTCTCGTTCAAGCCGCAGTTGCACGAACTGGCCGAAGCCATCACCTACGAAGACATCTACGCAGCAATCAAGTTTGCCGTCGTCAGCCTGATCGTGCTGCCAATTCTGCCCAACCGTTCCTTTGGGCCGCCCCCCTTCGACGTCCTGAACCCCTACAATATCTGGTGGATGGTGGTGTTGATCTCGGCAATTTCCTTTGCCGGCTACGTGCTCATGAAGCTGCTGGATGCAGGTCGGGGGATTGGGCTGACGGGTATCCTTGGGGGCATTGTCTCCAGCACAGCCGTTACACTCAGCTTCTCGGGGCGCAGCAAACAGGTCGCGGAGATTGTGCCCGCGCTGGCGCTGGGCATTATTCTGGCATGGTCAATCATGTTTGCGCGTGTGCTGGTGGAGGTGCTGGCGGTGAACCGGCCACTGCTGGGGGCGCTGTGGGCACCCATGCTGGCTGGGCTTGTGGCAGGGTTGCTCTACGCATATCTGCTCTATCGACGCCAGGGCGATATTCGCGCCGAAGGAATTGAGTTCAACAATCCCTTTGAACTCATGCCCGCGCTTAAGTTCGGCCTGATCTACGCCGCGGTGCTGCTGATTGTGCGTACCGCCGAAATCTACTTTGGCACCACCGGCATCTATGTCTCCAGCCTGCTCTCGGGCACGGTGGACCTGCACGCGATCACGCTGTCCATGGCGCAGTTGGGGCTGAATGGCGGAATTGCGCTCGACACTGCGGCCAACGCGATTACGCTGGCCACGCTCTCCAATACGGTGGTTAAGGCGGGGATTGTCATCTTCGTTGGGTCAAAGGCGCTGCGCACAGCAGTGCTGCCCGCAGTGCTTCTGATTAGCCTCGCAGCAGGTGCTGCAGCGTGGTTCTTCTAAAGTCGCACCGGCATAAGCGGTACTTTGGGTTGTGAGGTTGTTATAAGTGCTCACGCGCCGACATGGGAGCCGATTCGCGTATTCGGTGAAGGAAGTAAACCGTGAGCGCCACGCCCGCCGCACCCAGCGCAAAGACTATTTCAAAGTTCGTCAGCAGAACCAGGTAGCCGCTGATGAACGCGCCGAGGATGGAGCCCACGCTGACGAACGATGTATAGGTGCCCACGGCAGCGCCTTCGGAGCCGCGCGGCGCCAGATGCGCCACCGTTGTATTGCCGGCAACCGCAATCCCCGCCCATCCCAATCCGCTAATTGCGTTGAGCAGCAGCAGCAGGGCGAGGCTGCCCGTGCCGGTGATCCCCATCCACCCGATCATGGCGAAGCCGGCAAAGGTGATGATGCGCGCGCTGTTTGTTACCATTTGCACGCGCATGCTGCCGTAGCGTTTGATGAGCCGCCCCACCCAGCGGTAACTCAGCGCCGAAGCAATGCTGTTCACCATGCCCACAAGGAACACGGTTGCCGTGCTGTTGCCGAGCACCTGCCGTTGCCAAACGGCGAATGGGGTGTAGGCCATGACCGACATTGTAAACATGACAAACGTAGTAAAATAGTAGGCAATGAGCGGGTCGCTTAGTGCGTCACTGCCTCTGCGCCAGAGTGCGCCGGGCACATGCGGCAGCGTCTGCGTTACATAGCGGAGCGTACTGCCGGGTGAAAGCTGGCCCAGCGCACGCAAGGTTTGGCGGATGCGCGCAAGTGGCGGAAAGCTGCCACCCGGGATCAGCTCGGGATTGTGGGGATGCGCGCGGCGCGGTTTGGGCATGTTGGGCTGCGGCACCACGCGATAGGCCCAGATTACGCTGCTCAGGCTCAGCGTGCCGCTAATGATCCACAGCGCGCGCTGCGTGGGCACGTTGCCAAAGGCGCCAATGCCATAGGCAATGCAGAGCAACCCCACCAACCGCCCAAAGACAACGCCCCAGCCGCTAATGGCATTGAAGCGGCCAAAGGTCTCGTCCCACTCGCTGCGGGGCACCGTGTCCATAATCAGCGTGCTGAAGACGGGGGTCCCTGCCACGCTCCACGCGCCCAGGAGAACGGCAAGCACGATGTAATGCCACACCTGTGTGCTGAAGGCCATGAGGATTGTCGGGATTGCGAAGCCCAGATAGCCAACCATCATGTAACTGCGGCGCGTGCCGTAGCGATCGCTGAGCCACCCCCAGATTGCGGCGGCCGGGACTGTGGCGGCGCTGGTGAGGGCGCTTGCAATGCCCACAGTGGCCACGGTGCCCCCCAGCACTTCGGTGAGAAAGATGGGCGGCAGGTTGATTGTTGAACCGAGACCCACCTTGTTCGGCAGCATGGAATAGAACCACGTAGGCGCGCCGTCGCTGCCCGGCAGCGACCGGTAGGTGTGCGGGGGCGCGTCGGGCGGTGTGCCGCCGGCGGGCGCGCCTTTCATGGCAATCGGATTGGTGGGCGTAGGCGCCGGCGTAGGCGCGGGCGATTGCGCGGGCGGTTGTGCGGACGAAGCGGGGTGTGAAGTCATGCCCGCCATTGTAACCCGCGCTGCCCTGTTCGGGAGAACGGGTGGTAGCCGGTAAAGTAGACGCCGGTGCAATCCCAAAGATCAATTGGCAGGACGCAATTCGCGCAGGATAACCAGTCAGCCCATTCTCAACGAGGAGAATCCACTTNNATGATGTCCTACGGATATCGGGCCGACCTCTCCGAAGGCGCCATCAAGTGCCCGTTGTTCCTGACCTCAACCTTTGTCTTTGCCAGCGCTGAGGAGGGCAAGGCCTTCTTCGAGCTTGCCTATGGCCTGCGCAAGAACAAACCGGGCGAGGAGATTGGCCTCATTTACAGCCGCCTGAATAACCCGGATCTCGAGATTCTGGAGGAGCGGCTGACGCTGTGGGACGAGGCCGAAGCCGCAGCCGTCTTTGCCACAGGCATGGCGGCCATCAGCACCACGTTGCTGCATGTGGCGCGCCCGGGGGACGTGATCCTCTTTAGCGAACCCGTCTACGGCGGCACGGACTATCTGCTCAAGCATGTGTTGCCGCAATATGGCATTCGCACAATTGGCGTGGCAGCAGAGACGGACCCCGCCGGCTTTGCCGCGCTGCTGGACGACCACGAGATTGGCCCGCGCGTGGCGCTCATTTATCTGGAGACACCCGCCAATCCCACCAATGCGCTGGTTGACATTGCTGCGATTGCCGCCCTGGCCGCGGCGCACAGCCACGCACGCAAGATTCTGGTTGCGGTTGACAATACGTTCCTGGGGCCACTCTTCCAGCACCCGCTTGAACATGGCGCGGACCTTGTCCTCTATTCAGCCACAAAGTATCTTGGCGGCCATAGTGATTTGATTGCCGGCGTATGCCTGGGCCGCCGCGAACTGATTGGCCCTCTGAAGGCCACGCGCACGATTCTGGGCACTATGGCCGACCCCATGACGGGGTGGATGCTCTTGCGCAGCCTGGAAACGCTGAAGATGCGTATGACGGCGCAGATGAAGAACGCCGCCCGCGTAGCTGAGTGGCTGATTGCGCAATCGAAGGTGGAGCGTGTCTACTACCTCGGCCACCTTGCCGCTGGTTCGCCCGAGCAGGCGCTCTTTGATCGCCAGTGCCTGGGAACAGGCGGCATGATCTCCTTTGACATTGTGGGCGGCGAGGCCGAGGCGTTCCGCTTCCTCAATGCGCTCAAGCTCTTCCATATGGCCGTGAGCCTGGGCGGCACCGAGTCTCTGGTGGAGCATCCGGCCACAATGACCCATTCGGACGTGGACCCCGAGGAACGCCAGGAGATGGGCATTACCGACAAGATGGTGCGCCTCTCGATTGGTGTGGAACACTACGACGACTTGATTGCCGATTTGGAGCAGGCGCTGGCTGCGGTATAGTTGCGGCTGTAGTTGCGGCTTTCTTTTTCGTCCGTTTGGCCGCCCCTTCGCATTACGGATCAGGACCCGCATGTCGAAAATGCAGAACTTGGTAACGATTCTGCTGCTGGTCACGTTGCTGACCGGCAGCGCACCGGCCGCGCTGGCGCAAGTGCCGCCGACTGCTGCGCTCGCCGCAGGCCCGCTGCCCGCCCCGGCGCCCTACACGGCGCAAGCCGCCACGCCCGCAGATGCACTCGCGCCCGCTGCGGACTTCCCCGCAGATGTGGCTACCGCATGGTTCAAGCTGTTTGTGCAACTGACCAGACGCTCGCCCGGCTTCTCGCCCCCTGTGGCGGCGCGCGCGTTTGGCTATGCCGGTATCACCCTCTATGAAGCCATGGTGGCGGGCATGCCCGGCTATCAGTCGCTAGACGGGCAGTTGAGCGATATGCCTGCCATGCCGGAACCGCCCGCGGGCGCACAGCTCTATTGGCCCGCCGTTGCCAATGCAGCGCTCGCCACGATTGCGCGCGCACTTTTCCCCACGATTAACGATGCACCGCTGCGCTTGATTAACAAGTTGGAAGTGAAGATTGATGGAGCGTACAACGCGGCGTTAGGTGCGGAATCGGAGTCGCTCGCCCAATCGCGCGCCTACGGCCGCAGCGTGGGCGAGGCCGTTTATGCGTGGTCGCAGGGCGATGGTGGGCACGAGGGCTATATGCGCAACGTTGTCGCCGACTATAGACAGCCCACGGGCGAAGGGCTCTGGCAGCCCACATCACCCGACTACGCGCCGCCGCTGCAGCCGGACTGGGGCCAGAATCGGCCCATGGCTCCAGTGGGTGAGGCGACTTGCGCTGCGCCGCCGCCGCCGGCGTTCTCCGCCGAACCCGACTCCGCCTTTTATGCTGAGGCGCGTGAAGTCTATGACACCGTGCGCGCTATCACACCTGAACAGGAGGAGATCGCGCTCTTCTGGTCGGATGATGCAGGCGCGACGGCCACGCCGCCGGGCCATTCGCTCTCCATTGCCACGCAACTGCTCGAGCAGGAGGAGGCGTCTTTGGCGCAGGCCGCCCTGCTTTACGCCAAACTGGGGATTGCGCTTAACGACGCGTTTATCACCTGCTGGCAAACAAAATATACCTACAATGTCATGCGGCCGATCACCTTCATCCAGACATATATTGACCCCGACTGGAATCTGCCGGACCCCACGGACCCCGTGCGCACGCCCAACTTCCCCGAATACACGTCGGGCCACTCGGTGGCGTCGCGCGCTGCGGCTGAAATACTGACCGCTACTTTTGGGGATTCCTACCGCTTCACCGACATCACCCACGTGGATCGGGGCATTGCGCCGCGCACGTTTAGCTCGTTCTACGCTGCATCCAATGAGGCCGCAATCTCGCGTCTCTATGGCGGCATTCACTACCGTTCTGCGATTGAGCAGGGGCTTGAGCAGGGCGCGTGTGTCGGCAAGCGCGTGCTGGCGCTGCAATTCGAAGCGCCCTAAGTGGTGCATCCGGCACGTAAGCGCGGGCTTGCGTAGCGGCGGCTGAAGTGGTGCGCCTATGCATGACGTGCAGGCAGCGTAAGCGTACGGCGTTTGCAAATGAAAGCCTTCACAGGAGCGCTGGCCACTGGCTGGCGCTCTTTGTATTGCCGGATGCGCGCAAAAAATGACATCTGCATGGCACTGCAGGTTGGGCGCCATGCGGCCTCGCCACGCCCATTAACGGCCCATGGGCGGCCCATTGACGGCCCATGGGCGATTGGCAAACCACAGCACGCGCACCCGCAAAACATAGGTCAAACATTGAACAAAGATGGTATAAATAGTGTGCAAATGGGTGGATTCCCTACTGAGTCGAGTGTACCCTGCCGCTACAATGCCGTCACCCGCCCGAAACCGGCCTTCGTTCTCTGCAATTGACTCTCAAGGAGTTGTCTATGAAACCGCCCGTCATCACAGTTGCGACCCACGTAGCTCCCAAGCGCATGCCGGCAACGCGTACATATCTGGTGCTTTTCCTGGCTACGCTGATTGCCATTGTCACCAGTGGCGCACTTTATGCGACGGTTGGCGCGCAGAGCGCACCCGATGCGCCGGTGGCGCCAGTTGCGCCCAACGCTGCCACGCTGACTGTGGCGCACTTTGCGCCTTTTGCCGCCACAGTGCCAGGCACATCTGTGAGTGTGCAGGTGAACAGCAGCGACGTGATTACCAGCTTCACCTTTGGTGAGCGCGAAAAGGGCATACCGCTGCCCGCAGGCACATACACAATCTCCATTGTTCCCACAGGCGCAATGGCGCCCGCGCTTGAGACTCTGGCAACCGTGGAAGATGGCGTCGATTACACACTGGCTGCCATTGGCGGGGCCAACGGCTGGCCGCTGGAGCTGTACGCGCTGGTGAATGACAGCACGCCCTTCACAACGACCGGCAAGCTGCGCATTACGCACCTTGCGCCCTTTGCCGCCACCGCAAATGGCACGAAGGTTGACATCTGCACGCAGGCAGGCGACCCCGTGACGGGATTGACCAATATTCCCTACAAGGCGACAACCGGCTATCTGGCGCTGCCTGCTGCACTCTATGATCTCAAGGTGGCTGCGTCCGGCACAGATTGCGGCGTTGTGGCGATTGACCTGCCCCCCTTTGCGCTGCGCGTCGGCCAGGTGGTGGATGTATTTGCTGTAGGCGCGCAGGTTACACCTGTGGTTGAAGCCGCGGGCGCAGCCGCGATTCCTGTCCAGGTGATTGTGGATGGGCTGACGGCGCGCATTGCAGTGGGCCACTTTGCCCCCTTTGCCAACACGGTTCCCGGTACATCGGTGAGTGTTGCGTTGAGCGGGACGAACGTGCTGACGGACTTTGTCTTCGGTACGCTGACCCCGTACATTGACGTGCAGCCCGCCAGCTACCCAGTTGCAGTGACGCCCACAGGCGCTGCGTCACCTGCGATTACGGGCACGGCCAACATTACCGGCTTCATCGACTATACACTCGCAGCGATTGGCAACGGCAGCGCCCAGCCGCTTGAACTGGCCGCGCTGATTGATGACAATCTGACAGTGCCCCCCACAGCCCAGGCGCGCTTGCGCCTGACGCACTTTGCGCCGATTGCGGCCACACTGCCTGCCACGGCTGTCGACATTTGCGCCGCAGGCTCAACCACGCCCGTTGCAGCGGGCCTGCGCTACAAGCAGTCGGGGCTGCTCAACCTGCCCGCAGGTTACTATGACACCTTCGCCGCCGCGCCGGGCACAAGCTGTGGCACACTGCTCTTCGACATCCCGCCCTTCAGCCTGACGGCAGGCCAGATTGCCTACATCTACGCCGTTGGTGACATAACCAACCTGCCGCCCACAGTTGTGGTGCAGGGTGTGACTCTCGGCACTGTGTATCGCATGCCGCTGGGCTTCAAACAGGTGGGCTTGGACATTGTGGAGACCGCCGTGGCTGCTGGACAGTTTGACACGCTGGTCACCGCCGTTTCGGCTGCCGGTCTGGTTGATGCGCTCAAGGGGCCCGGCCCGCTGACTGTCTTTGCGCCCACGGATGACGCCTTTGCCAAGATTCCGCCTGCCACACTGGATGCGCTGCTGGCCGACCCCACAGGCGCGCTCACCGACATCCTCACCTATCATGTTGTGCCTGGGCGCATTGTGGCCTCGCAGTTGAAGCCAGGCCTCACGGTGACGACGCTCCAGGGCCAACAATTGACCTTCACGCAGGATGCGCAGGATCGCTGGCTCGTCAACGGTGCATTGATTGTCATCCCCAACGTGCTTGCGACGAATGGTGTAATCCACGCGATTGACACGGTGCTGATTCCGCCGGCAAATTAAGCGGCCAATCAGCGTGCAATAGCGGCCCGACGGAGTGTCGTGTACTTGATAGCAGGGCAGCACGGAAGCGGGAAAACATCCCCGCTTCCGTGCTTTTTCAATCCCCATTTGCACGCTGTGCTACAATGCAGCCACGACGCCGCCCGACAGGCGCCGTATTTATGCTATGGCACGTATACGTAAAGACGCTGCAATGCAGATGGATTCGCTCTTCCCGGACATGGACGCCGACGCGACCGCCGCGCAATTGAACGCGCCCACGCCGCGCGCGAGCAAGCGTGCGCCGCGGCGTGCCACGGCAACAGTTGAATCGACAGTGCAGCCAGCGCAGACGGCGCAAGACAGCGCTACAGCCACTCTGCAAGCCGCTGCGCCCATGCCCGGCCAGCGCAACGCGCCGCTGACCATTTCGGCGCTGAGCACGCACATACTGGCGCTCTTTGAGCGCGACGTGCTGCTGCGCGACCTGTGGGTGGTGGGCGAGGTGAGCAATTGGAAACGCGCCGCCTCGGGCCATATCTACTTCAGCCTTAAAGATGCCGGCGGCACAATCAGCGCCGTGATGTGGCGCACGAGCGCCGCCGGCCAGCGCTGGCTGCCGCAGGAGGGAGATCAGGTTCACGCCCACGGCTCGGTCAACATCTATCCCGAGCGCGGCCAGTACCAGATGTATGTGAATGAACT
>DIAV01000304.1:961-4536 GCA_002415895.1 Anaerolineales bacterium UBA5069 | reverse complement strand
GCCTTTAATCGACCAATAACACGCGGCGCGTCAAGACTCTTCCACACATGCAGAGGGCGAGGCCCTCAATTTGAGGGCCTCGCCTTGTTTGCAGGGGATATTGGAGAAGCTCTACGCCGCGGCCAGCACAAGCACTCCTCTGGGCGCAAGGGTTACAGTGTCGTCGATGGTTTCGTTCGTCAGCAAATCCACGAAGGCGCCGCCGGGGTTAACGCTCTGCTCGCTGTCGCTGTGGTTCAGAACGAAGAGCAAGCGACGGTCACCCTGCCAGCGCTCTGTAACTTCCACGGGCGCGGGTGTTTCCATTAGCGGCTCAAGCGCGGCAAGCTCGAGCAGCCATTGGGTAAGGGTGGCGTAGAAGGGATCGCCGCCCACCGTCCCAATATATATGGCCTGCCCTGCGCCAAAGTGGTTGCGCGTAATTGCGGGTGTACCCGCGTAGTAATCCTGTGTGTAGAGCGCCACGGCCTCGGCCCCGGCCAGTTCCAGCACATCGCACCACGTGCCCACCGCGGCCATTGTTTCGCGCGTCATCCCGGGCAGCACGAACTCAACTGCATTGCTCATGTCGGGTGCGAGCGAGTCGTACTCGGCCACCTCAATGCCGCAGACTTCGGCCAGCAAGCCGGGTAGCTTCATATTCACCACGGTGTTGTCATCATCCTTCACACCACTGCGCTGCGTCACTACCAGCAAGCCACCGTCGCGCACGTACTCGACAAGGTTGGCCGCAACGTCGTCGGGCAGCACATAGACGGAGGGTGCAATCACCAGCGCATAGCCGGAGAGATCGTCTGTGGGGGCGACGATGTCAACCGGAATATTCTGCGCGTGCAGCGCTCGGTAGATCTGCCCAATGTGGCGCGGGTAGTCGAACTGCGGGTTGTTGGGCTGAATCTGGAAGGCAAAACGTGCATCATACGAAAGCACAATCGCGACTTTGGCGCGCACTGTGGAGCCGAAGATGTCGTTGCCAGCGCGCGTGATCTCATCGCCCATGCGCCTGACTTCATCATAGCGGCGGCCGGGGATGCCGTGATGGTCGAGTATGCCGTGCCAATACTGCTCGGTGCCGTAGCGCATGGTGCGCCAGCGGAAGAAGACAATCGCATCGGCCCCGTGGGCGATGGATTGGTAGGCCCACAGGCGAATCTCGCCGGGGCGGGGGGCCACACTCACCATCTCCCAGCCACCCGAGCCTGCCTGCTGCTCCATAATCCAGAAATTCTTCTGCTTCAGGCCGCGCATAGTGTCGGCGGCCAGCGCACCTGCCGCGGGATCAATGACGCCCGTGGACATCGTCCACTGCATGCGCTGGTAATTGTCCCACGAGACAAAATCGAGATTGCGCGCAAGGTCGAAGTAGTTGATGCGGTCGTAGCCAAAGCCCATGAAGTTGTGCGTAATGAAATGGTTCGGGCATTGGGCGCGCAGGATGTCGATCTGCTCCTGCTGAAAGGTGACGTATGAGTCTGACGCAAAGCGGTAAAAGGCCAGCGCCAGCCCTGGGTTGGGCGAGCCGCCGGTTGCCAGCGGGGGCGGAATCTCCTCCCAGCCGTTATAGATATGGCTCCAGAAGACGGTGCCCCAGCGCTCGTTGAGTTCGGTCAGGTCTTCATAATGGCCGCGCAGCCAGCCCTGAAAGTTGTCTACGCAGGTGGGGCAGTAGCAGCGGTCGCCGAATTCGTTGTCGGTTTGCCAGCCAATGACGGCCGGATTGGTGGCGTAGTGCTGGGCCATGGCCTCAGTTATGCGCCGCGAATGGGCACGATAGGCCGCGTGGGTGGGGCAATATTCGCGCCGGTTGCCGTATGTCCAGCGCCGGCCATCCGGCCCCACGCGGTAGGCGTCAGGGTGCGCGCCCATGAGCCAGGGGGGTGGCGAGGCCGTGGGCGTGCCCAGGATCACGGCAATTCCATGCGCAGCGAGGAGATCGATGGCGCGGTCAAGCCACGCAAAGTCAAATACGCCGTCGCTGGGCTCCATTTTGGACCAGGCAAATTCGGCCAGACGCACTACGTTAATGCCGGCCGCGGCCATGAGGCGGGCATCTTCAGGCCAGCGCGTCTCGGGCCAATGTTCGGGGTAATAATCAACGCCAAAGCGAAACATGCGTGCTGGTCCTTTCATTCACCTGCCAACGCGCCGGAGGTAATACCCGCGACAAAGCGCTTCTGGAAGGCAAGGAAGATAATCAGGAGGGGCACAATGCTGATGACCGAGGCCGCCATTTGCAAATGATAGATTGGGCGGCCCAGCGTCGAGCCTACCATAGAGCGAATGGCAATGGGCAGGGTGAACATTTCGGGCGTTTTGAGGATGACCAGCGGGAAGAGGAAGTTGTTCCACGAACTCATGAAGAAGATTAGCCCCAGGCTGATCATGCCCGGCGCAATGATGGGCACAACGATCTGCGAGAAGATGCGGAACTCGCCCGCACCATCTATGCGTGCGGCGTCCAGCAGCTCATCTGCCACTGTGGAGATGTATTGGCGCATGAAGAAGATGCCGAAGGCGCTGGCCGCACCCGGGATGATGAGCGGCCAAAAGGTGTTAATCCACCCCAACCTGAGCATGATGTAGTAGAGCGGAATGAGCATGATGCTGAAGGGAACGAGCATGGTGCCCAGCAGCACGCCAAAGGCCGCCTCGCGCCCGCGAAAGCGGAACTTGGCGAATCCGTAGCCACCAAGCGAGCAGAAGAAGATCTGCAGAATGGTGGCGCTGGCGGCAATGATGAAGGTGTTGGCCACAATCCGCATGATGTTGCGATCAAAGAGCAGCTCGCGGTAGGCGTCGAGGTTGGAATTGGCGGAGATCCAGACAATCGGCTTCGTGAAGATCTCCGACTGTGGCTTCAATGAGGTGGTGAGCATCCAAAAGAAGGGCAGCACCATGAAGCCCACAAGCAGAAGCAGAAAGGCGTGGAGAAGGATGTCGCCGAGCAGGCGCTGGATGCGTTTATCATTCATGGGGGCAGCCTCTCAGTTGTTCTCGCGGCCGAAGTAGCGGTACTGCAGGATTGTGAGCACAAAGACAAACGCGAAGAAGACATAGGCCACTGCCGATGCATAGCCGAAGCGGAAGTTCTTGAAGGCCTGGTTGAAAATGTGGATTGCCGGCGTGATTGTGGAGTTGAGCGGTCCGGAGCCGAAGTTGGAGGTAAAAAGTGAAACCGGCTCGGTAAAGAGGTTGAAGGTGCCCGCTGTGGAGAGCACAATCACAAAGAGCAGCACCGGGCGCATGAGGGGAATTGTGATGCGGAAGAAGACCTGCGTCTGGTTCGCGCCGTCAATGCGCGCCGCCTCATTCACCTCGTTGGGAATCGTCTGCAGCCCGGCCTGCATGATCACCATGTTGTAGCCCAGCCACGCCCAGGTGACGAGCAGCGCCAGTGTCACACGTGCGCCCCATATTGTATCGAGCCATGGAATTGGCGCGATACCAAAGACGCCGATCAGGCTGTTCATGGTGCCGTACTGCGTGTTGAAGAGCAACTGAAAGACAAAGCCCGCCGCCACCATGTTGGTGATGTAGGGCATGAAGATCAGTGTGCGGAAGAAACGAAAGCCAAT
>DIAV01000304.1:541-751 GCA_002415895.1 Anaerolineales bacterium UBA5069 | reverse complement strand
GCCAGCACCAGCGCCAATAACGTCATCGCCGGTACGTAGAGCGCGAAGAGGATGACGCCGTTGGCCATCGCACGCCAAAAAACCTGGTCCTGCAGCAGGGATTGGTAGTTGCTGAGACCCAGGAAATTGAAAGACCCCGTACCCTTCCACCCTGTAAAGGAAAGGACAAAGGAGAAGATCAACGGATAGAGGCCGAAGATGGCAAAGAGG
>DIAV01000304.1:0-352 GCA_002415895.1 Anaerolineales bacterium UBA5069 | reverse complement strand
TAGAGGCCGAAGATGGCAAAGAGGATAAAGAAGGGCGCCACGAAGATATAGCCCCACCACGCCTGCCGGGCATCTTCGGAGCGCTTGCGCAGGCCGCCCTGCGGAGACCCCTCCGTAGAGAGTCTCACGACGCTGCTTTGTGCCAAAGGTCACCTCCCAACTTGCAAGGGTGCAATACGTAAGGGACAAAAGCGAGGATTCACCACAAGGTCGTACCATCTACAGGTACAGGCGAGGGGGGGGGCACTGCTCCCCCCCCCCCTCTACAAACATGTCCATGCTTTCGGCCAGCCGGGTTTTTTTCGGAATGCGTCTGCCGCTTCTGTCCGTGCATACTCGGCGGTCATGTGGG
>DIAV01000046.1:1057-2738 GCA_002415895.1 Anaerolineales bacterium UBA5069 | reverse complement strand
GCGTGGGTGAGCGCAGCAACCCACTGTGCGATTGTGCGGTGATACGATACCATCGGCACACCAGTCGTTCCAAAGGTCCAGTGCATGGGTGCGGCATCGAAGTAGCTGCGGCTCGTGTAGATCGTCATGTCGTCATCGGCTTCGTCAAAGAAGCAATCACGAAACGGGTGGTCGAGGCTGATCACCAGCCTGCCGCCTGGCGCGAGAACGCGCGCACATTCCTGCAGCGCCTTCTCAATCTGCTCTACATACTGAAAAGCATAGGCGCTAAAGACCACATCCCATGCGTTTGACGCGTAGGCCGACAAGTCTTCGGCGCTGCCCTGCTGGAAGTGCACCTCAACCCCATGATCCAGCGCCAATTTACGCGCAAAATCCAGCTGCGCGTCGCTCAGGTCCACACCCGCACTGATCGCCCCCTGGCGCGCAAAGGCAATGCTGCACTGCCCGCCCCCGCAGCCCACTTCAAGGATGCGCAGCCCGCGCACATCACCCAGCAGGCGCAGGTGGTTCTCATCGGGCGCCCATGGCCCGTAATGCGCGCTTGCGGTGGGGATGTCATGGCGTGCCTGATACCACGCGCTAATCTCATTCCAGGCGCTACGCAGATCGACGGGCATGTTCACTGCAACCTCACTTCATTTGGGGCAGGTGCCACGTTGCATGCACCGGCGAAGCAGACATTCACACGTCACGTAGCGGCGTATTACGATTCCAAACGGCCACGGCCCCGCACAGGCACGCTTTCGTCGGCTACCAGCAATGCCACCCCAGAGCGTTCCATCAGTTCCACAATATCAGGGGGCGGTACGCGGTCCGTCACAATCTTGTGGACCTGACTCAAGGTTGCCACCTGGGCGAATGCGGTCTTGCCGAATTTGCTCGAGTCCGCCACCACGATCACTTCGCGTGCGCTGGCAATCATTGCCTGCTTGATGAGCGCGTCATCCCAGTTGTATTCAGAGAGGCCATGTGTCGCATCAATGCAGCTGACTGCCAAAAAGACGCGATCGACAAAGAGATGCGCAAAGGCGGCGCGCGCCAGATCGCCTATCAGCGAACCCTCAATGGGGCGCGCAATACCCCCCGAGACGACAACGCGGATTTCCGGGTGGCTGAGGAGCAGGTTGGCCACATGGAGGCTGGGCGTCAGTACAGTCAGATTGCGCCTGCTCACCAAACCCTGCGCCACAGTCAGCATCGTCGTACCAATGTCAAGAGCAATGCTTTCACCATCTGCAACGAGTGACGCCGCCAATTGTCCAATGCGCTCTTTCTCGGCCTGCATGTGCGCAGCGCGTGTTGGAAACACTGGCTCATAGCTGCGCCCGTGCGTACTTACGGCGCCCCCGTGCACGCGCCGCAGGGCGCCCTCTCCCTCCAATTCGGCGAGGTCGCGGCGGATTGTCATCATGGAGACGTCAAGGCGATCGGCAAGTTCAAGCACGGTGACTGAGCCGCGCTCGTCCACCGTCTTGAGAATGAGGTTGCGCCGATAGTCCGGCAGTGGCATAAGCAATTCCCTGGAGCGGTGTGCGCGGCAGAGCACGAAGTTGGCAGATGTGCTCTCGCCGCGCACCTTCTGCACTTGAATCGATGACAGGCGCCTAAATAGTGCATCCGGCAAGTACGCGAGGGATTGCGTAGCGGCGGCTTCAGCCACCGTTCTCGAGGACGCGCC
>DIAV01000046.1:0-967 GCA_002415895.1 Anaerolineales bacterium UBA5069 | reverse complement strand
CGCGTACTTGCCGGATGCACCACTACATGAAGCGCGCAATGTGGACGCCACAAAGCGCAGCGCACGCCCCTTAGTCCGGCCAGCCTGCTTCGTTTTGATCGGTGAGCACGTGCAGGCGCGCCGCAGGCGGCTCATCATTGGCGCCAGGGCGAAATGCGGCGAGCAATACGCTGCCCGCACCTTGGACACGCACACTGTCGCGCGCAGCGTCATACCTGACTCCTACAGGCGCATCCAGCGCAAGCAGGCGCAAGCCGCGCCCGCTGAGCGCAGCCAGCAGAGCGCGCAAATCTCCAACCCCGCGCAAATCGGGGATCACAGCAGTGCGCGGCACGAGGCTGAGTCCGGCATGGATGCCGTCGAGCAAAGCCCCACCGGCCAGACTGGCGTTTTCGCCCACAAAGACGAGCGCCATGCCTTCCTCGGCCAGTCGCGCCAGCGCGTCAATCAGCCGCCTGCCGCCCGAATCCTCCAGAAACGCGCGCGGCAGGTCTACGACCAAAAGACCAATTGCATCAAAATTGAGGCGTGCGAAGCGTGGCGACGCAATGTCCACGGCGCTCAAGTCGGGCAGCAACGCCTGTAACGGTTGCGCCAGCGCAGAGTCGCCGGCGTAGAGCAAAACTGCAATGCGCTGCGCGTCAACGTCTGCCAGTGACAGCAGCGAATGAAGGCAGGCGTCAGCATCAGTGAAGAGGAGTATTGGCATGGTCTGGATTTTAGCGGAGCCGCAGACGCATTGCAACCCGTGGGGCAAGGCGTCGGTTGCAACCGACGCGCTTCCGCATCCCTGCACAGCAAACGCGCTGCGCGCGGATAGGTGCGTCTGGATTGTAAGCAACTCCATTGACACAGCGCGCGCTTTCGGTTATCTTGACCGCGTTGGACTCAAGGAGGTCCTTTCACACATGGCCACACGCTTTCAGGGCACACCCGAAGAAGTGCTCGCGCTCGACACCTACATCAA
>DIAV01000253.1 GCA_002415895.1 Anaerolineales bacterium UBA5069 | reverse complement strand
AGATAGCAGGATGCGAATTGAGTAGGGCAGGCGGCTGATCTTTGCGATGCCCTGGCGCTCCAGCGCAGCAATCCGGTAGATTGTGGCAGGGCCGCTGCCGGTGTCGAAGGTATCCTTTGCGCCAAATTCATCATGCACGGCCATGGATCGGTCCTTTCAGGCAGAAGCGTCACGCACGCCGGATGCACACAGTGTGGGCAGAGCGGGCATGAAGTGGCTGGGGAAACAAGGTAGGCTTGCAGATTGGCCAAGCAGTTGCTCAGAGACGCGCCTATAATACCAGCACGCTCGGGATGTGTCACAAACGGGGAGCATTTTCGGAAGAATTAGAGGTTGCACCACAGCGTGCAAAGTGCGTGCAAAGAGGATGCAAAGCGCGCGCAGGGCGCGCATAAATCGTCGCGCGGAATGGAGTAATCCTGTATTCGCGCCGATTTGTGATATGCTGTGCAGTATGGGGAGGATTATCTGCCGGGCGCGTTGCCACTCCTTTGGCTGCGGCCGCGCCTCTGCTTTGCACAGCGACAATGGCTCAACTTCCCCGGGTTTTGTGTCGTTGCGGCAGCAACGCGGTTTGCACCTGTCTACCGTTTTGCACCTGCCTACTGTTTTGATCGTATTCAACAGTCCGTGTTCACAGTGGCAATGCGGTGAGCATTCACGAGTCGCAGAGGACAGCATACCTGCGCGTACGGGTATCTGATTTCACTGACTCGCCTTGCACAAATTGCGTCAAATGCAACAAAGTGCGAAGGAAAAGCCGCTCACAGGCGATTCACTCCTCAGGAGACTCACTTGCTGGCCCCTGAACCCAGAACGGGAACAGATGCCGAACTCCTCAAAAAGCTCCAGCGTGGCGACAACGCCGCCTGGGCACAGGTGACGCGCGACCTGAGTCCACGTTTGTATTCGTATCTGCGCCAGAACCTGCCCACCATCGAAGACACTGAGGACGTTTTGAGCGATACGTTGACTGCTGCCGTGCGCGCCATTGCCAATTTTGATGGCCGCGCCGCGTTGTCAACTTACCTCTACGCCATTGCCTATCGCAAGGTGGCGGACTTTTACCGACGCACCCCTGTGACCGACTCGCTTGACCACGAGGACTCCACGATTGTCCTCGTCTCCAAGGAACTTGACCTGCAGGATCGCATGTTGTTTGAAGAGGCAATGCAGAGCCTGCCCGACGTTTCGCGGCAGGTCTTGTTATTGCGCTATCACATGGGTTTGGGTGTGGATGAGATCGCCACCATCCTGGACCGAACCTACAAGGGAACTGAGTCACTTTTGAGTCGCGCCCGTGCGCAGATGCGCGAAGCGATGGAGGGACAACCATAATGGCTGTGCGCCCTCCAGACTTTGACGCTCAGAATGAAGGGGACTTCCAGAACCTCTTCGACAAGTGGGCTCCGGCAGAAGCAATGCCAGAGGCCATGATGGCGCGCGTGCTGGCGGAAGTGGCCACTGAGCTGCAGGCTGTGCGCGCTGCCGAGCCCTTCAAGCTGGTTGCAAGCAAGAACGGGGCCGTAGCCGATACGCTGGCAGCGCTGGGTGCAACTGTGCCGCCGCCCACAACCACGCCCGCCAGAGATGGTGACGCCACTGGCCCCGCAGCCCCCAAACGCAGCTTTGGCGAGTGGCTGGGCAGCTTCTTCGCGGGGACCCGTATGGCCGCAGCCGGCGCATTGCTTGCTGTACTCGTGCTGGCGATAATTGGCGTGCGCGCACTCTACTTTGCGCCGCGCGTGGCAACGCTGCGTGTGGCCAACGGCGACGTGACACTGCTGCGCGCCGCAGGTCGCCAGTTCGATCTCATCTCCGCGGGCGAAGTGGCCAACGTGTATGTGGGTGATCGCATCCTTGCCGGCCAGGGCAGCGCAACGCTCGAACTCTTTGCGGACCAGATTGCCGCACTCAGCCCGGGCAGCGAAGTTGAACTCAGCACCCTCTCGGAGCAGGATGGCGCGACGCATGTCCTGCTGCATGTAACGCAAGGCCAGACCTTGCAACAGATTAATACGAAACTTGGCCCCGAGGACAGCTACGAAGTGCAAACGGCTGACCTCCTGGCTTCTGTCCACGGCACCCAGTTCTTTGTGGCCGTCTCGCCCGAAGGTGAAAGCATTCTCGCTGTCGTTGAGGGTGCAGTGGCTGTTGAGGCAGGGGGCGAAAGCCTGAGCGTAGGCGCTGGTGAAATCCTCAGCGTGGTTGAGGGGCAGCCGCCCACAGTCGAAGAATTTGAAGGCGCGCCGGACCTGAGGGGCAGCGGCGTAGAGCTGCGGCTCCTCGCCATCCCGGGTGATGGCAGCATCAAGGCCTATGCCGAGCCTAATGTAGCAAGCGCGCAGATTGGCGTCGTTCTGCCGGGCGAATCCTTCTCGGTGGTTGCCCAGGTGGAAGGCTGGTACCAGATCTGCTGCGTAGCAGGCGTAATTGCCTGGGTGCAGGGTTCGCCCGATGCGGTGGTTGTCCCGCCTGCCACAGCAACGCCTGAACCCCAGAGTTCCAGCAGCGAGTCGCCCGCCGAGGCGGCCGCGCCGGCGCCAAATGATCCTGCACCGAGTGTAGGTAAGGCGCTCGCGTCTGCTGCGGCAAGTAACGCGGCCCTTGACCTCGCGACGCCGCCGAGGACCGGTCCACCGCTTATCATTGCGGCCCCTCGCCTGCCCGTAGGCGAGGCTGCCAATCCGATTGCGGGCGACAGCGAGATTGCAGCGACCCCCGGTGAAACGCCTGCGGGGTCTTCGACTTCCATAGTGCCTACAGCAATTGGCACACAAATCGCCACTGTGGCGGCAACGCCAACGCTGCGCACAACGGTCGCGCCGCCCACACGCACGCCCGTGCCCGATGATGACAGGGTGGTGCGCAGGCCGACGCCCACGCCCACAGCGACTGCAACGGCCGTGCCGACGGACACGCCCACAAGCACGCCAACGGGCACGCGCACGCCGACAACCACGCCCACAAATACGCCAACGGGCACGCGCACACCGACTGCGACCGCAACGCCAGAGCCATCGGACACGGCAACGGTCGTGCCTTCGCCAACCA
>DIAV01000146.1:6984-7798 GCA_002415895.1 Anaerolineales bacterium UBA5069 | reverse complement strand
CGAGGATTAGGGGTGTTTCGACCACAATCGAGATTCCCGTCAGCGCTGCCAACACCATCGGTTTCAATCCCCTTGCGAGGATTAGGGGTGTTTCGACCCGTTTGTGATGATGCAATCATTCTCCCACCTGCCCCATCGTAGCGCGCTTTCCACATCCACGCAAACTGCCTTTGGGCACGTTTACCGCTCGCCGGCCTGTCATTCGTCCCACCGCACCACGCATATCGAACACCCCCTCCATTTTTGCGCGTTTCCGGCCCCTTTTTCAGGGGGTCTTCGATCCTCTCGAGTGCCATGCACCGTCTGCAGCCGCCTCGCTTCGCACTGCATTGCGCCTCTGCGCCATCTCAAATAATCAGCAATCCAGGTTCTTCGCTGGGGCGCGCCTGGCCCATGCATTCCACCCTGGGCCTGCAATTCTCGCACAGCATGTAGATGCGCACGCTGTCCTCCTCGGCCTTGTAGAGCTTGCCAATGCGCACGCGCAACGCATCCAGTTGGCGTGCGCCCAAATAACACTCAAAGACAGAATACTGCACGCGCGTGGCGCCATAATCCAGCAGCAGGCGCGCCAGCTTGAGCCGCCGCTTGTTGGCGCGAATGTCATAGCTGATGACAACAAAGAGGTCGCGGGCCATCGTGTTTGCCTCGTTGCTCCATCTGCGTCAGCGGATCAGGAAGGGACGGTATGGTTCGGCGTTCACCTCGCCAATCGCAGCCGCCATGCGGTAGGCCTGCAGCAGGAATAACCGTCGATAGGAGACACTCTCCTGCGTTTCCGGATGCTTGAACTCCTGCGTGAAGCGCGTCTCCA
>DIAV01000146.1:0-6880 GCA_002415895.1 Anaerolineales bacterium UBA5069 | reverse complement strand
GGCTCAAGCAGATCGTTGTTGCAGCAGCGCATCACAACCGAATCCACAACCATGGGGCGGAACTCTTCGGCCAGGTCCAGCGCCAGGCTCGGCTTGTTGTAGCCCACCTGATGCAGAAAACCCACATAGGGCTCCATCCCCGTTGTCAGCACCGCGGTGAGTACATTCTGCACCAGCAGCGTGTAGCCAAAGCTCAGCATGATGTTGACGGGGTCCGTGGGCGGGCGGCGCACGCGTTTGTCAAAGCGCCAGGGCGGCTTGAGCAGCGCCTTCCATACACCAAAGTAGGCCGCAGATGCCTGCCCCTCCACCCCCAGCAGCGATGGAATGGTTGTGGTGCGCGCCACGCGCTCGCGCATGGCTTCAATTGCGGCAATTGCGGAATCAAGGGCAGCCGGCTCTGCGGCGCGGCGCGCATAGCGCTGCAGGAAGACTTTGCCGTTCTGGATTTTGCCGCGCACGCACCTTTGCGCCGTGTGCAGCGCCCATTCAGGGTCGCGGGCGCGCAGCATTTGCGCCATGCGCAGCGAGCCGTGCCCTGTGGGCCCACCCACAAGCCGCCCATAGAAGCGCCCGTGCGTGCTCAGCAACACCACCTCAACACCTGCATCCAGCAGCAATTGCAGTGCCTGCGTTGTCACCTGCACATTGCCAAAGAGGATCACCTGGGAGACCTGGATGACGGCAACATCGGCCAGCTTCTCGTCGCCCAATGTCACCAGCAGGCGGCGGCCGTCACGCGTCAACTTGCTCCCCTGTTCCAGCAGGTAGAGTGGGCTACGCATTGTTGACGCGCCTCTCTGTGCGTCCATCTACACGCGTTGCCGCCTGGGCGCGCGCCTGCCCCATGCCGGTTGCTGTCTGCACGCCCACGCCGCTGTAGAGCGCAAAGGCCGCAAGCGCGTGCAGCACGCCCAGCCAGTAGCGGTCAGCGCTCATGGAGCGGTAGGTGACAGTGCCGACGCCGCCAATGCGCCAGGCGTCGTTCTTCTGCGCCACGGCGCGGCTCTCCAGCTTGTAGCGGCTGATCACCATCATCTCGTTGGCAAAGCGGCGCATTTCGCCGCTCAGGCGCAGCGGGGCAAAGTGGTTCCAGCGTTCAACAAGGCTGCCAAAGACGAGTGCAGGCATGGGCACGGGCACCGTGTAGCCTGCCGACTTGAAGGCGGTGGGCGAGGCAAACTCAAAGGTGACAGTGCGCCCCTCGTCGCCCTGCACAAGCGCCGCGCCTGCCAGTTGCGCGCAGCTTGAGCGCCCGCTCCAGGGATGCGCCGCCGGGTCGCAGGTTGCCCCCGTCACGCGGAAAGGGATGCCATCAAGCTCCCACGTCTCGGGCTGCCCGGCCTGCAGCAGCCCTGCCTCCAGCGCCTGGCCCACGGCACGGTTGAGGCCCGTGAGGCGCACGGCGCACGCCTGACCAGCGCGCAGAGCCACGCCGTCGCGCCCGGGCGTCACACCCAGCAGGCCCGAGCAGGTGAGCGGTTTGGGCCCTTCCTCATCGTGCACCGTCTGGGCAAGCGCCGCGTCCGCCGCACCAATCAGGCGCAGCGCGGCGGCATGGTTGGCGCGCCCCAAATGCAGCGGCAGCCGCACGGGCGCAGGCGCTTCAAGGTGCAGCACAATCGAGATCAGCATTCTTGAGTTTCCGTGGAGTCTGGTGAATGGCGGGCCAGCGCCAGCCTAGCGCGTGCGTCGTGCAGCTTCGCGTACGGATTGCAGATCCAGCAGCTCGGCAATTTCGTACCGGCGCGGCAGCGAGCCCGCCTCGGGGCGCGTGCGCACCACCACCGGGAAGTAGCCCATACGTCCGTGCATTTCGGCCAGCAGGCACGCCGCAATAAAGTTGAGCGATGGCAGCACCACAAGCAGCGGCTCGCTCTGCCACTGGGCAGAACTCAACGGCACGCCTGCCACCAGCGCCTGCGCCTGCGCCGCAAAGGGAAGTTGCTCGTCGAACTGCGTTGGGATGTCGATTGTGCGCGCGATGGCGCGCCCTGCCAGCGCACCAATCTGCGCCAACTGCGCTTCAGTGAGCGGGTGGGAGAAGTTGAGGAGGATCATGGGGATGTCTGTTTGGGTGTGGGTAACGGGAAGTCGGCCAGTTTGTCACAGTACTTGCGGATATTCTTCTCCAATGTGCCGCCTTCCATCGGGCTCGCGTTCTTCCCCGCGTGCAGGAGATCATTGCGCACGCGCGCAACGTTTTGAAACAGATCGGCAAGCTCTTTGCTGTGCGGCATGTCAGCAATACTCAGCGGACTCTCTCGGGGTTGGCCACTGTGATGCGCCCGCTGCGCAGTGATGGCGTTTTCCATATCCGTACGTGATGCCCGCTCATAAATGCTTGTGATGCCCTGCTGGAGGAGAGCCCACGTGACCAGCCACTCGCGCGCAACGGCAGTCGCTTGCACCAGGTAACCTCGATCCAGGTACCAGGAAACCAGTTCACGCTCAATTGCCAGCGCGGCGTAGAGATCTTCTCTGGGGTTTGCAAAGGCAAGCGGGCGATAGGCGTCTGCCACCTGATCAAGCAGGGGCACAAATGGCCGAGCGGACCGCGCGAACGCGTCTCCGCCTTCCTCAAGGTGTGTGATGAGTTGGTGGCTGGCCTTCATCACTTCCTCAGGGCGAAGCCGCCGCAGGCTGCTCGAGATACTCGTCATGCTTGTCACCATTGTGGAAGAAGCTGCTTCTCTATGAATCTGGCGCTGTGCCGGGGTCATCTCCCTCAAATCGGTGCGCATGAGAGCGGCGAGGCGGCTGCTGTCGCCTCGTTTGCTGAAGAGGTCCGCTGCAATCATCCAGTCAAGCAACGCAACAAACTCGGTGAGGTCGACCACGGGCACCTGGCGAGGGTCGCCGAAACCTGCATCATAATTGGCATAGTAGACGCCCTTGATCTGGGCGCGCTTGACAACTCGAACGTAGGCCGCCGCCAGAAACGCAAGAAACGGCAACGAGCGAAAACCGTGCGTGATGTCGAAGATGACTTCTTCGTTCTCTTCAATCTGGTCAACCACACTATCAAATAGCTGCCACAATTCATCGGCGTCTTTGCCATCAGTAATTGGCACTGCGCGCACATCTGCGACGTAGTCCTCGACGTCGCGCTCAAACGCGGGATACTGCTCGTCCAGCGCCTTCTTCGTCACAAGCGCGCGCAGCGTAAGGTTGGGGATGAAGCGGGCCAGCGCGACACCAAACTGGCTCGCCGCGTACTCCTTGCCGTTCATTGTATAGAGTGCGGTCTGTGGTCTGACCCCGAGGAAAGTAATCGCCTTCATTTCCGCTCCTTGAACGTTAGTAAACACCACCCGAAGGGCGACACAATGCGTTCCTGCGTGCGGCCCTGCGCGTCATGGCTCACGCTCATGACAACACGGCGGCTTGCCGGGAACTTCTCGGGGGGCACCCTGATACCGCGCGTCATCCTGTAGTCGTCCATAATCTTCTGCATAAAGCGCGCATCGCTGCGCAAATGCAGGCCCAGCGTCTTGCTCTCCCAGCCCGTGCCCCAGCCCAGCTGCATGAGGCAGCGCCGATTTCCGAGTTTGAGGCCGCCCAGTTCGGCATACCACGCCGCCACCCTTTCGCCCCCCGGCAGCCCCTCAAACCACGATCGCTCGCCGGCAATGCTTGCGGCTGCGTGTTGCTGCACAAGCGCGGGCAGTTGTTCCAACAGGCTCAGCCCCCCGGTGGGTAGTTCGGCGCCCTGGGCCCACGTACTAAACAATTGCTGGTCCACGCGCACAGTCAGCGCAAAGAGCTGATCGCTGGGGATGGCCTCCATTTCAATCGGCGCCGATCCTCTTTCGTTGCCGCCAATGCCCCGGCGCGTGACAACGCGCGCGTTGAACACACCCAGGGGCACATCACGCCGCAGCGCGCTGTCGGCCACCTGCAGCGCGCGCAGCAGATCATGGTTGGGGTCGCGCCCCATGAGTTCCTTCTCGATGGGTTGCGCCGCAAACTTCGCGTTGCGGCCAAGCGCCGCGCTTGCGGGTTTCATTGCTTTCTGCGCCCACAGCGCACGCAGCAGCGACGTGCGCAGCGCGCCCTTTATGCTGCTGCCCGGCAAATACACCTCATCATACGCACTCTTGATCTGCTCGCGCAGGCGTGCACCCGTTCCCTGTGTGCGCGGCACACCGCGCAGCGAATAGCGCACGAACGCGTCGCCCGCCGCTGTGCCCAGCAGATCCTCGATAAGATGGGCCGGTGGCGTCCCGGCCAGCACTGCTGCCGCGGCCGCGTCATCCGCCCCTTTCTCTTCCAGAATCGCATCTTCGTTCAGCCGATACGTGCGGCTACCCCGCACGGCGAAGTCGAAATCTTTTAGAAGCTCGCGCCCGGTCCCAATGTGCAATGGCGTAAGCGTTTGCACGTCCACATCGTACATGCGGTAGTTACTCATGGCCTGGCCCCTCGCCAATCCCCGCCCCTAGTCCCAGCCCGTACCGATAGACGGCGTGCGCTGCACCGTGCGCAGGCCGCACATCCGCGAGCCTGCCAAAGAGATCGCCGCCCGGCGTCACCCAACTGCCCTCTTCCAGCAGCGTTACACGTTTGCGTCGCAGTGCGCTGCCGCTGTTGTTCAGCATCCAGCCCGCAACCGAAACTGTGCGATACATGGCTCCCTTGCCCTGCACCAGCCCGGGCAAATCTGCTGCGGCCGGCGAAACCCGGCTCAGCAGCCACGTCGGCGCGCCTTGCCGCACATCGGCAATTTCAAGCGCATTGGGCACACTTGTCACGCTGAAGTGGCCGCTGCCCGAGCTGCGTTTGCCGCCCACGCCTTCATCGCCGAGGATCTGCAGCAGCCGATCCAGCAGTTCACTTGCCGCAATCCCGCCAATCAGCGCATCTGGATGGCGCCACTGCACGCCAAACCACAGGCCGCACCCCTGTGCGTAGAAGGTGCGCCCCACAAAGTAGATGTCTGAAGCCGAGCGCACCCTATCGACGGCAACGTGCGCAATCCGATCCGCGTCCATTACACGTGCCTCGGCCAGCGCCGCAATTGGCCGTTCGCGTTGGTTTTGCGCGTCCATGCGCAGGCCTTCAGGCAGACGCGCAACTTCCTCGCGCGTCATCCACAGCGCGCCGTGCTGCAAAAACAGCCCGCGATCCGCCGCCGTGTGGACCTCCGCGGGCCACCAGGCATCCAACTTTTCGCCACGCGTCGCGCGCAGGAAGAGCGCCTCCGACAGGAAACGGGTGCGTTTTAGTTGTTTCAGCCCTACGCCATCACCGCCCGACGCCAGCAGGGCGCCTGCAGAAACCGGCATGGGATAGAAGCGGACGTCGCCGGCGCGCGGAAACGCCGATGTCAGCAGGAAGGGCGGGTCGCCATCCACAAAGGGCTGCGTCAACTGCGTTGCGTCCAGGCCGGCGCGGCGCGCACTCTCGACAAGCGCGCCAAAGAGCGTGTCGGCTGCAACTGTCGCGCCGCTCTCCTCAAGGCTCAGCCCGCGCTCGCCAACGTGCAGCCCGTGACGCAGTTCAAGATGATACGCCGTGATTCTTGCCATGGCTGCGCCTCACCCGCCGACTTTGCTGCGCAGCGCCTTCTGAATATCAACCAGCTGCGCCCGCAGCGCGCCGACGTTCTCCGGGGACGCAAGTTGCTCGCGATCGCCCAACGGCATGCCGCCGCGCATTTCCACACGAATATTCTCCAACCCCACTCTGCCCGATCCGCGCGAACCGCCGCCGCCCAAATAGTCGTCTTCCAGCAGCTGCATGGCATCGCACAGCGCGGCCAGCCGCGCAATGTCCTTCTCCACCTCACAGCCATCACCGCTATAGAGGCTGTAGACCAGTTCGGCGCCTTCGAAGACGGTGCCGGCAGGCACGCGCTCCATCTGGCGCGGGTTAGCCTGGCTCGTAATACGGTCAATCGCCACTTCGGCCTTGATCTCGGTGTAGGGCAGGTCGGTGTGCGCCTTCTCCAGCGTGGCCGCCGCTGTATCACTGAGGAGCACGTCGCGCACAGCCAGCCGCGTGGGCGTCGCATACTTGACGTCGCCCGTCACACCAAAGATCTGGCAAATGTCGCAGTCCGGATAGGTAGTGCTCCCATTTTGGTCTGCGCCGCATGAGTGGATGAAGCCATTGTTGATGCGCTGGTTTTGCACCTTGCCCTGCTGCTTCTCCAGCAGGCTGCGCAGCTTGCCGCGCAACGAGGAGCCTGGGATATAGGGGCGGTTGTCCACTGGGTTGCGCACAACCGTCTTGTCCACGCCGCCAATATCGACACCGCCACCGGCGCCGCCGATATGCAGACCCGTCAGGGCTTTTACGTCAAAGGTAATAAAAACACGCGCTTCGAGCTTGATGCTCTTCGGTTGTTCTGCCATTGTCAGCACCTCTTGCTGTGTCGCTTCGTTTGCTGCACCGGGAGCCAGTCAACAATCAGTTGCCACCGTAGAATTTGTGATAAGCCAGAATCGCCTCAAAGAGCTCTACAAAGTGTTGGAAGCGCACATACTCACCGTTGCTGTCGCGCACCACCAAATCAACCGCCGGGTCCAGCACGCCCACGAGCTCCGCAACGCCCTGGCCTCTCTCCCTTCTTGATCGGTAGGCCATCTTCGGCTTCAGCAGAATCAGGCGGTTACGCGCCCTGGCGTCATCAGTGCGCCACAACGCTTCAATTTGGCGCACCTCGCCAAACAGCGCGCGAATCTGGCTGCTGGTCAAATTCATCTCCTTGAGCCGCCTGCCAACCTCGTCGGCACTTTTGACGAGCAACTTGGCGTCGCCGGGGTCGTTGATGATTCGCTTCAGGTCGCCTTCGGAAATCATGGCCATCGATCCACCTCCATATTCATGGTAGTCATGTACGTTTTCATGATAGCTGCGACAAGTCAGCGTCTGT
>DIAV01000063.1 GCA_002415895.1 Anaerolineales bacterium UBA5069 | reverse complement strand
TGGATCCAGCGCGAGCACAGCTGGGCAGGCCTGGCCGTGGGTTGGGTGCACAAGGTCGCGTCGCTGCTCATGGTCATGCCCTACGGCAGGGGGCAGATGGCAACGACAACCTTCAAGCTGAATACCAATACGCTCGCGACCAATGCTGTCGCGCGCACGCTCTTTGCCGGAATCCTTGCATTGCTGAAGGAGTAAGTCCATGCGCAACTGGTACTGGCTGGCCGGCCTGCTGGCGCTTATCTTCTCGCTGGGCTACAGCCAGCCCGTCGAACCGCCGACCTCTGTTGGCACCCCCTCCGCGTTGGCGGAGGGGGTGGCCGCGGCTGCACCGGCGGCAGTGGAGCGCCCCGCTGCCGTCATGCTGGAGCCGCAGGGCTTTACACAACGTGTGCATGATCCTGTGCTGGCGCACGAAGATGACATGTACTATCTCTTCCACAGCGGTGCGCGCGGGGTCATCCTCAAATCACCCGATCTGGTGAACTGGGAGTGGTCCGGCCGTATCTTTGACAAGAACCCGCCGTGGGGGCCGGGTGTCAATCCCGACTTCGTCGACCTCTGGGCGCCGGATATCTCGTACTTCAACGGCAAGTGGCATGTCTACTATTCCATCTCGTCCATGGGGTCGCAGAATTCCGCCATTGGCCTCGCCACGAATACAACCCTCAACCCTGACAGCCCTGACTATGCATGGGTGGAAGAGGGCATTGTACTGCAATCGCACATTGGCGAAGCGTGGAACGCGATTGACCCCAACCTTGTGCTGGATGAAGAGGGCAATCCGTGGCTCGTGTGGGGCAGCTACTGGCAAGGTATCTACATGCGCCGCCTCGACGCGGCCACAGGCAAGTTTCTTGAAGCTGACGATACAGTCCACCACATCGCCCAGCGCACGCGCGCGCGTGATGGCGACGAGTCGCTGGAAGGCGCGTTCATCGTCCCCCACGACGGGATGTGGTACCTCTTCGCCTCCTTTGATCACTGTTGCATGGGCAACGCCAGCACCTACAACGTGCGTGTGGGACGCAGTGAGACGATCACAGGCCCCTATGTGGACCGTGACGGCGTGCCCATGCTCGAAGGCGGCGGTACGCACATCCTCGATGCCTATGGCAACTGGGTGGGACCCGGCCACAACGGCCTGCTCATGAATGATGACGGCCCGCAGGGCAACGGCATCGACTGGATTGTCTACCATGCCTATGACAAGCGCACGAGCATGCCCAGGCTGCGCGTCGAGTCGATTGCCTGGGACGACGAAGGCTGGCCTTCGCTGCCCAGCCAAACGCAGGGCAAGTAACGGGTGCTTGGCAGCAGCGTAGTGTCACAATCCAGCGCGGCAGACGCCGCGCGTACTGGAAAGAGCCACGCATGAACCCATCAACACACAGCGCGGGGCCGGTCGACAACAGCCACTCGCCGCAGAGTCTGTTGCGCACGCTGCCCCGCAATGGCGCGCAAATTACGGGCGGTTTCTGGGCCACGCACCAGGCCACCAACCGCAACGTCAGCCTCCCGCATGGCTATGCCATGCTCGAAGCCGCCGGCAACCTGCAAAACATGCGCATTGCCGCAGGCCTGGCGGAAGGGACCTTTGCAGGTTTCTGGTTTGCCGATTCAGACCTGTACAAGTGGCTTGAGGCAGCCGCCTGGGAGCTTGGCCGCACCCCCGATGCCCAGTTGCAGGCGCAGGTTGACACCTTGCTTGGCCTGATTGCCGCCGCGCAGTTGCCCGACGGTTACATTAACAGCCACTTCCAGATTGCCAGGCCCGCAGCGCGCTGGACGGACCTCGACCACGGCCACGAACTCTACTGCGCCGGCCATTTGGTGCAGGCGGCCGTTGCATTCCAGCGCGCAGTAAACGACGACCGCCTCATGCAGATCGCGCTGCGCTTCGTGGATCACATCTACGACCTCTTTGGCCCCGGCAAACGTGATGAAACCTGCGGTCACCCCGAAATTGAGACGGCGCTTGTTGAACTCTATCGCGTTACCAGCGACGCCCGCCACCTTGAAATGGCGCAACTCTTCATCGACAGGCGTGGCCGCAACCGCATGCGCGGCCATGCCGGCTATGGCGCCATCTACCAACAGGATCATGTGCCGGTGCGCGCGGCCACCGAGGTTGCCGGCCACGCCGTACGCCAAATCTACCTGACGACAGGTGTTACCGATCTCTACATGGAGACGGGCGAGCGGGCGCTCATGGATGCCATGGTGACGCTGTGGAATGACATGACCCAAACCAAGATGTACATTACAGGCGGCCTTGGCTCACGCTTTGACGGCGAAGCCTTTGGCAGCCCCTATGAACTGCCCTCGGACACCTGCTATTGCGAGACCTGCGCCGCCATTGCCAGTATCATGTGGAGCTGGCGCATGCTGCTGGTTACGGGCGAGCGGCGCTACGCCGACCTCATTGAGCGCACACTCTACAATGGCGTGCTGCCCAGCCCGGGCCTCGAAGGCGCGAGTTATCTCTACGTGAACCCGTTGCAGGTACGCGGTGGCCGCTACGTGCGCTCGGGCCCCGACGGCGCAGGTGCGGAGGAGATCAAGCGCCCGGCGTGGCATAGTTGCGCCTGCTGCCCGCCCAACGTCATGCGTCTCTTCTCCAGCCTGCAAGACTACCTTGTGACGACAAGCGGCAACGCGATCCAGGTGCACCAATACGCCGACGCCAGCGCAAATGTAGCACTGCCCGCAGGCGCAGTTGCGCTTGAAATGACAACCAACTACCCGTGGGAAGGCGCAATCGCCATTCAGGTGCTGGTCGCTCCTGCAGCACCGTGGACCCTGGCGCTGCGCATCCCTGCCTGGGCGCAGACACATACGGTGCGCGTGAATGATCAGCCCGTGGAGGGTACGCTTGATGCCCAGGGCTATCTATCGCTGGCGCGCACGTGGCACGCTGGTGATGTGGTTGCCATCGACCTGCCCATGGAGCCGACGTGGATCGTCCCCAACCCGCGCGTCGACGCCATTCGGGGCACTGTGGCCCTGGAACGCGGTCCCCTGGTCTACTGCTTCGAGTCGCACGATCAACCCGCCGCCGTGGACATGGCCGATGTGCAGATGCAAACCGCCGCGCCCATCACAGAGGCGGCCATGACTGAACTCGGCGGCGGCGTCAAGTTGCACACGACGGGTAGCATGCCCGGCAGTACGTGGCGCGACGGCCTCTACCGCACGCAGGCGGCAGATACACAGGCCGGCGATGCGCAAAGCGTGCCGCTCACAGCAATTCCCTATTATGCGTGGGGCAATCGCGGCATGCGAGGCATGCGCGTCTGGCTGCCCACTGCGCCGCGACCGTAACAAAAAAAAGGCGAGGCTTCCGAAATCGGAAGCCTCGCCTTTTTTATACAAGCCTACATATTCGCGATCAGCGCTTCGCCAAACTCGCTGCACTTGACTTCCGTCGCGCCTTCCATGAGGCGGGCGAAGTCATAGGTCACCACCTTCTGGCTCACAGCCTTCTCCATCGCGTGGAGAATCAGGTCCGCCGCCTCGCCCCAGCCCATGTGGCGCAACATCATCTCGCCGCTCAGGATCACCGACGACGGGTTCACTTTGTCCTGTCCGGCATACTTGGGGGCGGTGCCGTGGGTCGCCTCAAAGATTGCGCGCCCCGTCTCATAGTTGATGTTGGCCCCCGGCGCAATGCCGATGCCGCCCACCTGCGC
>DIAV01000123.1:2774-5011 GCA_002415895.1 Anaerolineales bacterium UBA5069 | reverse complement strand
GCAACTCAGTCCAGCAACTCAGTCGTCCAATTGAGCGCCTGAATCTGCGCATCAAGCTCGCGGTAGGCCACGGCCAGCGCATCGGCGCGCGCCTGAATGTCGGCCACAGAGAGCATGGAGACAAACTTCACCTCGGCCTTGCTGTAGCGATTCATGGTGACAGTGGCCTGCTCGGCCACGCTGCGCAGGAGCGACGCGCGTGCGCGAATGTTGTCGCGCTCGGCAATCGCATCCGCGAGGCTGCCATGCCCTGCCACTGCGGTGTTGCAGTTGGTGCGGTTAATGCGCTGCACCATGTCGAGCAGCAGCGCATAGGTCTGCTGGCTCTCTGCCAGCAGCGCAGCGGGTTGTTCCGCCGGTTCCTCGCCCTCCTGCACCAGCACATTGCGCAAGATGCGCGCCTTGAGTTGCTCAATGCGCTTCTGATAATCCGCACGCAGAATCAGCGCTTCCGCCAGCTTCATGGTCACTTCCTTCTGCAAGGGATTGCCCCTGCACATTGTCTTGCACAAGGGCCCTGCGCATCAACAAACGCCCCTACTCAAAGATCCACGCGTCGTTGGCGCGCGGCCACGCCACCAGATCATCGCCAAACCAGAGGTCAATCTCAAAGGCTGCCGTCTCGGGGCCGTCGGAGGCATGGACAAGGTTGCGCCCAATCTCCAGGCCAAAATCGGCGCGGATGGTGCCGGGGGCGGCTTCGGCGGGCTTGGTTGCGCCCACAGTCTGGCGCACCACGGCAATCGCGTTCGTGCCCTCCATCACCAGCGCCACCACGGGCGAGCTGGTGATGTAGCTGATGAGGCCGCCGAAGAAGGGGCGCTCGGCGTGCACGGCGTAGTGCTGGCGCGCCAGTGCATCATCCACCTGCAGGAATTTCATCGCGCTGAGCTTGAGGCCGCGCCGCTCAAAGCGGCCAATGATTTCGCCCACCAGGCCGCGCTGCACGGCGTCGGGCTTGATAATGATAAAGGTGCGTTCCATGTCATGCACTCCGGTTGTTGGGGATTGAAGATAAATTATCGTTGATTGGATGATTGGTTGAATAGTTGATTGGTTGATTTTCTGCTTTTCTTTGCGTTTTCTCTGCGCCTTTGCGTCAAAGTCCTTCTTTAAGCCATGGGCGTGCGCAGCCAGGCGCGGTGGATTTCCCACACCGCCGCGGCTGCATCCCAGCGCAGCTCATAGGTGCTGGTATCCGCCGCCTGAATCAGGTAGCAGCGCAGCGTGCGCCCATCCACACGCTCCTCCCATGTGCGGCCCACTTCGGCCACATAGCGCGTCTTGTCGCGCCAAATGAAGGAAGTGGGGCGGATCTCGCCGTTGGGCAGCACCCGCCAGAGCGTATTCACGGGTTCATTGACAATCACTTCACGGATCATAACCTGATTTCTCCTCATGCCTGCGCATCACACGGCCACAGGCCAACCGCTCCGATTTTACTTCATCCCTGCGCGTCCAAAGAATCGAGCACCATGCGCAGCGCAGCGGCGGCGCTGAGGCACTTGTTGGCCGCGCGATCGCCGTGCCATACAACGTGCAGGCCGCGCTCCGTGCCGTTCTCATGGCTTACATGTAGATAGGTCGTGCCCGAAGGCTTGCCCGGGCTGCCGCCGCCCGGCCCGGCAATCCCCGTTACGGAGACGGCCACATGCGCCCCATAGAGGCGGCGCGCGCCCTGCGCCATTTGCGCCGCCACAGGCGCGCTCACCGCACCCAGCGCGGCCAGCGTTGCGCTGTCCACACCCAGCACGGCCTGCTTGGCCGCGTTGCTGTAGACAATTGCGCCGCCCACAAAGACATCGGACGCGCCGGCAACCTCGGTCATGACATGGCCAATCAGCCCGCCCGTGCAGCTTTCGGCAGTGGCCATGGACTGCCCGGCCCGCCGCAGCGCGGCAATCAGCGCCGCGGCCTGCGCCACAAGTTCGCCCAGCGAGGGTGCTTCAGCGTGTCCGTCCATGTAACACTCCTCAATTCACAATAGCGTAGCCGAGGGCTGGAAGCCCTCGGACCATGGGACGCCCCGCCAGCGCCTTAACGGAGGGCTGGAAGCCCCCGCTACGTGTGTGGGGCCTCTGCGTGCCGTGAGCGATTCATCGGCTCTCCACCGGCACGCGTTCGGCAATCAGCATCCAGTGGTCGCGGCCGCGCCGGGTGAGGAAGATGACTGCTGCGCCACCGCCGGGTGTCAGGCAGAGGCGCGGCCGCAGTGCTTCCGGCTCCATGGGAAAGCC
>DIAV01000123.1:2279-2624 GCA_002415895.1 Anaerolineales bacterium UBA5069 | reverse complement strand
ATCGACGCATCAAAGAGGTGCGCGTCCAGCATGTGGCAAAGCTCGGCCAGCGCGCCCGCCCGCAGCACAGCCGGATCAGGCTCATACAGCCATTCACCCGCGGCAAAATCGCCCAGCGGCGGAGTAGCGCCATGGCTCTCCAGCATATGCCACGCGCGGCCGTCATGCACCGCAGCCCAGCGCGGCGCGCCGCCGGCCAGAGGGCCAAACCAGAGCACCGCCTCCTTGCACACACCGGCGTGGCTGACAAACTCCACGCTGCACGCGGCAGGAATCTCCTCATCGCGCACGCCGGGCGCAACCTTCACAGCCAGCGCAGGCACGTGCGCCCGTAGCGCGAGCAGC
>DIAV01000123.1:0-2184 GCA_002415895.1 Anaerolineales bacterium UBA5069 | reverse complement strand
GCAGCGCGCCCGCGTGCAGCGCCGTCGTCCAGTCGGCGGCGTGGAAGGAAACGGGGAAGGGGGGCCGAACTCGCTCAATATTATAGTGCGCCAGCGCAAGGCGCGCCGGGTCAATCTCATACGCAGCGGTTGCGCGGTGCTGGGCCAGAGCCAGCAGATCGCCCCCAATGCCGCAGCCAAGGTCGAGGAAATCACCGGGCGGGGCAAGGCTGTGCAAGCGCGCGGCGCGGTGCGCGGCCACCGCCCACGCCGTCGCCTGCTCCAGCGGCTCCTCGGCAAAGAGCATCACATCGGCATGGGGAAACTTGGCAGCTGCGCGCCGCCGCAGGCGCGCCTGTGTCAGCAGGAGTGCGGCCTCATCGGCGGCAAAAGTACGGCGCAAAGCCGCTGACTGCGCCAGCAGCGCGCTGTCCGGCAAGTCGGCCGCGGCCAGCGCCGCCAGCGCCTGCTGGGCGCGCGGGCTGCGCAGAAACGCGAGTTGCGCATCCTGCGCGCGGGCATCGGCGGGCATTCGTGGGGCAGGGGTCATGCGCCCACGCCAGTCGCTGCGCAGAATGGCAGAGGGGCTACGGCCTGGCAGTGCCGCGCCCTGTTCGGATGGTGGTTGCAGAGATCAACCGAGAGTTGCGCGCGCCAGTCCGGCGCGCATTTTGCCCCACCTCGCGCAACCGAGTAAGATACTTTCGCAAAACGGCTGCTGCCGTCTACAATTTTGGAAAGAGAGCCGCTATGAGTGTTCATAATGAAAGTCTTGATTTGCACAAGCAATCCGAGCGCACTGAAGATGTCCCCAGCCTGGAGTATCGAGCCGTAAGCCACGACTCGCTCTCCATGTTTCTGGCTGCGATTGGCGGCGCAATTCTGGGCGTTCTGCTCACGCTGCTAATTCTGGCGATTGTGAATGGTGGCACGCTCACCTATGCGCAAAGCGGACAGTTGGCCGCGCTGGAGCAAACCGTCACCCGCGTCGATCAGAACCTGGGCACCCTCAGCAGCAATGTGGATGTGGTGGCCACCGACCTGGCGCAAATTCGCACCGGGCTGGCTGCAACCGAAAGCTCGCTGCGCAGTGCCGTGGCCAATCAGCAGGGCGTTACAACTCAGATTGATGAGGTGAACGCTGCCCTTGTCACGCTTGAAGAGACGCGCCAGCGCTTTGACATCTTCGTCTCCGCGCTGAGCCAGGCGCTGGTCGAGATGAACGCCGATGCGGCGCTGCCTGCCGCGCCCAGCGCGCCGTAGTTCTGTCCCCAAACAAGCCGGCGGTCGCAACCAGCCGCCGCACATGACAGAAAGCAAGTGGAGCGCACCCATTCGGTGCGCTCCACTCATTTTACCATCTACCCGGGAAATACCCGCCAGAGACGTTCAGAGCGGCCACTACAGTGCTGCGGGCAAATCGTCGCCATTCTCCTCATCGTCGCTCTCAAAATCCTCAAGTTCATCATCCCACTCAGGTTCGACGTCCTCCTCCTCTGTATCATCGTCGCCGGCGGCCAGTGCTTCGGCTGTGGCATAGAAAATGATGAGCGTGGAACCGTAACGGCGGCGGTCGTACTCCTGCAGGCGCGCGAGTGCAACCGGCGCATCCTCTTTGGGATGAATCTGGACGATGACGGAGCCAAAGTCGGTCAGCAAGTCAGGCAGGCTGTCAATGCGCAGCAGCGCCTTGCTCCACAGCTCCTGGTATTGGGGCGGGGCGATGTAGATCAGATCAAACGCGCGGCCGCGATAGCGATCCAGCCAGGTGAAGGCATCGTGGCGATCAACCGAGGCCTGGCCCTCAAGATGGCAATGCTTCAGGTTCGCCTGGATGGTTTCGACAGCGCGGCGCTCGGCATCCACAAACTGGGCGTAGTGTGCGCCGCGGCTCAGTGCCTCAATCCCCACGGCGCCCGTGCCGCCAAAGAGGTCCAGCACGCGCGTATCCACAATCCACGTGCCAATAATGCTGAAGAGCGCTTCCTTGGCGCGATCGGTGATGGGGCGGGTGCTGTCGCCGGGGACCATTTGCAGCCGGCGGCCCTTGGCCTTGCCGGTAATCACGCGCAGAGACACTGTCACTCCATTCGCTAAAGAGCAATTACCTGTTGTTTTGGCGGGTTATGTGCAACTTGAACCCTTGATGGGGCCGCACCTGTCGCGCCGTGCGTCAACCATCAACGCACCATTGGCACAACGCAC
>DIAV01000160.1 GCA_002415895.1 Anaerolineales bacterium UBA5069 | reverse complement strand
CCTGGCAGCCAATGCAGCGGGCAAGATCGAGCAGAAACGCGTACTGTGCGTCTGCACGCTGGGGGGCGGGCTGGGGGGCACTCTGGGCAATTCTGTTCATTTGGCGCTTCCCTTCGTAAGGCGAACGAAGTTGACCCGCATCCCTGCACCGCCGCTAATTGGGTCGAGTACGTAGCGGGACATCAATTGGGTGTCGCTTGCGCCGCTGGCGTGGGCGCGGCTCAGCCCGGGGGCATTGTGGCCAAAGCCGTGCGCCATGTAGACGGCATCGGGACGCATGCGCTGCGTCACCCGGGCTTTGACGGGGGTGCTCATGACGCCATCCTGATTTTCCAGAATGACCGTTGCGCCATCCTTGATCTTCAACGTTTTGGCCACATCTGCGTTGAGCCACACCTCGTTCTCGGCAAAGAGTTCGCTGAGCAGCGGCGTGTTCTGTGTCTTGGCAAAGGTGTGTACGGGGTGTCGCCCATAGAGCAGCCGGAAGAAGCCTTCGGGTGGTTCCTCAACCGGCTCATAGGTGGGAATCGGGTCAAAGCCCGCCAGTTCAAGCTCGTGCGAATAGAGTTGAATCTTGCCTGTGGGTGTGTGGAAGGGCGAAGTGGCGCCAAAATCCGCAAAGTAGGCCTTTGGCTTCTGGATGATGATGCCGTCGCTCGCGCGCATCTTCTCAATGCTGGAGCCGATGGTCGCGAGGCGGGTGTCAACGTACTCCTCAACCGTCTCCCACTTGAAGAATTTCTCAAGGCCCATACGCAGGCCCAATTCGCGCGCCATCCACCACGCGGGCCTGGTATCGTAGTAAGGCGCTACAGCAGGTTCGCGCAGCGAGATGTAGGGGGTCTTGTGCGCAACGGTCGAGAGGTCCTCGTAGCGCTCAAGGATGGTGGACTCGGGCATGACGATGTCGGCCCACGCGACATGCTCCATGGGCAGCACGTCGATGACAAGCACGAACTCGAGCTGCTTGAGCGCTTCCAGTGTGCGCTCCACCATGGGCACGCTTTGCAGCAGGTTAACGCCGGAAACAATCAGCGCCTTGATGGGATAGGGCTCGCCCGAGATCATGGGCTCAATCAGTTCCTGCATGGCGGTGGAGCCGCGCAGGAATGTCGTGCGTGCGCCGTCGGCGCGCGCTTTACCGCTGGGGCCTGTGGGCAGCTCTGCGCTCTCCTGACCGGGCTCGGCCGAGCAGCCGCCCGAGCTACCTGCCACAGCAAAGGGGGGATGGGGGTATTCCTCAATATAGGGCGATTTGGCAAAGTAGAAGCCACCCTCGCGCCCCACTGCGCCCAGCAGCGCGTTGATGATGTACTCGGCGCGCATGCGCTGCGTGTCGTTGCCATACCACGTCACGTGTCGGCCCGGCATAATCACCGATTGGGGTGCGTTCTCCGCCATAACGCGCGCCGTGGTTGCAATCAACTCCGCCGGCAGGTCGGTAATCTCTGCCGCCCACTCGGGGGTGTACTCCGCAACGTGCGCCTTGAGTTCATCAAAGCCCTCCGCCCACTCGGCAATGTAGCCGGCGTCATACAAATTCTCGTTGATGAGCACGTGCATCCACGCCAGCATGAGCGCGGTGTCTGTGCCCGGCTTAATGGGCAGCCAGTAGTCGGCCTTGGCGGCCACAGTAGAGAAGCGGGGGTCCACCACAATCACCTTGCCGCCGCGTGCCGCCATGTTGGAGAAGTCCTGCATTACGGTGTTGCGCGCATCTTCGCCAATATGGCTGCCAATCAGCGTCAGGCACTTCACGCCATCCCAATCAACCGGTTCGTGGCCGCCAATGGGGAAGCCGTAGGTAAACTTGGCGGCCTCTTCGCGCGGCGAGGTGCAGAGCGACGACGACGGCTTGGCGGCGTTGGGCGTGCCAAAGGCCTGTGCCCAGTAATCGGCAAACCAGAAGTCGCCCGCGGTATGGCCAAAGACGGCCACAGATTCGGGGCCGTACTCTGCGGCAATCGCGTTGAGCTTCTCGGCGGCGGCGTCCAGCGCCTCTGTCCAGGTCACTTCCTTGAACTTGCCTTCGCCGCGTTCGCCCGTGCGCAGCATGGGCGCGCGCAGGCGGTCGGGATCATACATAAAGGAGACGCCACCCTGGCCGCGCGCACAGAGCTTGCCGCGGCTCTTGGGGTCGGCAGGATTGCCGTCAATCTTGAAAACAGTGTCGCCCACGCTCTGGGCAATCACACCACAGCGCCACGGGCACATGTCGCAGACGCTGTAGGTGGACTTGATTTCGCCACGGTAGAACCATGCGTCGGGGACGCCGGCCTCATGCAGCGCACTTGCGGCCACGCGGCGCACGTGGCGCGCGGCCAGCGCCAGGCCGCCGCTGCCGGCCACGGCCGTTTTGAGGAAGCTGCGGCGGGTTATCTGTAAAGCAACCTTGCCCATACTCTCATCCTTTTTTTTACACGCCGGCGCCAGGCTGCGCCGCGGTGGCAACAAATCAAGGCGCAGCAAAACCGCAGCAGAAGCTCGGGACCTGCACCGGTACAGGTTCACCTGCGTTGAAGGAGGCAATCAGGCGCGCCTCACGCTCCATGGCGCGGTGCATCACGCAGAGAACGCTTGAAAGCCACTCCTGCTCAATGTGCTCCTTGGCAATGCTGCTGCACGCGCCTGCCTGCCAGACTTCGCGCCGGTAGGCGCGGTGGCTCAACGGCAGCAGCAACACCGTGCGCAGTTGTGGATTGCGGATTGTCATTGTGCGTACAAGTTCGGGCGTGCTCTCGCTGGCAATCAGCCAGTCCACAATCACCACATCATCGGCCCGCGCATCCACGCGCGCGAGCAACGCAGCATGATCGGCAACATGGGCCACGCAAATCTGCAGAGGCGTGAGTTCAAGCGCGGAGGCCAGCAGCGATACGAAGAAGTCGCGCATCGCGGGGTCCGGTGTCGCAAAGAGGAGGCGGATTTCCATCATGAAACTCCAGGCAGACGTGCCAAAGTCTATGTGTCAGGGTGCATACACACTCTACGACACACAATGCGCCCTGTCTGTCGGGAGAAGTTGGACAATCCGGCGGGAAAAACACCCACACGGGTGAAGTGCAGTTATGCGCCGGCGCGGCATTGTCGGCGGCGTGACAGACACCAGGCGCAGCGCGCCCTATGCTTGCGCCATCGTTCGCTACGTTTACGGATTCCGCAGATCATGACGCTACACGCAGACCCACTGACCAAGCCCCAAATCTCAAAAACCGCCGGTATGCGCACAACAGCAAACGGCGGGCCCAATGGCAAGCCTGTGCTGATCCGCCTGGAAGGGCTGACCAAAAGCTACAGCGAAGCTGGAACGAGCCACGTGGTGCTCGATGCGCTCGACCGCGAGTTCTACGCGGGCGAGTTTGTATGTCTGGTGGGGCGCTCGGGCAGCGGCAAGAGCACGCTGCTCAACCTGATTTCCGGCATTGACGCCCCCAGCGCCGGCGATGTCACCATCTATCCCGCCGCCGACGCCGCCCCTGTACACCTTACGGCGCTCAGCGAACAGGAGCGCACACTCTTTCGCCGCCGCTCGATTGGCATTGTCTTCCAGTTCTTCAACCTGATCCCCACCCTCACCGTGCAGGAGAATGTGACGCTGCCGCTGGAACTCAACGGCCAGCGGCGCAACGTGCGCGCCAAGGCGGCGGCGCTGCTCGAGCGTGTGGGGCTGGGCAATCGCCTTGATTCGTATCCCGACAAGCTCAGCGGTGGCGAGCAGCAGCGTGTGGCCATTGCGCGTGCGCTTGTGCATGATCCGCTCCTGATCCTTGCCGACGAACCGACAGGCAACCTTGACGAGGAGACGGGCGGCTCTGTGCTCGAGCTGCTGCTGGAACTGACCAGCGGCGCGGGCAAGACGCTCTTCATGGCTACGCACGCCGCCGAGGTCACAGAGCGCGCCGACCGCGTGCTCCACCTTGAGCGTGGCAAGCTCGTGAGCGACGACCTCTGGCGCACCACGCACCACGCATAACGCACAAAGCCCAATGGTGATCGCGCAGGCGCGCCTGTCGATCCTATGGATATAGTTGCAGGAGCACGAAATGCCCGTACTCAAGCAAGCGTGGCGCCACGCCTGGAGGCGACCGCTGCAAAGCCTCTTCCTGATCCTTGGTGTGGCCATTGGCGTGGCCATGATTGTGGCGATTGACCTTGCCAACGGTTCGGCGCAGCGCGCCTTTGAACTGGGCACGGAGAGCGTTACCGGACGCGCCACGCACACGATCACCGGCGGGCCTGCCGGCCTGGACGAGGCTCTGTATGTGCGGCTACGCAGCGAGGCAGGGCTGCGCAACAGCGCGCCCGTTGTCGAAGACTATGTCACCGCGGTTGAACTCGACATGCAGCCTATGCGCCTCTTTGGCGTGGACCCGTTTGCCGAGCAGCCCTTCCGCAGCTATCTGGGGCTGGGTGATCAATCGCAGGCGCCAGCCGCCGCTTACCTGTCCGAACTCATGGCCATCCCCAATACCGCGCTGCTGAGCGCCGACGTGGCGCAACGCTATGGGCTGAGCACAGGCGACAGCGTGACGATTCGCCACGGAGCCAATACAAACACGCTGACCCTTGTGGGGCTGCTCGCACCATCGGATGAGCTAAGCCGACGCGCGTTGGAAGGACTGCTCATTACGGACATTGCCAGCGCACAGGAGTTGCTGGGGCGCGTGGGCAGGCTCGACCGCATTGACCTGATTGCGCCCGCCGCCCCCGCCAACGCAGCGCAGTTGGCTGCCGTGCAGGCGCTGTTGCCCCCCGGCGCGCTGCTGCGCGAAGCCTCTGCGCGCGCCGGCACCGTGAACGAGATGACGCGCGCCTTCCGCCTCAACCTCACCGCGCTGAGCCTGCTCGCGCTGGTGGTGGGTATGTTCCTGATCTACAACACGGTGACCTTTGGCGTGATCCAGCGGCGGCCTGTGCTGGGCAGCCTGCGCGCGCTGGGCATGACGCGCGCCCAGATCTTTGCGCTGATTCTGCTGGAGGCGGGTGTGCTGGGGCTGGTGGGTACACTCCTTGGGCTGGCGCTGGGCGTTGTGCTGGGGCGCGGGGCCGTGCAGTTGGTAACGCAAACCGTAAACGATCTCTTCTTTGTGGTCTCTGTGCGCGAGATTCACGTGCCGGCCATGACACTCGTCAAGGGCGGGCTGATTGGCGTGGCGGCCGCGCTGCTGGCCGCGGCGGCCCCGGCGTGGGAGGCCACCAGCGTACCCCCGGCCGGTGCGCTGCGACGCAGCAGTGTTGAGGAACGCACGCAGCGCGCGCTGCCCTGGATTACGGGCGGCGGCGTCTTGATGCTGGTGGCGGGTGGGCTGCTCATGATCCCGCCGTGGAGCCTGATCATCTCCTTTGCCGGGCTTTTTGCCGTGGTGCTGGGGGCCGCCCTGCTAACGCCGGTGCTCCTGCTCGCGCTGATGGCAGGGGCGCGGCGGCTGCTGGCGCGTTTTGGCATTATCGAGCGCATGGCCCCGCGCACTGTCACGCGCTCCCTCAGCCGCACGGCTGTGGCCGTGGCCGCGCTCATGGTGGCCGTCAGCGTCATCATCGGTGTGGGCGTTATGATCGGCTCCTTCCGCCTTACCGTTGTGCGCTGGCTGGATGATGTCCTGCAGGCCGATATCTACGTCTCGCCGCCGTCGCTGCAGAGCAGCACTGTGCTCACCGCGCTGGACCCGGCGCTGGTGCAGCAGATTCGCAGCTTTTCCGGCGTGGAACGCAGCGCGACCACGCGCACAATTCCCGCCGCGGCCTATGTGGGCGGCAGCACTGTGCCGCTTGATATCAACGTGCAGGCGCTGAGCGACGATCTCTCGGGCGATCAGCGCCGCTATCGCGCCCAACAGGGCGACAACGCGCAGACGTGGCAGGCGGTGCGCGATGGCGCTGTGCTTGTCAATGAGCCAATGGCCAACCGCCACGGCGTGGCCCTTGGCGATACAATTGCGCTGCAAACCGACCGCGGTGTTGTATCCTTGCGCGTGGCGGGCATCTCGGTGGATTTCGACGTCAACCCGCTGGTGATCATGGACGAGGCTCACTATCGCACGCTATGGGATGATGACGGCGTCTCTGCGGTGGCGCTCTTCGCGGCACCGAGCGTGGATGTGGATGGGCTGGTGAACGACCTGCGCACACACTTTGCCGGGCAGGAGAATTTGCTTGTGCGCTCCAACGTGGGCACGCGCACCGAGGCGCTGGCTGTCTTCGACCGCACCTTTGCGATTACCGTGGCGCTGCAACTGCTGGCGACGCTGGTGGCCTTCATTGGCATTCTGAGCACGTTGATGAGCCTGCAACTGGAGCGCACGCGCGAAATCGGTATCCTGCGCGCCACGGGGATGACGCGCCGCCAGCTTTGGCGGCTTTCCCTGCTGGAGACAGGGCTTATCGGCACAAGCGCGGGGCTCCTGGCGCTGCCCACGGGGCTGTTGCTGGCGCTGATTCTCATCTACATCATCAACCTGCGCTCATTTGGCTGGACGCTGGAGATGTTTTTGCAGCCGCAGACCTTTGTGCAGGCCTTTTTTGTGGCGGTGGGCGCGGCGCTGCTGGCGGGCCTCTACCCCGCGTGGCGGCTGGGGCGCATTCCGCCCGCGCTGGCCGTGCGTGCAGAGTAGCCACTTTGCTGCACAGGGGCGCAGGGCCAGTGCTGAGGCGCGCAATGCACAACAAGCAGAACAGAGAGGGTCGCGGCGAGTGTTCGCCGCGACCCTCTCTGTTTCACGTCAACAAAGGGCGCGAAGCCATTGCCGCATCAGATGTCCTGCTGGTTGCCGTTGCCCTGGTGCTCAACCTGGTGCTCAA
>DIAV01000273.1 GCA_002415895.1 Anaerolineales bacterium UBA5069 | reverse complement strand
CCAATCAGCACGGGGTTGTTCTTGGTGCGGCGGCTCAGGATCTGGACGACGCGGCGAATCTCTTCATCGCGGCCAATGACGGGGTCCAGCTTGCCTTTGCGCGCCTCTTCGGTCAGGTCGCGGCCATATTTGCTCAGCGCCTCGTACTGCGTTTCGGGGTTGTCGGAGGTGACGCGCTGGTTGCCACGCACGCTGGCCAATGCCTGCATAATGGCGTTGTAGTCCACACCGCTGCGCGCGAGCAGATCGCGCACGCGGTGCTGTGACGAAGCCATCGCCATGAGCAGATGCTCGGTAGAGACGAAGTCGTCCTTCATGTTGGTGGCAATGGTTTGCGCTTCCTGGAGGATGGCGCGTGTGGCCGGGCTGAAGCTGATCTGCAGCGACGCGCCCGTGGCGCGCGGCATGGCGGCCAGCGCGCGCTCCACGCTCTGCGCCACAGCCTGTTCGCTGGCCCCAATCTTGCTCAGGATGGCAGGAACGACGCCCCCCTCCTGGCGCAAGAGGGCCAGCAGCAGATGCTCGGGCTCAATTGTCGAGTGACCCATTTGCTCGGCCAGGCTTTGGGTTTCGCCTACAGCCGCCTGGGCTTTTTGTGTATATTTATCAAATCGCATGGGCAATTCCTCATAAACGTCCAACGTACACCGCGCGCGACGCTGCCGGGTGCATTCTGTCACGTCCTTATGCAATTATCATACCAACGCTGCGTATGAATCACATCGGCATGTTGTTAGCGCGGTGTATGAAGACAAAAGCAACCCAGGCCGGGACCGCGCTCCAGAACGCTGGAGAACGATCCCGGCCTGTGTTGCTGTAGACGCTGTGGCGCTGCGGCCACAGTCAATGCCGCTATGCTTCTTGCGTGGGGGCAGGCGCAGGAGGCGTGTCGGTGGTGGTGGCCATGCCCAGATGGACGCGTATCTGCTGCAACTCCATGTAGAGGGTAAAGAGCGCCTGCTGCTCGGCCTCCAGGTGCGCCAGCACAATGCGCAGTTCCTTTTCGGCGGTCTGGTTGATTTCGTAGTCGTTGGCTGCCACCATGCGATCGCGTTCGGCGTCGCGGTTCTGGCTCATGAGGATCATGGGCGCAGTGTAGGCCGCCTGGAGCGACAGAAAGAGGTTCATGAGGATGAAGGGGTAGGGGTCCCAGCGCTGAACCCAGGCCGTGATATTCAGGATCACCCAGAAGACGAGGATGACCGACTGAATGATGACAAAACGCCATGAGCCCATCACGCGCACGACTCTATCGGCAGCGCGGTGGCCCAGCGTCTTTTGCCCCTCAAAAGCGGTAATGACGTCGCGAATGGGGGGGTGATCGTGCAGGTACTCTTCGGGAAAAGGGATGTTTTGCATGAGACGGCTCCACACAGCGCCGGGCCGCATGAGCACCCAGCAGCACAAGGGCAGTCGCCCGTGCTGCGGCTGCATAGTCACCAATGGTCACGCGGCCACAATCGTTCCACGGGTGTCAGTGGTTCCACGGGTGTCAGTGGTTCCACGGGTGTCAGTGGTTCATCATGCTGCCCACCACCGCCAGCCCAGCCAGAGCAGGAGCGTGATTGTTATTATCCAAAGAAGCACAATCACAACTGCGGCCCACCGCCCAGCCGATCCCGAAATGTACGCGGTATCAGCCTCTCCGGCTTGCGCGCGGCTGCGGCACTCTGCCATCACCTCTGCGGGAATCAGCCGCAGCGCCAGCGCGATGCCAAGCGGCAGCAGCAGCAGATCATCCACGTAACCAAGCACAGGGATGAAGTCGGGGATGAGATCAACAGGGCTTAGTGCATACGCTATGACCAGAAGCAGCACCAGGCGCGCAAACCAGGGCGTGCGCGGAGACTGCCAGGCCAGGATCAGCGCGTGGATTTCGTGCTTGAGGGTGCGCGCACGCTGCTGCCATGCTGGAACCATGGAGGCCTCCGCAGGAGAGTTGCTCAGGCGCGCTGTGCGTCTTCAGCCCTAAGGCGCTTGACCGCTTCGACGAGTTGGGGCAGCAGAATACCGCCGCGTCCCTCCAATTGCACATCGGCAACCTGCTGGTAGGCATCACATTGCAGGTTTTGCTCAATCACGTGCGCGCCTGCCGATTTGGCCATGTGGGGCAAATGCGCAACAGGGTAGACCACGCCGCTGGTGCCCACAATCAGGAGCACATCACAGCGCCGGGCGGAGCGGTAGGCTTGATCGAGGATGCGCTCGGGCAACATTTCGCCAAACCACACGACGCCCGGGCGAATGGGCGCGCCGCAACTGGGGCACAGGGGCGGGCGCGTGCGCCGGCGATCTGTTGGTGTAATGGCATGGGGCGCGCCGCACAGATTGCACAGGTAGCGTGTGATCAGGCCGTGCAGGTGAAGCACGTGACGACTGCCCGCACGCTCGTGCAGATCATCCACATTCTGGGTGGCCAGCACAAATTCCGGGGCCAGGCGCTCGAGTTCGGCCAGCGCGAGGTGGCCCGGGTTGGGCTGTGCGCGCTCCATCACGCCCAGCCGCTCCATATACCACTGCCACACAAGCGCGGGGTTCTCGGCAAAGCCCTCTTGCGAGGCAAG
>DIAV01000016.1:4958-5343 GCA_002415895.1 Anaerolineales bacterium UBA5069 | reverse complement strand
CGTTTCGTTGTCCTGCCAGGTCAGGAGCGGTGCGATAAACTCGAGGCGCGTCTCTGTCTGGTAGATGGTGCGTATGGTGCTGCTGCCCCGTCCTTCGAGCGTGAGTAACTTGATGCGATTGGGTGGCCGAATTTGCCCGGCGGTGAGGCTGGGCTGGTCGGCATCGTAGACCGAAAAGGCAAGGCGCGTATTGTCGGGGCTTACGGCCAGCGGGCTTTGGTAGGCGCCGGGCGCGAGCACAAGCCGCGGCGCGCCGTCGAGCGTGCTGGGCGCGTCGGGGGGTATGCGCAAGGCGAGGCGAAAGAGGCCGCCGTTCAGCCGCTGCGTGAGGCTGTCGCTGGTGTCCAGGAAGAGCGACACGGCGCTGCCGTCACCAGGCTCAATT
>DIAV01000016.1:0-4794 GCA_002415895.1 Anaerolineales bacterium UBA5069 | reverse complement strand
GCGCCGATATTGGGGCGCTCTATCCACCACAGGCCAGTGTATGCGTCACCGGCAATGCCGCTGATGAAGCGGAAGGGCTGGGCGCGGATGCGCAGGCCGCTGCCGTCATCACGCTGCCAAATGAAGCCGTCCTGCCCAAACGCGGGCGTGCGCAAGGGAAAGGCCCAGCCCGGCGCTGGGCTGCCATTGAGCCAGGTTACGCTTGTGGCGTCGGGATAGAGCGCCTCGATCACGCCATCCGTGCGCAACAGGTTAACACCTGCGCCGCCGCTGTCGCCCACAAGCGCGACGGCCTCGCCCGCGGCCACAGCCTGCGCAAGTGCAGCGCCGTCTTGAGCCTGCACCCGCTCGACGGGCGGTGCGGCCACAATGCGCACGCGCGGCGCCAAAATCTGCGCTGCGGGCGCTGCTTCTTCATCGCCTGCGTTGCTGGTCTCGCTGCCAGCCAACGGCGTTGCCAGGCGCAGGTAAACGCGCGTGCCCGGCCACAGCAGTTCGCCCGCGGCGGGCAGCCAGCGGCCGGCGTCGTCACCTGCGACGCCGCTCCACATTTGCACAGAGGCGTCCGCCGCGCCAAAAAAGAACGCCGTGCCGTCTTCGGCTACGGCGGGGATGGGTGCAAGGGGGTTGGCAGGCAGTTGCTCGCCGCCCACGGTGGCAATGGTTTCGCCCGGTTCAGCCTCGGGTGGGGCCACCGCAGCGGGGAGCGCCACATTGGGGACTGCAACTTGCGGCGTGACGAGCGGCGTTGGGCTGGCGGGGAGTGTGGGCGCGGGCGTGCTGGTGGGTGCGCCGGGCTCGGCTGGGGCCGCAGCCTCAGCCCCAGTCGCTGGCGTCGCCGGATCGGGTGTCAGTGGCGTGCCGTCAATGCGGTATTGGGGCAACTGCGCAAGATCGCCTTCTGTGTAGACAAGGTCGCGAAACATCCAGCCCAGTTGGCCGCGATTGGGATGGCCCGCTTCTTCAATGCGGATCAGGTACCACTCCTGGCCTTCGGTAACGCCAAAGATGCCCACGTTGAGGTCATTGTCCACGGGAATGATGACGGGGAAGTCTCTGCCCGGCCCGGCGCGCAAGCGAGCCGGTTCCGACACAAAGGTGATGCCCGTTACAAGCGCCGCCTGATCAGGCGGAATATTGGGCAGATAGTAGGGGGTGGCCGTGGGCGTGGCCGTCTCCGTGGGCGTGTTCGTCACCGTTGGCTCAAGCGTGGCCGTGGCTGCGGGCGTATTGGTGGCAGTGCCTGTTGCCGGCGGGATGGGCGTGGCCGTTGGCTGTGGAGTCGATGTGGGCGCGCCCGCGGGCAACGGCGTGGGCGAGGCCGTGGGGATAACAAGTGTGCCGGCACTGGCTGGGGCCGTTGCTTCGGGCGTGACGGCGATCGTGGCCGTCAGTGTGGGCAGCGGCGCGGCAGGCGTCACCAGATCGCCCTCGACCGCGCCCGTTAGCTGCACGGCTGAGAGGCGATAGAAGCCGTTGTCGTCAAGGTCAAAGGCCGCGTCAAAGGTGCGGGCGCGGTTGCCGTTATCAAAGAAGCGCAACCGCGAGGTGACAGCGGCTGTGCCCGTGGGGCGGCCGCTGTCGTCTAAATATTGCCCCATCCACCAGCCGGGTTGCGCGAGGCCCAGATCAAAGGCCTGCTGCACAATGTCGAGACGGGTGGCATAGGTGAGGGCCGTATCCACCGAACCGGCCTGCAACAACGCGATGATCTGCGCCATTGTGGTGAGGGGCGAGGAGCGCAGGCCCGCGCCCTGCAAACGGTAGCCTGTGACGGAGCCGCCCGCATTGAGGTCACCCAATGTCGCGGGAGTCCACCTGCTGTTGGCCCATTGGCGTGCAAAGGGGGCCTGCTCCACAAAGGTGCCGGGGGCGCGTACAACGCCGCGCAGGTCACTGCCCGCGGGCAGCGTGCCATCCACCACGATATCGGGCAGAAAGCTGCTGTCGTTGTCCACAAAGTTGAGACTGCTCTCAGGCGCATCAATGGACCAGAGCGGTTCGCTCAGGCTATTCCACACCAGCGCGAAGTCGGCGGCTGGTGCGCCCTGGGCCAGCAGATAGACGGGCAGGCGACCGCTGTTTTCGGGGCGTTCGGCCAGCAGGGCGTGCAACCTGCCCTGGGGGTCGGTGCGCAAAATGCCCTGCTGAATGCCGGGGCGCAGCGCGGCGTAAGGCTCGCCCCCGGCGCCTGAGAGCGCGTCGAGCAGCAGCTGGCCGCGCACGCGGTTCTGGTCGTTGGCGTCCTGCCAAAAGAGCATGGGCAGGGCAAGGCCATCGGGCGTGCGCGGCACAACGAGCGCGGCCCATGGCGCTTCGGAGAGCTGGCTGTAAGAGACGGGTGCAAAGATGAGGAACTGCTCTTGGGCCACACTGCGCAGGAGGGCCGCAGCGCGTTCGGAAGTAAAGTCAAGCCCTGTGATGGCGTTCAGGCCATCCAAAGCCTGGGCGCGGTAGCGCCCTGCCCATTCTTCGGGTGAAGCGGGTGTGGGCGACGGTGTGGGCGAGGCAGTGGGTGTGGGCGTCTCGCTGGGTGTCGGGGTAATCGTCGGCGTTTCGGTGTTGGTGGGTGTGGCGCTAGGCGTTTCTGTGGCCCCGAGCTGGGCCAGTTGCGCCTCTGCCTGCGCCGTGGCTACAGCAACCTGTACATCACCGCGCCCGCGCGCCAACCCAATGAGATAGACGATCGTACTCAGTATGAGCAGGCCAACCAGCAGTGAGACAAGGATGTACAGCCTGGATCGATTCAGCATGGTTTGATTCCGGAGCGCTCGCTTGCGATGATAGATGCAGTGATGTCAGCGAAAGTCAGCCGGCTATGATGCGCGTCGGGATAAATTTGGGCAATGGCGCCACCAGTCACGCAGAAGTGCGGCTCAACCGCCCACGGTGATTGTGACGGCGCACGGGTCGGGGAAGTTGCCTGTTTGGTCAACCACCACCAGGCGCAGCGTCCATTGGCCGGGCCCCAGCGCGGCCGTGTCCACGTTGGCCAGCACGCCTCCCTGAACGGGGCTGTTGCCGCCACCCAGGTAGACGAAGCCACCGGTGGCATTGGGGCCGGGCGCAAATTCCACTTTGTAATACTGGAAGCTAGGGTGTGTGGCCGTTCCCAGCACGCTGACAACGCCATTGACCGTTTGCCCATTACCGGGGCTGGAGATGGATGCACTTGGATCGGCGCACGCGGGCGCCGAAGCAACAGGCGCGGCCGGCGGCGGCGTGGGTGTCTCCGGAGCGGGGCTGGCCTCGGCAGCGAGCGGCTCGGTGGTTGCCTCGGCAGCGACCGTGCCGGTAACAGGTGCGGTGGGCGTTGGCAGCGAGAGAACGGCGTTGACAACAGGCGTCAGCGTTACCGGCAGCGGCGTTGTGGTGGGCGTGGGCATGAAGGGCAGATCGGGCTGGGGATTGCGCGAATCCGCCACAACCGGCTCTACGGCCTGCGCCAGCGTTGTGCTCACGAAGTAGGTAACGCCCATGAGGCCGACGAGCAGCATGGCCACATAGAAAATGCTGAATAGCTCGCGCATGGCCTTTTCGCGCTCCAGCGAAAAGACCGCCTGCCTGCGCTCGGAGCGCACCAATCCCACCTTGTAGATGTGGTAAAGTGCAACCAGACCGCAGAGGGCGTAGATATAAGCTGCGTAGGTGGCCACTGCCTCAATAATGAATCCCATACAATGGGTAAGTATACGGTAGGCTGCGAGCGATGACAATTTGCTGTGGCCGCGGGGTGTTGGCTCATGCTGTGGCGGATAACGGCTGCGCACCGCCGACACGCGCATCTGAATTTGCCGCGCGCCGCCCGCTGCTATAGGATCACACATGGTACGCAAGGCTGCTTGCCTCTCCACCAGCACACGCAAAACCCCACAGAGACGATCCTATGAACATTGATGCCGTCTATCGTTCGCGCCGGAGCAATGTCTTTGCGCGCCATGGCATGGTGGCTACCAGCCAGCCGCTTGCCGCCCAGGCAGGGCTCGACATTCTCAAAGCGGGTGGCTCCGCCGCCGATGCGGCCGTAGCCACAGCAGCAGCACTTAACGTGGTGGAGCCCATTTCGACAGGGGTGGGAGGTGACTGCTTTGCACTCTACTATGATGCCTCGACACGCGCCGTAACAGCCCTTAACGGTTCCGGCCGCTCACCGGCGGCGGCGGCGATTGATGACCTGCGCGCATTGGGCTACGCCGCAATGCCCAGTTTTACCGGCCACGCCGTCAGCATTCCCGGCAGCGTTGCGGGCTGGGCAGACCTGGTGGCGCGCCACGGACGCCTGGCGTTGGCCGACGTGCTTGCGCCCGCGATTCGCCTCGCCGACGAGGGCTACCCTGTGAGCGAATTGATTGCCACGGGCTGGCGCACACAGGTGAACAAGCTCCTGCGCGCGCCCACGTGGGCCACGCCTGATCTGGCGCGCGGCCCGGAGCAGCCCAGCGGCCACGAGTTGCTGATTGACGGGCGCGCGCCCTATCCGGGCGAAATCATGCGCATCCCTACGCTGGCGGACACACTGCGCGGAATTGCCGCCGAGGGGCCGCGCTACATTTACAACGGCGACTTCGCCAAGAAGCTCAGCGCGCATGTGCAGGACTACGGCGGGTGGATTACGCCTGCCGACATGGCTGCGCACCATTCCACATGGGATGAGACGATCTCCGCGGACTATCGCGGCCTGCGCCTGTACGAGTGCCCGCCCAACGGTCAGGGGTTGGCCGCCGTGATTGCAGCGCAAATTGCCGCGGGATTTGACCTGGCTGCAATGAGCGAGGCCGACAGGCTGCACACGCT
>DIAV01000227.1:3450-5126 GCA_002415895.1 Anaerolineales bacterium UBA5069 | reverse complement strand
AGATGTGTATAAGAGACAGGCGCAGATCGCTCGATTCGCGCCGGCTGGGACGACGGCGCGCGCGGCCCCATCATCTTCGAGGACGAAAGCCGCTTCAACTACATTGCCGTGCGCCAGTGGGGCAGCGAGCGCCACCTCAAGCTCAACGACGGCATTGGCATTCACAGCGTCTATCACCCCGATGCGCTGCTCAGCGACGGCATTTGGGACTATTTTCTGCTCGCGCCGCTCTTTCGCAATGCTGCCGCAGTGCAGCCCGCGCCCGACAGCCTGCTTGTCATCGGCGCGGCCGCGGGCACGGTCAGCGGCCTCTACGCCGACATCTTCGGGCCGCAGGTGGCCGTGACGGGCGTGGAGCTTGACCCTGAAATCCTCGCAGTGGGACGCACCTACTTTGCCATGGATCGCCCCAACCTGACCACCGTCGCGGCGGATGGCCGTCACTTTCTCGCACAGCAGCCCGCCGGTGCGCGCTGGGATGTGATTGCTGTGGACGCCTATCGCCCACCCTATATCCCCTTCCACCTGACCACCGCCGAGTTCTTTGCAGCCGTGCGCAGCCACTTGAGCGACGACGGCGTGCTGGCGATAAATGTCGGGCGCACTGCCACCAACTACGCGCTGGTGGATGCCATGGTCGCGACCGTGCGGACAGTCTTCCCAACCGTATTCTTGATTGACGAGCCGGGCCCCGTGACGACACTGGGCAACACACTGCTCATTGCCACCATGCAGCCCGTGCCGCTGGAGAGCTTTGAGCAGCATGTGGCCGCACTGCCCCCAAGCCTGCCGGCTGAGTTCCGCACCTTTGCACAGGCGGCCGTGGTTGCTGCGCGTACCGCACCTCCTGTCGACCTGCCGGCCTTCACCGACGACCACGCGCCCGTGGAGCGTATTGTCCACCAGATTATTCTGGACTTCATGACAGCTTCGGAGTAGAGCCATGCACGACATGCCGCCGCCCCTGCCTGACGCGCAACTGACATTGCGCGCAACGCTGCCCATCAAGCCTGAGCCTGTGGAACTGGCGGGGCGGTGGGTACGCCTTGCGCCGCTGGATGTGGCGCGCGACGCGGCCGCGCTCTACGCTATCTCCAATGGGGAAGCCATTACGCTGCCGGGGCTGGAGTATGGCGCGTACGATGCTGACGCGCTGGTGTGGCGCTGGATGTTCGGCGGCCCTTATGCCACCCCTCAGGAGTTCGCCGCCTCGCTGCACGCGCAGGCCAATGCACCCGACGGGCTGCCCTTCACCGTGTCGCTGGTGGAAACCGGGCAAGCCGTGGGGTTGATCAACCTCATGCGCAACAACCCGGGCTGGCTTAGCATTGAACTGGGCGGCATCTGGTATACGCCGCCCGTGCAGCGCTCGCCGGTGAACACCGAGAGCACCTATCTGCTGCTGCGCCACTGTTTTGGTTTGGGCTATCGGCGCGTGGAGTGGAAGTGCAACGCGCTCAACGAGCGTTCGCGGCGCGCCGCCGAGCGCATGGGCTTCAAGTTCGAGGGCATCCAGGAGAAGCACATGATCATCAAGAATCGCGGGCGCGACACGGCGTGGTTCCGCATCCTTGATGACGAAGGGCCGGATGTACAGCGCCACCTCGAGCGGCTGCTGTACGGCAACTGCTAGGCAGCACAGAAAAGAACTACGACACAGAGGCACGAAGGCACAG
>DIAV01000227.1:1446-3301 GCA_002415895.1 Anaerolineales bacterium UBA5069 | reverse complement strand
CTGTGCCTTCGTGCCTCTGTGTCGCAGTTCTAGATTTGCTGGCCTTTGAATTGGCTCTGGTAGAGCTGGTAGTAGAAGCCTTGCGCGTCGAGCAGCGATTGATGGCTGCCCTCCTCCTCAATCACCCCGTTGTGAATGACCACCACCTTGTCGGCGTCGCGGATTGTGCTCAGCCGGTGTGCAATCACAAAGCTGGTGCGCCCCTGCATCAGCCGCAGCAGCGCCTGCTGAATGCGCGCCTCGGTGCGCGTGTCCACGCTGGAGGTCGCCTCGTCCAGAATGAGGATTGCCGGATCTGCCAGAATGGCGCGGGCAATCGCGAGCATCTGGCGCTGCCCCTGGCTCAGGTTGGCGGCGCGCTCGGAGAGTTTCGTCTGATAGCTCTGGGGCAACTGCATAATGAAGTGGTGCGCGTCGGCCAGGGTGGCGGCGGCAATGCACTCGTCGTCGGTGGCATCGAGGCGGCCATAGCGTATATTCTCCAAAACACTCTCGGAGAAGAGGAACGTATCCTGCAAGACAATGCCCAATTGGCGGCGCAGGTCGTCCTTGCGCACATCGCGAATATCGTGGCCATCAATCGCGATGCTGCCACTGTCAATTTCGTAGAAGCGCATGAGCAGGTTGATGAGCGTCGTCTTGCCTGCGCCTGTGGGGCCCACCAGCGCCACCGTTTGCCCGGCGCGCGCCGAGAGGCTCATGCCGCGGATGACCGGCGTGCCGGGCACGTAGGCAAAATCCACGCCGTCAAAGCAGACATCACCACGGATCGCATCCAGCCGCACGGCGTCGGGCGCGTCGGCAACCTCGCCGGGTATGTTCATGATCTCGAAGACACGCTCGGCCCCGGCTAGTGCAGCCTGAATGGAATTGTACATATTGGCCAATTGGCGCAGCGGCTGAATGAAGTTCTGCCCATAGTTGATGAAAGTGGCAATTGTGCCCACAGTTGCCAGCCCGCCCAGCGCCAGCCAGCCGCCCAGCCCCGCCAGCACAATCACAAAGAAATTGCCCAGTACATTTGTCAGCGGCATAAGCAGCAGCGCATAGGAGTTGGCGCTGATGCCCGCCTTGTAGACGGCATTGTTGCGCGCCCGGAACTCGGCTTCGGCGCTCTCGCTGCGGCTGAAGGCTTTGACCACGCGCGCCCCGCTAATCATCTCCTCGGTGAGGGCGTTCATCTCGCCCAGGCTCTTTTGCAGGGCGCGGAAGCCGCGGCGGGTGTATTTGGCCACAAATTGGGTGAACCAGAACATGATTGGCACCACCAGCAGCGTGGCCAGCGCCAGCCAGTGGTTGAGCAGAAACATGACGACCACAATCCCTACCATGGTGAGCACGCTCGCAACCAGCGAGATCACGTTTTGCGAGACCGCCTGGTTGATGGCGTCGATGTCGTTGGTGAGGCGGCTCATCAGCTCGCCTGCGCTGTGCGTGTCGAAGAATTGCAGCGGCAGGTTCTGGATATGGGCGAAGAGATCGTCGCGCAATTTCTGCAGCGCCCGCTGCGAGATGATTGCCATGCTCCAGTTGGCCGCCACTTGCAGCAGATTCGCGCCCATGTAGACCGCCAGCATGAGCAGGCTCATGCGCGCCAGCCCCGTCGGGTCCTTGCCGATGATGAAGCGGTCAATTGCGACGCCCATGAGATAAGGGCCCATGAGCCCCAACAGGGTGTAGAGAACAACCAGCACGATGACACCGATCAGCGCCCATTTGAAGGGCGCCAGATAGGCGGCAAGACGAACGAGTGTTGTACGTGGGTCGCGCGCCTTTTCAATGCGCGTCGCGCCGATGGGATTGCGGCCACCCATGCGCATGGGTGGTGTGGGTGCGTCGTGACGGGGTTGCGCCA
>DIAV01000227.1:0-1378 GCA_002415895.1 Anaerolineales bacterium UBA5069 | reverse complement strand
GACGGGGCCGGCGTCGGCTGCCCCATGCGGCGCGCCTTCCTGCAGGCCGCCGCCCAGTTGTGAATCGTAGATTTCGCGGTAGATGTTGCTGGAGGCCAGCAGTTCGCGGTGGGTGCCGCGTGCGGCAATGCGTCCCCGCTCCAGCACCAGAATTAGATCGGCATTGAGGACTGTGCTAATGCGCTGCGCCACCACAAAGCGCGTGGCGTGGTGCAACTTCTGCGCAAGTGCGTTTTGAATGCGTGTCTCAGTCTCCACATCCACAGCGCTTGTGCTGTCGTCGAGAATGAGGATGGCGGGCTCCATAATCAGCGCGCGTGCAATCGCCAGCCGCTGCTTCTGCCCGCCGGAGAGGTTGACGCCGCGCTCTTCCACGCGCGTGGCGTAGCCATTGGGCAGGTTCTCAATGAAATCGTGCGCCTGCGCGGCCTGCGCCGCAGCAATTACCTGGGACATGTCGGCGTCGGTGCGACCGTAGGCAATGTTCTCGCGCACGCTGCCAGCAAAGAGCACGCTCTCCTGCGGCACAATGGCAATGTGCGCCAGCAGCGAATCCTGCTGAATGTGGCGCACATCCACGCCATCCACCAGCACGCTGCCCGCCGTCACGTCGTAGAAGCGGGGAATGAGATTGACAAGTGACGTCTTGCCCGAGCCGGTCGCGCCCAGAATCGCCACGGTTTGCCCGGGCTGGGCCTCGAAACTGATATCGGCAAGGATGTCGTCGGCGCTGTCACCGCTGCCGTAGCGAAACCAGACATTTTCAAATGTCACACGCCCGGGCGTGCCGGCAGGCAGCGCAACGGCATCGGCGGCCTGCTGCACACTGGGTATGACATCGAGAACCTCATGCACGCGTGCCATGGAGGCCAGCCCGTTGGCCCACACCTGCGAGAGCATGGTCATCATGATCAGTGGGCCCATGGTGGTGAGCATGTAGTTGGTGAAGGCCACAATTTCGCCGGTTGTCATTTCGCCGCGAATCGCCTCGAGGCCGCCTGCATAGATCACGATCACGACGCCAATGTTGACGAAGATGGTGAGCAGCGGCCCCATGACGGACATGAACTGCGTCACCTGAATTGAGCGGTGCGCATACTGGGCGTTGGCGTCGCCAAAGCGCTCGGCCTCAAAATCAGCGCGCACAAAGGCCTTGACAAGGCGCGCGCCGGCCAGATTCTCCTGCAGCACCGTGTTGAGCCAGTCCAGCCGCTTTTGCAGAGCGCGAAAGAGTGGCTCCATGCGCACGCTGAAGATGACGATGACGACTGATGTCACAAGCAGCAGCGGCAGCATAGTCAATGCGAGGCGCTGGTTGGTGTTGAACATGAGGATGAGGCTGCCAATGATGAGCAGCGGCGCGCGCGTGCCAATGCGC
>DIAV01000235.1 GCA_002415895.1 Anaerolineales bacterium UBA5069 | reverse complement strand
CTTTGTGGCTTTGCGTTGCGATGTTGCTTTCATGCCGGTATCACTGTAGTCGCGCATCGCGGTCATTCTACCCGCCTGCAATGCCTTGAAGTATAATCGAGCGGCGGCGTCAGAGTAAGGCCGCTTCGATCCGGCATAAGTCTTGCAGGGAGCTTCAACAATTGTCAACAGGGAAATCCTCCGCCCGCCAGTTCTGGGAGCGCTTCACATCGCCCGCCCCTACCGAAAGCGCGCCCGCCACCCCGCATGAGGTGGATATGAACGGACTCTCCGCACGCGCGCCCGGCCACGCCAACGAGTTTGTGGTGATTGGCCTCGGTCGCTTCGGCACCTCTGTTGCGCGCACGCTCGTGCGCCACGGCTTTACAGTACTCGCCATTGACCTGAGCGCCGCACGCGTGCAGGAGCTATCCTCCGTGCTGCCCCATGTGGTCCAGTTGAACGCGACCTCCGTCGAGGCGCTGCGCCAGGCGGGCGTGGATTCCTTTGAGGTAGGCGTCTGCTGTATTGGCGAGGACTTCGAAAGCAATCTGCTGGCCACTGTGATTCTACTCAAAATGGGCTTGAAACGCGTCATCGCCAAGGCGCGCACCAACACGCAGAAGGAAATTCTGCTGCGCGTGGGCGCACACGAGGTGATCCTGCCCGAGCACGAAGCTGGCATGCGCCTGGCCCGTCGCCTTGCTTCGGGCAGCTTTATCGACTACCTCGAGGTCTCCGGCGAGGTGGGCGTCGTCGAACTTGTCGCCCCCGATGCGGTGGTCAATCAATCGCTGCTGGAAGCCGATATTCGCAACAAGTTTGGCCTCACTGTGGTGGCCGTCCAACGCGGCGCCGAACTCATCGTCAGCCCCGCCCCCGATTTCGTCATCCAGGCGCGCGACGTGCTCGTTGTCATGGGCAACATCGATGCCGCCGAACAATTTAGCGGGTAAGTGATTGCCATGATCCGCATTCTGGATAGCGCCTCGGCGCAAGCCACCATTCTGCGCCGCCCCGCCTGGGACGAAATCAGCGTACCCGACAGCCTGCGCGCCGCACTGGCCGCGCAATTTGGCGAGCCCGTGACCCCCGACGAAGCCGTGCGCCGCATTCTGCATGATGTGCGCACGCGCGGCGATGACGCCCTGCGCGAGTGGACACTGCGTCTGGACGGCGTGCAGCCCCCTACCCTCCAGGTGACAGCCGATCAGATCGAAGCCGCCTACACGCAGTTGGATTCGGCAGTCGTTGACGCCCTGCGTCTGGCAGCGGCGCGGATCGACGCCTTCCACCGCCGCCAACCCACGCACACGTGGATGCACAACGATGGCGAGGGCACTCTGGGCCAAATGGTGCGCCCCATTGCCCGTGTCGGCGTCTACGCGCCGGGCGGCAGCGCCCCCCTGCCCAGCAGCGTCCTCATGACGGCCATCCCCGCACGCGTGGCCGGCGTGGAGCATCTTGTGCTCATCACGCCCCCACAGCGCGCCACCGGTCTGCCCCATCCCGCCATCCTCGTCGCAGCCGACATTGCCGGCGTGGATGCGCTCTACATTGCGGGCGGCGCGCAAGCCATCGGCGCACTGGCCTTTGGCACCGAGACCATCCAGCGCGTCGACAAGATCTGCGGCCCCGGCAACCTTTTCACCACGCTGGCCAAGCGCCAGGTCTTTGGCATTGTGGGCATTGATGGTCTCCCCGGCCCCACCGAAACCGTCGTCATAGCCGACGCCAACGCCAACCCCCACTGGGCCGCCGCCGACCTGCTCGCGCAGGCCGAACATGACGTGCTTGCATCGGCCATCCTCCTCACGCCCAGCCGCGCGCTGGCCGAGCAGGTCCAGGCCGCTGTCAGCGCACAAATCGAAGACCTGGGCCGCTCAGAGACCATCGTCGGCTCGCTTGCGCGTGGCAGCGGCATTGTCATCACCGCCGACTTGCACGAGGCCTTCGCGCTTGCCAACGCCTACGCGCCCGAACACCTCTGTCTCCTGGTGGATAACCCGTGGCAGTGGCTGGGCGAGGTGCGCCACGCGGGTGGCGTCTTCCTGGGCGAGCGCTCCTTCGAGGTGCTTGGCGATTACGTCGCCGGCCCCAGCCATGTGATGCCCACAGGCGGCACGGCGCGCTTCGCCTCACCTATCAACGTGGGCGACTTTCTCAAGATCATCAGCATTTTCGGCCTCAACGAGTCGGCGCTGGCCAACATTGGCCCCGCCGCTCAGATCCTCGCCGCCACCGAAGGGCTCACCGCCCACGCCGCCGCCGTGGCGCAGCGGCTGGCGTCAACCGATGAGCCGCTCTAGCACCTTCGCCACGCGCCGCGCGCGCGTCTCCGGCGTCTTCGCATCCTCAATCGAGAGCACATGGCGGCGCTGGTTACTATAGGAGAGCGCATCGAATGCCTTGCGCGCCGCAGCGTCCGCATCCAGCGCAGCCGCCAGATCAGCCGGCGCCACAACCGCACGCACCTCTGTATCCACCGCCAGGTCAACGTCAATGACATCGCCCGCAGCCACACCCGCCCCATTGCGATGCTC
>DIAV01000036.1:10936-12102 GCA_002415895.1 Anaerolineales bacterium UBA5069 | reverse complement strand
AGATGTGTATAAGAGACAGGGGGCAGTATACGCCACCTGCCGCCCCCCTTTAACGAGTGGACGCGCAGCCGCGACTTTCCCGTGCTGCCGCGCCGCAGCTTTCGCCGCCAATGGGCCGAGCGTGCCAGGCACGCGCCCAGGCCAAAGGCAGAACCCTGATCATGGCCGCTGATCCGCACGCAACCCGAAGTCAATCTACGCCGAGTGCGGATGTTGCCCCTGCGCCTGCCTCGGACCTCACACGCCGCGCCATGCTGGGGCGGCTACGCGGCGCGCTGGAGCGCAGCGATTTGCGCTTTCCACCCGCCAATCCCCCCGAGCTGACCGCGCAGCAGCGCATGGCTGTGACTGCCGCAGAGGGCGGTGCACCCGAGCTTGCCACGCGCTTCATTACCGAGATTGAACGGCTGCACGCCACGGGCGTCTTTGTGAGCAGCCCCGCCGAGGCGCGGCTTGCGCTCATCAACCGGCTGATCGATTGGCGCACGGAGGATGAAGCCGCCGCCAAAGGGATGCGCATCCAAACCGGCCAGGAGCGCATGGTGCTGGGTTGGGAGAATGACGCGCTGCCCCTTGAGCATGTGGCCGAATCGCTGGCCGACATGGGGATGCACCTCGTGACGCCCGCCACGCTCACCACCAAGCAAAGCCGTGAAGACGTGCGTCACATTCGCTACGGTGTCACCGGCGCAGAGGCGGCCTTTGCCGCCACCGGTTCGCTGCTGCTGGCAGCCACACCACCAACGCCGCGCGCGGCCGGGCTGCTGCCGCTGCGTCACATTGCCCTTGTACCCATCACGCGCCTCTTTGCCAACGTGGAGACATGGCTCGCCGAGATGCGCCTGGGCGACCTTGGCGGATGGCTGCGCAGCAAGCCCAACGTGACGCTCGTCACCGGCCCCAGCAAGTCGGCCGACATCGAAATGATCCTCACGCTGGGCGTGCATGGCCCCAAGTTCCTCCATGTCATCCTCTTTGACGACGGCGTGCAGGATGATGAGCAGAGCGATTCCTTCTGGCGCTATGTGCCGGGCGGCCCGCCCGAGCCTGAGACCGACGATGTTGCGCGCGATTTTGCTCGCGACGACGGGCTACTGCCCTTCTCATTCCGCAATGTGGGCGAGGCCGGCGCGCCGGACGCAATGTCAGCTCCCGCCCTTGCTGCG
>DIAV01000036.1:6577-10822 GCA_002415895.1 Anaerolineales bacterium UBA5069 | reverse complement strand
CTGAAAACGAAAGCTGAGAAAACGCATGTCGACTTCACCTCGCACGTGGCGCGTGGCCTATATTGGGGCAGGCGCAATTGTCAAGTACGCGCACATTCCCAATTTTCAGGCTGTTGCCAATACAGAAAGTGTTGCCATTTGTGATGTGAATGCGGCGCGCGCGCAGGCGCTGGCCGCCGAGACGGCCATTCCCGCTGTCTACACTGACTATCGCAAAATGCTGGATGAAGTGCAGCCCGACATTACGGTTGTGGCCACGCCCAACGTCTTCCACCGCGAAATGTCCATTGCCGCGCTGCAGGCAGGCTCCAACGTGCTCTGCGAGAAGCCGCTGGCCCCCTCCTACGCCGAAGCTGTGGAGATGTTCGAGGTCGCGCGCGCCAACAATCGCGTCCTCACGGTTGGCTCGCACATGCGCTTCAACGACAACACACAAATGGCCAAGCGCCAGGCCGACGCCGGCTTCTTTGGCAAGATCTACGCCTCGCGCACCACGTGGCACCGCCGTTCGGGCATCCCCGGCTTTGGCGGCTGGTTCACCAATCGCGAACTGGCCGCGGGCGGTGTGCTGCTGGACCTGGGCGTGCATGCGCTGGACCGCGCCCTCTACATTATGGATTTTCCCACGCCTGTCACGGTGAGCGGGGCGGTCTTCGCCGAGCTTGGCTCGCGCGGCCGCGGCATTGGCGGGTGGGGCATGGATTCGCTCCAGCCCGTGCCCGTGGAGAAACGTCGCTTTGACGTGGACGACATGGCGTGGGCCTTCGTGCGCTTTGACACGGGGGCCGTGCTCCAGTTCCAGGTGGCGTGGGCGGCCAACTTCCCCGACTTCTGGACGACTGAGCTCTTTGGCACCGAGGGCGGCGCGCTCATCGACGAACGCAACAAGGCCGAGTTCTATACCACCGTCAATGGGGCGGATGCTGTCATTCAGGTGCCGCCGCCCGGCACGCCTGCGCAATCCTACGGCGTGCTCGCCGCCAACTTCGTGCGCCATCTTGAAGGCGACCCCACAGCCGAGATTGTGACCCCGGCGCAGGCGCTCATCTCTGTGCAGATTGTTGATGCCATTTCACGCTCGGCGCAGGCAGGGCGCGAGATCGAAATCGCACGCGCGTAAGGCAAAGTCGAATCACGTACACGCAGAGTTGCAGCGAGGCTTCCGCATGTGGAAGCCTCGCTGCGTTCTCGGCTTTGCAACTTGCGCCCCGCGCAGGCATACTCCCACGCAGGACAACCGGCGCAGCGCCTGCAATGACGTCGCCACCACATCACAAAGCTCAGGTGATACCGCTATGAGAACGACATTGACGCAGAGGCGCAAAGGCGCTGAGAAAAGCAAGAAGCAGGTTCTTCCTTGTTGTTGCATTTCTCTGCGCCTCTGCATCAATGTAATTCGCATAGCGGTATCACTTTAGACACGAGAAGAACGCGTATGCAAGAAGAGAATGCCAACCCCCGAGTTCTTGTTGTTGAAGACGAGCCTGCTCTTGTGGAGACGCTTGAATACAGTCTGCGTCGCCAGGGCTATGATGTTTCTGTGGCCACTGACGGCGTGGCAGCGCTGGAGACCGCCCGCCGCGACAAGCCCGATGTGATCATTCTGGATGTCATGTTGCCGCGGCTCGACGGCTACGAAGTCTGCCGCGTGCTGCGCCAGGAGATGAGCGTGCCCATCCTTATGCTCACCGCCCGCACCGATGAGGTGGATAAGGTGGTGGGGCTGGAGGTGGGCGCCGACGACTACATGACCAAGCCCTTTGGCATGCGCGAGTTGATGGCGCGCGTCAAGGCGCTGCTGCGGCGCGTGCGGTTGACGCGTGAGGAGCTTGCCGCCGCCGGCGCGACGGCGCATGGGCCCGATGTGCAAAGCGAGCGCATGACCTTTGGCGACCTGGTGATCGACCTGGGCCGCCGTGAGGTGCGCCTTGGCGAAGAGGTGATCCACCTCAAACCCAAGGAATTTGAGCTGCTGGTTTTTCTGGCGCGTAACCGCGGCATTGTGCTCACGCGCGATCTCGCACTGGAGCGCGTGTGGGGTTGGGAGTATGACGGCGGCAGCCGCACAGTGGATGTCCATGTGCGCTGGCTGCGCGAGAAGCTCGAGAAGGAGCCATCCAATCCTGCCCGCATTATGACTGTGCGCGGTGTCGGCTACCGTTTTGACGGATAGACCAGGCTGACCGGATTCGCCCAACGCCGCGTGGTCTCCATTACCTGTTGTTAACATGCACTTTACGCATGGAAAATAGAAGCCTGCTATTTTGCGGAGTACGGCTCCGTCGTTTGCATGAGACGCGCCGCGCACGCGCGCCGTTACCGGCCATGGTGCGTGTCATCCCGCTGGCCGCCCCAAACGCCTGCGCAATCAAGTAAAGGACGTGCGCACGATGGATAACCGCCCATCACACTGGCGAAGGTCGCTGCTCAATGCCGGCGGCATTCTGCTGATCGGCCTGCTTCTCTTCCTTTCAATCGTCTGGCTGCTTGAGCGCTATGCAACGCGCGCCATCGAGCAGTTTGCGCGCGCCCAGGCAGCGGTAACCGCATCGGACCCCGCGCTGCTTGCTGCATGGCAACAGGCCGACAACGGCGCAGTGCAAGCGTTGGTGGCGCGCTGGTCGGCGGCAACGAATGGGCAGGTGGAGGCATTTTTGCCCGACGGCGTGCTCTATGCCGCCAGCGATGTTGCGGTGGACGGCTCGACATCAGGCGCCGGCGCGGGTGAGGTGCGCCAGGCGTTGACACACGGCGTTGGCCGCGCCGTGCGCGTGGACGCCACCACAGGCGAGCGCGTCCTCTATTTGGCGCTACCCGTTGGCGCGAGCGAGGCGCCCCTGGGTGTCTTGCGCTGGGCCATCCCCTTCAATGTAGTAGGCGCCGAGATGCGCAACCTCCAGCTCGCGATTGGCGGTCTTATCCTGCTGGCGGCGCTGCTGCTGATCGGCTGGATGCTTCATGTGCGCCGCCGCAACGCGGCCGCCCTGCTGCGCGTGACCGAAATGGTGGAACACGCCCTCATGCAGGATTTCGAGAGCCACGTTCTGGCAAGCGGCACGGGCGAATATGAACGGCTGACCAACGTTACAAATCGCCTTGTCGACAAATATCGCAAGTCGAGCAAGCGCCGCGCCCGCGAGAAGGATCGGCTCAATACCATTCTTACGCATACGTCCAATGGGGCGCTCATCCTCACGGAGTTGGGGCGCGTGCGGTTGATCAACCCCTCTGCTGCCGAAATCCTGCGCACCACGCCCGAGCAGGCGTTGCGTAAATCCTTCGTGCAAGTGGTGTGGGATCATCGCATTGCCGAAGTCTGGCAGCGCTGTCAGGCAAGTGGCGTTGAGGAGACCGAGTCCATCGATTTGGGCAACGATCGCTTTGTGCGCGTCACCGTCACCCACTTTTTGGGGGGCGACGCCGCAGGCTATCTGGTGATTCTGCAGGACCTTTCGGCTGTGCGCAGGCTGGAGAAGGTGCGGCGCGACTTTGTGAGCAATGTCTCGCATGAATTGCGCACGCCGCTGGCCTCGCTGGCTGCACTTGTCGATACGCTGCGTGATGGCGCGCTTGAAGACCCGCCCGCAGCGCAGCGCTTTCTCTCCAGCATGGAAGTTGAAGTCGACAAGATGACGCAGATGGTGCAGGAACTGCTCGAGCTGTCGCGCGTCGAATCGGGCCAGTTGCCGCTGCGCCTGAGCCCGACGACGGTGCAGAGCATTGTTAACCCCGCCATTGAGCGCCTTGCCATGCAGGCAGAGCGCGCCGGGCTGGCGCTTACAGTCGATTTGCCCGCTGCACTGCCGCAGGTGGTGGTGGACAGCGAGCGCATGCAGCAGGTCATGATCAATCTGTTGCACAACGCCATCAAGTTTACGCCCAGCGGCGGCAGCATCACCGTGAAGGCTGTTGTTGAGGCGGCGCGCCTGGGCGCGCTGGTGGTGAGCGTGCGCGACACCGGGGTGGGCATCCCTGCCGACAACCTGCCGCGTATCTTTGAGCGCTTCTACAAGACGGATCGAGCGCGTTCGGGTGGCGGCACGGGGCTGGGGCTGGCGATTGCCAAGCACACGGTGCAGGCGCACGGCGGCAAAATCTGGGTGGAAAGTGTTGAAGGTGAAGGCTCGATCTTCTACTTCACATTGCCCACAGAAATGAGCGCGGTTGCGCCTGTGCCTGCGCCAAACGGCGCTACAGCCTGAAGTTGTACCGGCAAGAAAACAACATCTCAACGCGAAGCTGCAA
>DIAV01000036.1:0-6511 GCA_002415895.1 Anaerolineales bacterium UBA5069 | reverse complement strand
TTGCAGCTTCGCGTTGAGATGTTGGCGCAGCGCCGAAGCGAGGCTTCCAATAGCGGAAGCCTCGCTTCGCACCGCATTGTCGTGTTAACACCCCGTTAATCATCCCTTTTCCAGTTGTTAACCGAAGCGGGCTGCGGCCTTAAACTTCAATTGCTAAATTGATGGCTGTTGCCGCGCTGTAAAGCTGTAACGCGCAACAGTCGGTACTTGTGCGTTTCAACCGAAATCTTGCTGTTGACTCTGTCTTCATTGCTATCGAAATCAGAAAAGGGAAAACTTATGCGTCGTTTTGTGCTTCCGACACTGTTGATTCTGGCGTTGATGCTGGCCGCTTGTGGCGCTGCAACTGCGCCCGCTGCTGAAGTGGCCGCCACCGAAGCGCCTGCCGCCGAAGCGCCTGCCGCGACAACCGACACTGCCGCAATGACCGAGACCGTTGCGACAACCGACACTGCTGCCGCCACCGCCGGCGAAGCCACGGGTGCTGTAGGTGTTATGCTGCCCGAAGTTGATGTGCTGGCAGTCACCGGTGACATCGTCACCGCAGGCAGTTCAACGGTCTACCCGTTGAGCGAAGCCATGGCCGAGCGCTTCATTGATGAAGGCTATGCCGGCAACATTACGATTGACAGCATTGGCACGGGCGCCGGCTTCGAGCGCTTCTGCAAGGCAGGCGAGACGGACATCTCCAACGCCAGCCGCGCCATCAAGGATTCCGAAATCGAGTCCTGCAAGGCCATTGGTCGCGAGCCGATTGAGTTCCGCGTTGGCACTGACGCCCTGGCTGTTGTCGTCAGCCCCGAGAATACGTGGATTCCCGAGAGCGGCCTGACGCTTGAGCAACTGGCGATGATCTTCTCGGACCAGACCACAAAGTGGTCGGACATTGATCCGACATGGCCCGCCGAGGACATCCTGCGCTTCAGCCCGGGCACAGACAGCGGCACCTTTGATTACTTCATTGAGGCCGTCATGGACAAACAGTTCGTTGTCGATGATGCGACCAAGGGCAAGGGTGAGGAAGCGCTGCTCAAGGCGGCCAACCTGCAACTCTCCGAGGATGACAATGTGCTTGTGCAGGGCGTTGAAGGCAGCCCCAATGCCATTGGCTACTTCGGCTTCGCCTACTACGAAGAGAATGCCGACCTGCTGCGCGCCGTTGCGATTGAAGGTGTTGAGCCTGCGGCCGCGGCCGTGGATGCAGGTGACTACCCGCTCGCCCGCCCGCTCTTCATCTACTCAACCGCCAGCATCATCACCGAGAAGCCGCAGGTTGGCTCCTTCATCAACTTCTATCTGACCTATGTGGACGAGGAAATCATCCGTGTTGGATACTTCCCTGCGCCGGACGCCGCACTGGATGCAGGCCGCCAGGCCCTGCTTGCAGCCATGGGTCAGTAGTCTGGTAAAAGCAGACCGAAGTTGGGTCTGACGCACAGCGCACTGGGGAGGGCAAAGCTGTCCTCCCCAGTGCGGTTTGTTGTTTCCAGGAGCCGTGTGCACGCGTGCAGCGGTGTCATGGGAGAGAGATTGTGGCAGGCATCATGTTTGAACAGAGCAAACCGGCCCTGGGGTCGGAAATCGTGGCGGAGGCGAGTATGGCATATACCGGCACAGCAATCGGCGCGTCGGAGTTGGCGGCAACCGGTGGGGATGGGAGCGACGATCTCAAGCGCCACTTTCGTTTGGGGGAGTCGCTGATTCACTCGGTGCTGGTGGCTTGCGGCGTGCTCTCCATGCTGACGACGCTCGGCATTGTGATTGTGCTTGGCATTGAATCGTGGCGCTTCTTTCGCGTGCCCGAGGTCACACTCTGGGAATTTGTGACCAACACAGTCTGGCAGCCGCGCATTAACGAGTTCGGCATGTTGCCGCTGCTGAGCGCTACGCTGATGACGAGTTTCATTGCCATGCTGGTGGCGTTGCCGCTGGGGTTGATGGCTGCCATCTACATGAGCGAATACGCCACGCCGCGCACGCGCGGTGTGCTCAAGCCCGTGCTGGAGTTGCTGGCCGGCATTCCCACGGTGGTTTACGGCTATTTTGCCCTGACCTTCATGACCCCGCTGCTGCGCACCATTCTGGGCAAGGATATTGTCGAAATCTATAACACGGCATCGGCGGGCATTGTGATTGGCATTCTGATCATTCCGCTGGTCGCCTCCATGTCGGAAGACGCCCTGCGCGCCGTACCCAGCGGACTGCGCGAGGCGGCCTATGGGCTGGGTGGCACAAAGTTCGAGACTGCCATACAAGTTGTGTTGCCGGCGGCGCTCTCGGGCGTGACCGCCGCATTTATTGTGGCGGTGGCGCGCGCCGTTGGCGAGACCATGGTTGTTGCGCTGGCTGCCGGCGCCGGGCCCAATCTCACGGCCAATCCCTTTGTGGGGGCCGAAACCATTACGGGTCACATTGCCCGCATTAGCGGCGGCGACCTGAGCTATGACTCCATTGACTACCAGAGCATCTTTGCCCTGGCGTTCGTGCTCTTCCTGATGACGCTCAGCCTCAACATCTTCAGCCGCTGGCTCATGCGCCGCTTCCGCCAGGAGTACCAATAAGATTATGGGCATCAACACCGGAGTTGCACCCAAAAAGCCCAGCGGGTATGACATGCCCGAGGGCGATGAACAGAGCGCGCAGGTGGGCAGGCGCAACCGGCGCGCGCGGATTTGGATGGGCGTCTTTCAACTTGCACTGGTGGTAGCCATTGTCGCACTGATCGCACTCCTCTACAGCATTGTGAATGACAGCTTTGGCTATGCGGCGGTAGAGAACGCAGTGGACCCCGCCCAGATTATGGCGGGTGTTCAGGCGGATCGTATGCTGGCTGCTGCCAACACAACGACCTCCGAGGATGATGAGGTGATTGCCGCGGCGGTGGCTGCCGACCCCAACGCGATTGGCTTTTTCGGCTATGCCTATTACAACGAACACGCCGATGAACTCAACCTCCTGCGTGTCGATGGCGTTGCGGCCGACGCTGCCACTGTGGAGAGCGGTGCATATCCGCTCGCGCGCCCGCTCTTCCTCTATGCTGGGCAAAAGGCCGTGGTCAACAAGCCCGAAGTCGCTGCGTTTCTCGACTACTACCTGCGCCATGCAGATGATGTGATTGCCGATGTGGGTTACTTCCCCGCCTCCGCCGAGGCGCTGGCCGCCGCGCATGATCTGCTCTTGCAGACAGCTAAAGCGGGCATACCCGCGGCGATTGGCGATGGCGCGATTGCCATCGCGGGCAGCTCCACCGTGCACCCGCTGACACTGCAAATTGCCAATGATTTCCGAGATATCGAGGGCTACACCGGCACATTGACGGTGGATAGCACGGGCACAACGGCAGGCTATGCGCGCCTGTGCGACACGCAGGATGTGGATATTGCAGGCTCCAGCCGCGCCATGACGCGCCAGGAACTGGCTGCCTGTGATGATCTGCGTGTGAAGCCGATTGAGTTGCGCGTGGGCACCGACGCTGTCGCCGTTGTGGTGAGCAAGCAGAACACTTTTCTGACGGATGTAACGACTGCCGAGCTGGAACAGATCTTCAGTGGGGCGGAACGCTGGTCCGACGTCAACCGCGCATGGCCCGACGCGCCCATTGTGCGTGCAATTCCCGGCGCCGACAGCGGCACGCTCGACTTTATGGCGGGCGCAATTGTCAGTGGCACCCCCGCGCAGCTCTCTGCCGCCGAGATGGTGCCGCTGATCAAGTCCGCCGTCTCCAGCGGCGTCTTCCGCCGTTTTGAGGCCGAAATGCCCTTCGCCGAGCGCAGCCAGGCAGACATCTACGCGCTGCTCCAGGAGCGTGTCATCCAGCCCAGCGTTGTGGCAAGCTGGAGCATGACGGCCTCGCTCTTGCGCCGCGCTGAAATTGAAAAAGAGGTGTTCACGAGTTTCCCCGACGCCGAGCTTGTCTGGTATCGCTGGCTGAGCAAAGATTTTCTCACAAGCCCGCAATCCAGCGTCCCCGAGCAGGCGGGCGTGCGCACAGCCATTCTTGGCTCACTCTGGGTCGTTCTGATTACGGTATTAATCGCCGTGCCCATTGGCATTGGCACGGCGGTCTACCTGGAGGAATATGCGGGCCACAACAGCTTTAACCGCATCATCCAGACGAACATTGACAACCTGGCGGGCGTGCCGTCGATCATCTACGGTATTCTGGGCCTGGCGATCTTCGTGCGCGCGTTGGAGGGGATCACAAGCGGATCGGCGCTGGGCGTCAGCGATCCAACCACGGCCAACGGGCGCACTGTGCTCTCGGCCGGTCTCACGCTGGCGCTGCTGGTGCTGCCCGTGGTGATCATCAACGCGCAGGAGGCCATACGCGCAGTGCCCAAGTCGCTGCGCGAAGCGGGCTATGGCCTGGGTGCAACCAAGTGGCAGGTCACATGGACCCATGTGCTGGCCAATGCACTGCCGGGCATCTTCACGGGTACAATTCTGGCTATGTCGCGCGCGCTGGGCGAGACGGCCCCGCTGATTGTGATTGGCGCGTCCACCTTCATTACGCAGGATCCAACGGGGCCCTACTCCAAGTTCACTGTGCTGCCCATGCAGATCTACCAGTGGACAAGCCGGCCCCAGGCGGAGTTCAAGCACATTGCCGCCGCGGCGAGCCTTGTGCTGCTGGCGCTGCTCCTGCTGCTCAATGGTTCGGCCATCTACCTGCGCAACCGCTTCAGCAAAACGCTGTAGGCGATTCACGAGAGTTGTTCTCGCTTGCGCACTGGTGTTGCAGTGCATACTTGAACACAGAATCAGTTCTGGGAGTCTCTTTGATATGGCAATACAGACGAAAATGGCGACAGGGACGAGCAGTAGCAGCGCTTCGACACTGGCCGACATGACCAGCGGCGGTGGCATGGCTGCGCCGGCGGCGCGTACGCACGATGGCCCGTTGGCGATTGAAGCGCGCAACATGAACATCTACTACGGCAATTTCCACGCCGTGCGCGACATCAACCTGCAGGTGGAGCCGCGCAAGATTACGGCGCTGATTGGCCCATCGGGCTGCGGCAAGAGCACCGTGCTGCGCGCCTTTAACCGCATGAATGACCTGGTGGCATCGGCCCGTGTAGAGGGCGAGGTGCTTTTCAATGGCCGCAATATCTATGCACCCGAAGTAGACGCCGTTGAAGTGCGCAGGCGCATTGGCATGGTCTTCCAAAAACCCAACCCCTTCCCCAAATCGATTTACGACAACGTGGCGTGGGGCGCCAAGGTCAATGGCTTCAAGGGTGACATGGACGGCCTTGTAGAGCAGGCGTTGCGCAACGCCGCGCTGTGGGATGAAGTGAAGGACAAGCTCAAGCAGAGTGGCTACAGCCTCTCGGGCGGGCAGCAGCAGCGCCTGTGCATTGCGCGCGCGATTGCCATCAAGCCCGAAATCATCCTCATGGACGAGCCCTGCTCGGCGCTGGACCCGATTGCCACGCTGGCGATTGAGGACCTGATGAAGGAGCTTGTCGAGAAGTATACGATTATGATTGTGACGCACAACATGCAGCAGGCGGCGCGCGTCTCCGACTACACGGCGTTCTTTATGGTGGACCCGAAGCGCACGGGTCACTTGGTGGAGTATGGCCCCACGCGCCAACTCTTCACGAATCCAAAAGAGAAACGCACTGAGGATTACATTACGGGGCGTTTCGGTTAGGCCACGACAGAGAGTCAGCAAGGAAAAGGGTGAAGCCAATGGCTGTGCGTAAAGTTCTCATTCTCTGCACGGGCAACTCGTGTCGCAGCCAAATGGCCGAGGCACTGGTTAACCATGACCTGGCCGGCGCGTGGGTGGCCGAGTCGGCGGGCACACGCCCTGCGGCGGCTGTGCATCCGCTGGCTGTGGCCGTGATGGACGAAATTGGCATTGATATACAGACGCAGCAACCGAAAACAATTGACGCCGTGCGCGATCACCCATTCGATCTGGTTGTAACAGTCTGCGCCAACGCCGCCGCCGAGTGCCCAATGTGGCCGGGCCGCGCGCCCACAGTGCACATCGGCTTTGATGACCCTGCTGAGGCCACGGGCAGCCCTGATCAAATTCGCGCTGAATTCCGTCGCGTACGCGATGAGATTCGCCATACTGTGCTAGACTACCTGACCCACAAGGCCTGACGCGCGCTGCCATTCCTGCGCACGACCCGACAGGCCTTACTCGCAAATTCATCGGTGCCAGAAGGGATTTTCGGCCCATGCCACGCAGCTACTTTACCCATGAACTGCAGCAGCTTCGCGATGAGATCATGATCATGGCAAGCATGGTTTATCAGCAATTGACCGACGCCGTGACATCATTGCGCACGTCGGACCTGGAGATGGCCAAGCGCGTGATTGCACAGGACATGGAGATCAACCGGCGGCGCTTCATGCTTGAGGATCAGACGCTTACCATCATCGCCACGCAAGCGCCCATGGCCGGCGATATGCGCTTTTTGGCCGGCGCGCTGGAGATTATCTCGGAACTGGAGCGCATTGGCGACTACGGCAAGGGCATCAGCCGCATTAC
>DIAV01000115.1 GCA_002415895.1 Anaerolineales bacterium UBA5069 | reverse complement strand
GGCACGGGCAGCCCTGCCGCCACCAACTCACCCAGGTTGGCGCCCTTGCCGCCGGTGCCGGCAATGTCCTCTTTGCGAATGTTACTGAAGGGCAGAACAAACATGGAGCAGTTCCTTGTTTAGCCATCGCTGATCGCTGCACAGTTGATCCACAATAAACCGATATGCGCTCAAGCACAACACCTATTGTTGATCCTGTTGCGCCGCAACGCACAATTTTTGCGCCCACACCATGTGGGCGCTGGGGGCGTGCTGCCATGCGGATTGCGTTTTAACGAGGCCAATGTTAATGGCCACGATGCGCAGGCCCGCCATGCGTGCCCTGTTTGCGTCATGCCGCGTTTGTGATTGCAGGTACAATCGCGGCTGTGATACAATCCGCGCAGGATTACGTGCTGCTTTCGCTCGCGAATCCGGTCGCCTTCTACTCTCTTCACACTCCAGGCCTCTCCCCATGAACGAGCCGGCGCCGCAGGTGGAACCACAAGATAGCGTGCGCAATGACATCCCCGACATCGTCATCGGGCGCCTGCCAATCTATTTGCGCACGCTCAAACTGCTCATGGAACGGGGCAGCGAGGTGACCTCCAGCCAGGAACTGGGCGATCTGCTGGGCATCTCTTCAGCGCAAATCCGCAAGGACCTGAGCCATTTCGGCGAATTTGGCAAACAGGGCACAGGCTACAACATCCCTTTCCTCAACAAGCAGCTTGAGAAAATTCTTAAGGTCGATTGTGTGTGGCCGGTGGTGATGGTGGGCGCGGGCAACCTGGGTACGGCGCTCGCCAGCTACAATGGCTTTGAGAACCGCGGCTTCCGCATTGTGGCGCTCTTTGACAGCGCGCCGGAGAAGATTGGGCAGCAGTTGGGCGCAATCACTGTGCAGCCGCTCGAGGAGATTCCGGTTGTCGTGCGGCGCACACACTGTCAGGTGGCTGTGCTGGCTGTGCCTGCGGCGGCGGCGCAGGCGGTATCCGCGCTGCTCATCGAGAGCGGCATCAACAGCATTCTCTGCTATGCGCCCATTACGCTGAGTGTGCCGGAAAACGTGCGCGTGGAGTACATTGACCCCGTCATCCACTTCCAGCACATGACCTATTATCTGCGCAAGGGCTGCATCGAGGACGCGTAACCACTGCGCCACCCCGCGCACGGCAACCAGGAATCAACAGCAGAACGAAAAACCGCCGGCCTTAGGCCAGCGGTTTTGTGCGTGCCAGCCCCTGGCCGCGCGGGTATTGGCGCGCCGTGGCGTGCAGCTTGCGCACAAGCAGCAGGAAGCGCCCTTCTTCCAGGAAAGGCACCTTAAGGGGGGCCATGCGTGCTGTCTCGCCGCCAAGCACTTCAATCGCCTTGCGCGCGTCAATAAACTCCTGCGCCACATTGGCCCCCTTGTAGATAACGGCGAAGCCGTTTGTGCGCACCAGCGGCAACAGGTACTCAACGAGCGTATTGAGCGGGGCAACCGCGCGCGCCGTCACAAGGTCAAAGCGCTCGCGGAAGGCATCCTGCTGCCCCAGTTCCTCGGCGCGCCCCTGCACAACGGCCACCTGCTGCAACCCCAAATCGGCCACAAGCTGATTCAGAAAGAGTACTTTTTTGCCCGTGCCGTCCACCAGTGTGAGCTTAAGGTCGGGCAGCAGAATTTTGAGGGGTACGCCGGGGAAACCCGCGCCCGTGCCGACATCCACAAGATGAAGCTGCCGAGGTGCTGCGCTCGCCTGCACGCCCAGTTCGCCGGCGGTGGGCGGCCAACCCGCCAGGCTGTCGAGGAAGTGCTTGGTCTGCACGTTCTCGAGATCGGTAATCGCCGTGAGGTTAAAGCGCTCATTCCACGCCACCAATGCGCGGTAGTAGATGGCAAACTGCTCAATCTGGCGCGGCGTCAGCGTCAGCCCCAATATGCGGCAGCCTTCTTCAAGCAGCGGCAGCGGGGGCAAATCGGCATATTCAGTTGGGACGGCCTTGTGGTCTGTGCTCATAGCAGAATATTGTACCATGCTGGGCGCTTGTGCTGGGCGCTTGTGCTGGGCGTGCTGCGGTTGCTCTACGCCCCTCTCCGCATGGAGCGTGGCCCGGCTAAGGTGCAGTTCTGCGCGCAATGCATACCCGCGATCCGGAACATCCGTCCCCTGCGGCCCGTCTCAGAGAAAGGCATGGGGTTGCACACGCACAGCGAACGGGCTATGATCGAGTCGCCGCGTCTTTCCCAACCCCCACACAGGCGTAGACCACAGCCGCATCCCACACCCGGATCGCGCCGGAGGAGGAATTGTTTATGTCGCACATGCAAGCACAGCGTGGTTCGCACCCGAGCCACTCGGCACGCCGCCGCATCTTCACCATTGTCAACGTGCTGGTGCTGGCCAGCCTGCTGCTCACGCAGGCGGCACTGCCCGCGTCGGCGAACATGGCCCCCCACACCCAATTCACAGGAGCAGAAATGCCGCGCCGAGGTGCTGCAACCGCGCCCGACCAGGAGACGCCATCACCGGCGCCCACCGTTGATGGGCTGGAGATAACCCTGAGTGAAGGCAGCGAGCAGCCGCAGGAGGCCGTTACGCGCACCGTAACCGTGGGCGAGCCACTTAGCGCCGACGAAACCGCCGCGCTGCTCAATCGCATGCCGCCGCTGGAAGCTGCCGTTGCTGACCAGGTGGACTTCCGCCTGCCCCCCGCACCGGTGCCGCCTCCCAGCCCCGAAAATCGCATCGATGCGACATTCCCGCCCACGTCCACAGCAGGCGTTGCGCCCGTTGTGGACGACGCAGCGCTTGAAGTGCTGCGCTACGCGCCCGAGGGCGAGATCCGCATGGCCCCCTTCCTGCAGGTCACCTTCAGCCAGCCCATGATTGCGCTGGGCACGCTGGATCAGGTGGCCGCCAGTGATATCCCTGTCATCCTAACGCCGCAGTTGCCCGGCGTGTGGAAGTGGCTGGGTACGCAGACCCTCACCTTCGAATACCAGGGCGAGACGGGCGACCCGGCCGTTGATCGCTTCCCCATGGCCACCGAGTACAGTGTGGAGATTCCCGAAGGCACAACCTCGGCCACGGGCGGCGTGCTGGCGGAGGCTGTGCGCTGGCGTTTCAGCACGCCCGCCCCCACCGTGCGCATCTCCAGCCCATCCTACGGCCCGCAGTCGCGCGATCCGCTCTTCTTTGTGGGCTTTGACCAGCTGATTGACCCTGCGGCCGTTCTCAGCACAATGCAGGTGGTGGCCAATGGCGAGGCCGTGGACGTGCGCCTTGCCGCGCCCGAAGAAGTGGCCGCCGACCCGCAGGTTACCGCGCTGACCAAGCAGGCGGGCGAGGGGCGCTGGCTGGCCTTCCGCGCCACTGCCGAGCTGCCCTACGATGCCACCATCAACGTCAACATTGGCCCCAACACCCCCTCGGCCGAGGGTCCGCTGGTGACGCAGGCAGTGCAGTCCTACACCTTCCAAACCTACGGCGCACTGCGCATCATTGCGGCGCGCTGCAGTTGGGGTGGCGATGTTTGCCCGCCCGGCTCTCCCTTCGAACTCCAGTTCACAAATGCAATTGATGCCAACGTCTTTGATCCGGCGTGGTTGACCACAACGCCCACAATGGCCGGCATGACCGTGAACGTCTATGGCAACATCGTGCAAGTTGCCGGTGCAACCGAAGGGCGATCCACCTATACGCTGACGGTGAACGGCGCCATGCAGGACATCTTCGGCCAGACGCTGGGCGAAGACCAAAGCTTCACCTTCAAAACCGATGAAGCCTACCCCATGCTTACCGGCCCCTACCAGGGCCTTGTCACAGTGGACCCTGCGGCCGACCCCGGCTTCACCGTCTTCTCGCGCAACTATGATCGCCTGCATGTGCGCGTCTATGCTGTGACGCCTGATGACTGGCAGGCATGGCAAGGCTACCAGCGCGACTTCTGGAACGAAACGCCGCCCACGCCCCCCGGCGAGCTGCTGCTCGAGGACAACATTGCCCCCGCGGGCGAACCAGACGCTTTGCAGCAAACCACCATCGACCTGACACCCATGCTCTCCGCATCGGGCTTTGGCCAGTTCGTTGTGATTGTGGACATCCCCAAACCGCTCTTTGGTGAGCGTGATCGCGCCACCGTGCAGTCGTGGGTGCAGGTGACAAATCTGGCTGTGGATGCGCTTGCGGACCAGGATGAGCTGCTGGCATGGGCTACGCGCCTGAGCGACGGCGCGCCGCTGGCCAACGTTGTGGTGGCGCTGTACGGCGCCAAAGCGGAGGGCAGCACCAGCGCCGACGGCACGCTGCGGTTGCCGCTGGAGGCGAGCAATGGCTACATGCTCGTGGCCACCCAGGGTGACGACACTGCCATTCTGCCCCGCTATGTGTGGGATTACTATAACGACTCGGGCTGGCGCAAGCAGGATCAGTATGACGAACTGCGCTGGTATGTCTTTGACGACCGCCAAATGTACCGGCCCGGCGAAGAGGTGCACTTCAAGGGCTGGCTGCGTCGCTTTGGCGCAGGCCCCACAGGCGACATTACGCTGCTGGGCGACAGCGCGGCATCTGGGCGCTATTCAGTGCGCTATGAGGTGATGGACCCCATTGGCAACAGCATGGCCGACGGCGTGGTTGACCTGAATGCGCTCAATGGCTTCGACTTCGCCATCACCCTGCCTGAGAATGCCACGCTGGGCTACTACAACGTCTATTTCACAGCCAACGGCATGAGCAGTGTTGGCATGACCGACAACTACTACAGCTTCCAGGTGCAGGAGTTCCGCCGCCCCGAGTTTGAGGTCAAGGCGCAGCCCGAAGGCATGGGGCCGTGGTTTGTGGGCGAGGACGCGCTCGTCTCCGTGAATGCCGGCTACTATGCAGGCGGCGCGCTGCCCAGCGCCGAAACCACGTGGACGGTGAACGCCAGCCCGGCCAGCTATACACCGCCCAATTGGGAAGAGTTTACCTTTGGGGTGTGGCGGCCCTGGTGGATCAGTTATTACGCCGAAGGCGGCGGCTTTGCGGACGTTTACTATGATGCCGGCGGCGAGCAGCAGGGACCGCAGCAGAACCAGCTTGTCGGGCTTACCGACGCCACAGGCACGCACTACCTGCGCATGAGCTTCAACCGCGCCGAGGAGCCGCGCCCCTACAGCGTGAGCGCCGAGGCCGTCGTCATGGACATCAACCGCCAGGCGTGGGCCGCCTCCACCAGCCTGCTCGTGCATCCGTCTGCCCTGTATGTGGGCCTGCGCTCCAGCCAGATGTTTGTTGAGGCGGGTGAACCGCTCAAATTCGATGTCATCGTCACGGATGTGGACGGCAACGTTGTAGCCGAGACACCCGTGCAGGTGCACGCGGCTGTGCAGGAATACGTCTGGCGCAATGGCCGCAACGTGCAGCAGGATGGCCCGGTGCAGGATTGCGAACTGCTTTCGGCCGCCGAGCCGGTGCAGTGCACATTTGCCACCGACACGGGCGGCAGCTACCGCATATGGGCCGAGGTGCGCGACGAGAACGAGCGCCTCAACCGCACAGAACTGACGCGCTGGGTCTCCGGCGGCGCAAGCACGGCCACGCGCGCATTGCAGCAGGAGCAGGCGCAGATCATCCCCGACAAGGAGACCTACGCCCCCGGTGATGTGGCCGAACTGCTGGTGCAGTCTCCCTTCAGCCCCGCCGAAGGGTTGCTCACTGTGGCGCGCAATGGCTTCATTGCCACCGAGCGCTTTACGATTACCGACACCACCGCCGTCCTGCGCGTGCCGATTGATGAGGCCCACGTGCCCAATCTGGTGGTGCAGGTGGACCTGACAGGCGCAGCCGTACGCGTGGACGACAAGGGCGAACCCCTGCCCGATCTGCCACTGCGCCCCGCCTTTGCAACTGCGCAGTTGACGTTAAGTATTCCGCCCGTCAACCGCACGCTTACGCTGGAGATCAAACCCGAGGCGACGGCGCTCGCGCCCGGCGCGCAAACCGCCATCGACCTTGTGGCCACCGACAGTGCAGGCGCGCCCGTGGCCAATGCCGAGATCGCCGTGGTGGTGGTGGATGAGGCAATTCTTGCACTCACAGGTTATTCCATTGCCGACCCGCTCCTCACCTTCTATCGTGAGGTCGGCTCGACCATCGACAGCACCTATGCGCGCAACAACATCGTGCTGATTGACCCCGCCGCCATGGCCGCAGCCATGATGGGCGGGCGCGGCGGTGGCGGTGGCAGCGTCGAGGAAGTGGCCACGTACGCGGCGGCCATGCCCTCCGACGCGATGGCCGACATGGCGATGCCCGCGGCGGCGCCCATGGCCACCGAAATGCCTGCCATGGAAGCGGGCGTGATCGCCAAGGTAGAGTCGGAGCAGCAGGCCGCTACGCCTATCGATATACGCACCAACTTCAATCCGCTGGCAATCTTCGCCCCTGCGGTAACGACTGACGCCGACGGCAAGGCACGCGTCGAGTTCCAGGCGCCGGACAACCTAACGCGTTACCGCGTGATGGTGGTGGCCGCCACCGAACGCGACTTCGGCAGCGCCGAGGCCAACATCACGGCACGGCTGCCGCTCATGGTGCGCCCCAGCGCGCCCCGCTTCCTCAACTTTGGCGATTCCTTCGAGTTCCCCGTGGTGCTGCAAAACCAGACCGACGTGCCGCTGAGCGTGCGCGTGGCGATGACCACCACCAACATTGCCCTTGATAGCGCAGTGGGGCAGCTTGTGGAGGTGCCCGCCAATGACCGTGTTGAGGTGCGCTTCCCAGCGTCCACAGTGAACGCAGGCACGGCGCGCTTCCAGGTGGCCGCGGCCGCAGGTGACTACGCAGATGGCATCTCGGGCGAGTTACCCGTCTATACACCCGCCACCACAGAGGCGTTCGCCGTCTACGGCACGGTGGATGAGGGGGCCATTGCACAGCCGCTGCAAATGCCCACAA
>DIAV01000191.1:6529-7117 GCA_002415895.1 Anaerolineales bacterium UBA5069 | reverse complement strand
CTTACAATCTCGGCGCCGGTTGTCTGTTCAACCAGTTCCTTCGTGCCCGCGTCTACGCGGCTCACATAAGGAATGGCATTGGCGGGGCTGTATTCCATGGCAATGCGCTGGGTAGCGCCGGCGCGTGCGCCCACAAGCACGGGGAGCAGCGCCCCAAGTTCGCGCCAGCCTGCATAAACGAGCTTTTCGCCTTCTGTGCCGGGGGCCACATCGCGAAAGGTGCTGCCCTCAATCGCGTGGATTAGCCAGCGCGGTTCACCTGCAGCGGGAACCCAGAGGAACCAGCGCCGCGAGCCGCTGGTGGCTATGCCTGCCACGTGCAGTGCCACGGGGTTGCTGCCGCGAAAATCGTAGAGCAGCCAGCCGTCAATGTGGTTGGCCTGAAGATACTGCTGGATTTCGGAAATTTGCATGGTTTTTCACACAAGAGGAAATAGCGTGGGCGGCGGAAGATATGCGCCCATTATCGCACGCAGCGGGCAAAGCGTCCAGCATGGCACTCCAGGCACATTGCAAGCACCAGCGACCCAGCGCCACCTAAAGTGATACCGCAGTGAAACCCACAGCCAAATCGCAACGCAAAGTTGC
>DIAV01000191.1:3990-6490 GCA_002415895.1 Anaerolineales bacterium UBA5069 | reverse complement strand
CCTTGCTATGCGTTGCTTTGCGCTCCTTTGTGGCTTTGCGTTGCGATGCTGTTTTCATGCCGGTATCACTGACAACTCCAGAAGTTGCAGCGGGCCTCCGGTTTGGCGCTTGGCCTGGGTATGGCTATACTTGTAGGTCGCGGAAAACAGTGATATTTAGCGCGTTTTCTGTGTGCAGTGTGGCGTCTACCCACTGCCGGGGCCGCAATTGCGGCCTTCCGAGTTCGGTTGCAGTGCGGCATTCACTGCGCTGCAGCCCCATTCATTACCATGAGGAGGAAAGCGTGCTGCAACGCCAAACTCAAACAGCACCTTTCTGGCGAGATCAATTCGAGACAACGCCCGAAGACGTCGATTTCCTGTACAACCTCCTGCTTGACGCGCAATCCCCCCGCCCCCTTCCCGAGCTTACCCAGGCACTGATTGCCGAATACATGCGCCGCGAAGATGCTCGCCTCGAGCATGAGCTCAAAAAGGGTGTTATCTACCAGCCCAAAGAGCATTATAGCGTAGGGCAGACAGTGGTCTTCCCCACGCAGGATTTCGCCATGGGCACGGTTGTGGAGGTGCGCGCCGGCAAGAACCCTGAACATGGGGACTTTGAGGTTGTGAGCATCGAATTCAGCGGCAGCCGTACGCCGCGTGAATACGCTGCGGGGCTGCAAACGCCCCATCGGCTCAACCAGAGCAACGGCTCGAATCTGCTCAATGCAGAGGATCTGCTCTCGCCGGAAGAGGTTTACAACCTGTATCGCGACGAAATTGAAGAGAGCGTCATCTTTGCGCTGGAGGAAGGGCCACGCCACGCGCACTTCGTGGAGATCAACGGCGCCTGGTTACTCAGCGACATGCTCGCAGAAGTCCACGTGGGCCATCTCAACATTGCCGAGGCCATGATCGAGGTGGCGGGCCAGCCCCAAAGCAGTGCCCAGTTGCTGGCCGAGACGGACCTTGACAAGAATGTCAGCGAGCCGATGCGCCTGCAGAGCCTGGACCACGCGCTGGCGAGTGACCCGCGCTTTGATCTGGTTTATGTGGGCGGCCAGCCTGCCTGGTATCTGCGCCGCATGGAGCCCGAGGCTGTCGTCGCCACACCGGCCTTGCTGCGCCACACACCCCAGCGCTACAACCGCGCGCTGCTGAGCGTGGAGATGCTGCAGTTTGAGTGGGAACTGGATGACGAATGGGGCGAGAGCACCCTCCCCAGTGACGTGCCCAGCCTGGTGCCCAATACAACCGTTACACTCATCTATCCCCATCGTCGCTACGGCACACTGCCGCTGAGCGGGCGCACACGCGCCTTCTTCCCCGTGGCCGACGGCGGCCGCTCGCTTGTGACGCTGATTGACGGGCGTTGGGGCACCCGCTATCAGGGCTGGGTTGTACCGCAGGGCCGCTATGTGGCCGGGCTGGAAAAGTGGATGAACGATCACCAGATTCCGGCCGGCGCGCTGATTACGCTGGAACGCACCAATGTGCCCGGCGAGCTGGTGGTGGACTTCCGCACGCGCCGCGCCAAGCGCGAGTGGGCGCGCTTTGCCACCGCCGATCTCGACGCCAACGCCCTGCGTCTGGAAATGAACAAGCTGCAGGTAGCGTGCGAATATGACGAGCAACTGATTGTCCACGCCGACGATGCGCAATTGCCTGCGCTGGATACGCTGCGCGAACAAATGGATAACGCCAATATTCCACTCGCAACCATCGTTGAACAGGTTGTGCCCGAACTGACGAAGCTCAATCCCCAGGGCGCAGTACATGCCAAGAGCGTCTACGCCGCCGTCAACATTGTGCGGCGCGTCGCCCCTGGCCCGGTCTTCCATGCGCTGCTCAGCAGCCGGAACTTCCGTGATGTCGGCAACGGCCTCTTTGCCCTGGCCATGACTGAATAAGGGAGCTACGTATGAGCCCATCCCTGGCGAGCCAGCGCTTCGCCCGTTTCCGCCCAACGGTTGAGACGAAGTTTCATATTGACTACGACTGGTGGGAAAAGAGCGGGCGCAGTTTCCGCCTCTCTCTGCGCGACCAACTCTGCGAAGAGTGCCGCGACCGCTTTACGAACTACTCCGACACCGAAGATGTAGACTGGGTTGACCCCGACACGGGCGAGGTGCGCCGCACCGACGCGCTGCGCGAGTGCCTGCGTCAGCGTTGCGCCAATGACCCCGACTATATCAACGAGCGGCTGCCGCTGGCGTCGGCCTGCTTCCGCGTCTTCCTTGCCAATAACAACGCGCCGCTCTCGCCCACCGAATTGAACCAGTTCATGCCGTGGAAGGCGCCGGAATCCATTCTGCGCACGCTCGCCGGGGATCAGGTTTATCTGGGGCTGCGGCCCGTCGCGTAAAGCACAGCCAGAACACGGAATCAACAAAAGTGCGGAGACTGCAGGAAGGGCGAGGTTATGCCCGGCCAGCTGCTGTGTCCGCACTTTTTTGTGAGTACCAAGTGGTGCAGCCTACGAGTACGCGAAGGACTGCGTAGCGGCGGCTTCAGCCGC
>DIAV01000191.1:0-3962 GCA_002415895.1 Anaerolineales bacterium UBA5069 | reverse complement strand
CCTTCGCGTACTTGCCGGATGCAGCCGTAAATCATGATTGGCTTTGCCTGGCAACGTCGCCTATGATACGACTCCTTTTCAGCAACCAGCGCGGATTACCTGCCTGCCTCGCAACCACGACCGCGACTTACTAGCATATTTGTTCAATTCCGGGAAAGAGATAAGGAAATGGTCAGCCAGACAGCCGTGAAGCGTCTCTATCTGATGCAGGTTGGGTCCATGCCGGACTATCGGATTCCGATTGTCTGCTATCTGGTGCAGACGGATGACGGCAGGAATATCCTGATAGACAGCGGCCTCCCTCCCATCATTCCGGAAGAGCAGCGAGAATTCGTGAACGGGCAAATGATCTTTGAGCAACTTGCCATGCTTGGGCTGCAGCCGGACGACATAAACACTGTCATTTCGACACATTATGACTTTGATCATGCAGGCAATCACGGGGCCTTTACAAAAGCGAACTATGTGGTGCAGCGCGCCCACCATGAACATGCGCCGGGCAACGAACGCTACGCACTCATACGTCCACAGTGGGATCAGCCGCTGGAACGGATACGGCTCGTAGACGGTGACACGGAATTGCTACCGGGATTGGAGTTGATCGAGACCAGTGGCCATGTGCCCGGCAACCAATCGGTGCTGGTGCGGCTGTTACAAACAGGTGCAGTTCTCCTGACGGTTGATGCGGTACCCTTCCGCACGAGCTTTGTGCGCGACTTGGCCGACGATGGCAGCGACCCGGATGCGGCAGCGATTCGCGCCAGTACAAACAAGCTGCTTGATCTGGTGGCGCACGAGCAAGTTCAACTGGTCATTTTTGGTCATGATCCGGAACAGTGGGAAGGGCTGAAAAAGCTGCCTGCCTATTACGCCTGAGAATGCCACCGCGCTGGATTAGCCTGCCACGATGACATGAACGATGTGATGAATGGTGTGCGCCAGCCCCACGAGTGCGCCGCAATCCACCAGCTCCGGCGTGTCCGCTGCGGTATGAGCGATCTGCGCCCACACCTGCGCAAAATTGTCGGTGGTGAAGGCCAGCGCGGGCACGCCCGCCTGCACAAACATGGCATGGTCGCTCTGATACCAGACTTCGCCCTCAACAAAGTTCGGTCGCTCTATCAGATTGGCGCGTACGCGTTCTTCAATCATGGGCGGGCAGCCATAGAGCGACCACGCAATTGCATTGTCGCGGTTGCCTGCACCGTCGACGTTGATGGCAAAGCGCACGTTTCGCACCGCCGGCCCCAGGCGGCGCAGATATTCGATCTCACCTGCGGCGGCGTAGTTGTCCTCGCCGTTGAAGATAACCACCTCCACGCCCTGCTCGCCCTCATACGCAGACAGCAGCTCTGCTGCCAGCAGCAGCGTCACCACGCCGGCAGCATTGTCAAGCGCGCCGGGTGTCCCCTTCTTTGCGTCAATATGCGCGCAGAGAACAATCGGGCTGGCAAAGCTGCTGCCCTTGCGCGCCACCACATTCCAGCCAGTGGTGGGCCGCCGCTGCGAGCACACCTCCAGCCGCACCAGGGCAGGCGCTGCGGCCAGGAGGCGCACACCCTCGACATCTGTCATATACGCCGATGGAATATCGAAGTCGCCATCTTCAAAGAGGGGGAAGGGGTAAATACCCCCTGCCAGCGAGGGGTTGCGCGCCGTGGCTGCAACCACCGCCGCAGGGCGCTTGCTCTCAACCGCCGTATAGATGCGTTGGTGCTCGTCGGGATTGTAGAAGGGAAAGCGCTTGGGCATCAACTGCTCGGCTGTGATCGGCCCGTGGAGCAGCAGAATGCGCCCGCTCAGATCGGGTGCGGCCTCAATCTCCTCAACCGTCGCACAGGCAAAGAGCGCCGCCTCCACGTTGCAGGGCAGTGACCACGGCCCGGGCAGAACTGGCCACTCGGCCTCACCTGCGCTCAGGTTTGCGCCCGCATACAGCCATTCCAGGCAATCAAAGACCTGGCGCTCGGTGCGCCAGCCGCTGGCGGCCAGGTGCGCCTCCACAAATTGTGTGGCGCGCCGGTTGCCCTCCGTGCCCAGCGTACGCGTTGGCAATTCGGTGCACAGAAAGTGCAGCGCGGCGGCGGCCTGCGCCGCACCATCGGCCCGGTATTCCATCCACATCCTCCTTTGCTGGACGCGCGCGCGGCACATCTCTCACAATATACGCAAGCACCGTGAGGCTTTCCAAATCATCGTCTGCAATAAAAAGAGCGGCGCCCCTCATCGGGGCGCCGCTCTTTTTATTCTATACATCAACCCTTGCGGGTCTAGTCCATGTCCACGTCAATGTCGAGATCGTTGTCTGCATCGTTGTCGTTGTCAATCTCGTTGTCGTCGGTGTTCTCTTCCTCTTCATCGAGGGACTCGATGTCAAGGTCGTCGTCGCCGTCTTCATCAGAGACGGCATTGGCCTTGCTCACGCCCAACGGCTCCATACCCAGCTCGGCGACGCCGGTCAGCTCGCTGAGGTCAAGATCCTGGAGATCCATCTCCGTCATCTCAAGCTCAATCTCGCCCGCCTCGGTGTCCACATGCTCGGCCAGGGCTCGGCGCTGCTCATCCTCCAGCGCCTTCTGGCGACGGGTCATGAAACCGGTGCCCACAGGGATGAGCTTGCCGATGATCACATTCTCCTTGAGGCCGCGCAGGTCATCCTTCTGCCCCTTGATGGCGGCTTCGGTGAGGACGCGCGTCGTCTCCTGGAAGGAGGCCGCCGCAAGGAACGATTCGGTGTTGAGCGCCGCCTTGGTGAGACCCAGCACAATCGGCTCAGCGCGTGAGGGCTTGCCGCCCTTGGCGATGGCCTCGTTGTTGATGTCTTCGAAGCGGAAGCGGTCGATCAGTTCGCCCGGCAGCAGGTCCGTGTCACCCGTGGCACGTACAAGCACGCGCCGCAGCAACTGGCGCAACACCACTTCAATATGCTTGTCGTGGATGGCCACACCCTGGCTGCGATAGACCTGCTGCACCTGCTCGAGCAGGTAGAGCTGGGCCTCTTCGCGCCCCTGAATGCGCAGAATCTCCTTGGGATTCTTGGCGCCTTCGGTAAGCTGCGTACCGGCGTGCACTTCAGCGCCTGGCTCCACGCGCAGGCGTGCGTTGGCAGGAATTTGATACTCGCGCACGTCTTTGTCTTCGCGGCGCACACGCACAATGGCGCTGCCGTCTTCGTTGCGGTCTACAACCACGGTGCCTTCCATGCCGGCCACAATCGACTGCGGCCCGTCACCGTTGCCTGCTGTGCGGGCGACTTCCGTGTCCTCCTGGACGCGATCTTCGTCGCTCATCAGAATTTCGTAGCCTGCCGGCACCTCTACCTCGCGCACCGACAGTTGGGTGCTCACCACACGCAGGTAGCGAATCTCGCCATCCCAGTGCTCTTCAAGGCTGCCGTCAATTTCGCTCAGCACGGCCTCGCCCTTGGGGTTGCGCGCCTCGAAGAGTTCTTCAATGCGGGGCAAACCCTGTGTAATGTCATCTGTGCCTGCCACACCACCCGTGTGGAAGGTGCGCAGCGTCAACTGCGTACCCGGCTCACCAATCGACTGGGCGGCAATAATGCCCACGGCTTCGCCCATCTTCACGAGGCCGCCACGAGCAAGGTCTTCGCCGTAGCACTTCATGCAGATGCCAAAGCGCGATTCGCAGGTGAGCGGTGTGCGCACGCGCGCCTTCTTCACTTTGCGGCGCTCAAGTGTGGCCAGCGCGGCTTCGTCGAGCAGTGCATCGCGCGGCAGCAGCACGGCGCCGGTTTCCGGGTCCAGCAGGTCGTCGGAGAGGAAACGGCCGGCAATGCGGTCCATGAAGCTCTCGCCCATGGACGCTTGCTTGCTGTTGTCAATCCAAATGCCTGCGCGGGTTTCGCAGTCATCTTCGGTAATGATCACATCCTGGGCCACGTCCACCAGGCGGCGCGTCAGGTAGCCTGCGTCGGCTGTGCGCAGCGCCGTGTCGGCCAG
>DIAV01000250.1:30390-38415 GCA_002415895.1 Anaerolineales bacterium UBA5069 | reverse complement strand
GCGTTTTTGCATGGTGTGGTCTCCCTCGTGAAACGCCATAATTCCAGTTGCCAAAGCGTTGGTGTCGACCCAGCCGCAGCTTAGCGGCCGGTGTATTTGAGCGCCTGCTCCGGGAGCCGCGCCCCCTGCACCTGGATCAATGCCGCCGCCGCTTCAATCGCGTGCAGATCGGTGGGGGTCAGTGCCACAGCCACGGCACCCATGTTCTCCTCCAGCCGATGCAGCTTGGTTGTACCGGGGATGGGCACAATCCACGGCTTTTGGGCCAGCAGCCAGGCCAGCGCCACCTGCGCCGGAGTCGCTCCCTTCTGATCCGCAACAGCGCGCAGCAGTTCCACCAAAGCCTGATTGGCCTGCAGGGCCTCCGGCGTGAAGCGCGGCACCGCATTGCGGAAATCGGTGCTGGCAAATGTTGCACTCGCGTCGATTTTACCCGTCAAGAATCCCATGCCCAGTGGTCCCCAGGGAACGAAGCCGATGCCCAGTTCTTCGCAAACAGGCAGCACTTCCGGCTCGGGATCGCGCGTCCAGAGAGAATACTCGCTCTGAATGGCTGTGACTGGTTGCACGGCGTGCGCGCGCCGGATTGTTTGTGCGCCCGCTTCGGAGAGGCCAAAGTGCTTCACCTTGCCCGCCTGAATCAACTCCTTGACCGCGCCCGCCACCTCTTCAATCGGCACACTGGGATCAACCCGATGCTGGTAAAAGAGGTCAATCACATCGGTTCTAAGCCGTTTGAGCGAAGCCTCGGCAACCTCCTTGATGTGCTCAGGCCGGCTGTTCAGGCCGCCAGTGCGCGCGTTCGTGACGGGATCAAGGTCCCACCCGAACTTGGTGGCAATCACCACCTGCGCGCGTACCGGCTCGAGCGCTTCACCCACAAGCTCTTCATTGATAAAGGGACCGTAGACTTCTGCGGTGTCGAAGAAGGTGATGCCGCGCTCCACGGCTGCCCGGATGAGCGCGATCATCTCCTGCCTGTCCCTGGGCGGACCATAGGCGGAGCTCATGCCCATGCACCCCAGCCCCAGTGCCGAAACTTCCAGATTGCTCTTGCCCAGCGTGCGTTTTTGCATTGTTGCCTATACTTTCTTTCTCTACATCCTGCTCTCGGCGCGCCCGCTGCGTATCCTGCAACCGCGACTCCTAAATAAAAGTCCAGATGTACAGCAGGTGGTGAGGCCAACACTGTCTCTCTGAACTCCATTGTAAGAGCTTTGTGTGCAGCGTGATATGATGATCGTCCAGGGGCATTGTACAATTCTGCAAACTGCTGCAAGGCGATGTGTGAGGGGAAATGGAGATATATGCATGCGCGCGATGAACGACCACCAGGCAGAGCGAGAGACATTCAGGGCGCAAGCCGGTCGCGATGAACTCGTCGAGCGCATCGCGCGTATGCTGCGCGCAGATGGAAGCACGGAGCCGCTGCCGGGCCTCTTTCTCTTCCGCGCCGATGCCCCCACCGAGCTGCGGCACACTCTCTTCCACCCTGCGTTTTGTGTGATTGCACAAGGCTGCAAAGAAATGATGGTAGGCGATACGCGCTATCGGTATGATCCCGCGCACTACCTCATTACCACTGTCGAACTGCCCGTTGCCAGCCAGGTCACCCAGGCATCACAGAAGGAGCCCTATTTGGGGCTGCGCCTCCAGCTTGATCCTGTCCTCGTCGGCTCGGTGATGGTCGAGGCCGACCCTGGTACGCCGCGCCGACCGCCGGCAGTCACCGCGATTGACGTCAGCTCCCTTGATGCAGCGCTGCAGGATGCTGTGGTGCGCCTCGTCCGGCTGCTGGACTCCCCGTCCGACATGCGCTTTCTCGCCCCTCTGGTGATACGCGAGATCGTCTATCGTCTCCTGATGGGCGAACAGGGCGACCGGCTTCGTTATGTCACCGTGCTGGGCGGCAATACGCACCGCATTGCCACGGCCATTGAGCGCTTCCACAAGGAGTTTGACCAGCCGCTGCGCGTGGACGAGATTGCGCATGATTTGGGCATGAGCGTCTCGGGCTTTCACCACCACTTCAAGGCAGTCACGGCGATGAGCCCCTTGCAGTTCCAGAAGCAACTGCGGCTGCAGGAGGCGCGCCGCCTCATGCTGGGCGAGCACCTTGACGCCGCCAGCGCGGGTTACCGCGTGGGATATGATGACGCTTCACATTTTAATCGCGAGTACAAGAGCCTCTTCGGCACGCCACCCCTGCGCGATATTGAGAGATTGCGGGAAGCTGCCAACGGGGGTGCGCGTCTGGGGATGGATTGAGGGCGGGAAGCGTAAAATTGTCGATCGAGATGGCAGCGACGCGATCAAACGGGCCATTACTGACCGCTTGATCGCGTCGCTGCCATCTGGATCACTTGGAGTGGCATTGCGGCGCAGACTCGTTGCTTTCGGCTACACGCGCGGGCGACTCTGCAGTACGGCCAGAGGTTCAGGCGCATTCTTCTCAAATGTACTGCCAAATTCTACCCACTCTTCAGCCAACTCAAACAGCAGTTCCGTGCCATCCGTTGCGGCTTTGGATTGCTCAACGCCCTGCCAGCGATAGCTATCGGGTAGTGTATTGTTGTCGCGTGCAACGAGTTCTGCGTAGGTGGGTTCGCCCATGCGGCTGGCCTTATACTGGCTACGCACCACGGCCAACAGCGGATCGAAAGCCGCCATTGTCGCGCGATAACGAATCCAGCGATGGTTGAGCCACGAGAGAGGATGCTTCGTTTGCGGATTGCCAAAGCGCTCTGCCAGTGTTTTCCCCGCTTCTCTGCCCCGCTCACTGAGTGAATGCATATCGTCGTAATCCATTTTCAGATTCAGACCACCCTCATCTTTACCGACGAAGATGTGCACCACTCGGTCGCGGTAGCCTTGCACTTGCAACTGGCGGTGATCCGACCAGGTGCGCGCTGTATAGAGAATAGTTCCCAGAAAGCTCGTCACACGCGCAAAGCCATCGACGCCATGGTCAAAGTATGTCCACGGGCCAATCTTGTCATCCCGGGAATTATTGGTGTCCGGCATCCAGATGTTCTCTGCTTCGATGCGTGCGCGTGCATGATCAGGGTGAAAGGAGCGCAAGTTGATGGCAAAGGTGGGCCATAAAGGCAGCGCTTCGTCAAAAAAGTGAATCGGCAGGTTGATGGCGATGCCGCCGTCGGAGAACCAGCAGGTTTCGGCCGTATAGCGCTGGAACGGCGTGCTTGCCTCCTTGTTTCTGTTAAATTCTTCAGTGGCTCTTGTGGCGGTGCGCGTTGTATCGATTGCATAAAGTGGAATTGCGCCGAGCAGAATTGGGAAAGCCAGGCTCATACGAGTAGCGACGACAACAGGTAGATCGGCAGGGTCGGGCAGCGTGCACAGCACCTTCCCGTTGCGCATCGGATCCGTATCGTGTGCGCTTCGGCGCGGGTGCTCGACCATCCAGCGCACTACCTTCTCGGGAAAGAAGGCGCGCATTTCGTCAGCATCAAAAAAGTAGTCGTTCTGCTCAAAAGGCAAACGGTAGGGTTGACCGTGGCTTAAATTGGTGGTGATCATGGCGAGATCGATCTCATGCAGCGCTTTGGGGTCGTCCGTATTCCAGAGGTCACTAAACGTCAGCGGCCTTTCGGCTTCATCGATGCCCGCCAGGCGGTCAAAGAGCGCTGCCAGCCATTCCGTTAGGGCAGGCTCTGCGGCCGCGGGCTGCTCATTCATTCCTGTACACAGGCCGAAATGATGGTCGTTAAGCACCCGCACCGCGCGTGTGACCAAGGCATAGAGAACCGCAATGCCGCTGCCCAGCGCAATCAACAGAATGCCTGCCACCAGCCCCCACGCCAATAGCAGGCCCTTCGATCCCAGCATCAGAAGTACGACCAACAGCAGCCCCGGCAGCGCACCCATCAGGGCTGCCGGCTTGAAGTTGGAGAAGGCGGCTGCGATCACGCGAGATGGCTTGCCTTCGTCTGCACCCAGGAAGGCGATTGCGGTGTTGAAGACAGGTTGCGCGGCAGTCGCAGGCTTGAAGAGAGAAAATAGTCGGGACGGGCCAGCCTCAAAGAGGGGTTTGCCAAGCTCATCAGGAAGCTTGTCGAGCTCGCCAAAGCTGTCGAGCCCCTTCTTGCGCCCGCGTTCTGCAGCGGCTGTGGCTGATGCCGCAAGTGCCCCTGCCGACGCGCCGCCGATGCTTTGGAAGCAGTAGGTTTTGGCAAGCTCGCTAATTGCTTTTGGATAAACCACGCCGCTGGTAATGCCACCTTTCATGATGATGTCGCAGTACTTGTTCGGCAGGGGTTTGGCATCAGGCTGGACGCCCGCATCGTCCACCGCGCGGGCCGATTCAGTCTGGGTTTGGGGATTCGACATGGCATCTCCTTGGAAGGGATTGGGCGCGGCCCAGGCTGTGTCGTCCGTTGTCTACGAGCAGTCATGTTTGTGCAAGGTCCGGTTCCCCGAGGTAGTTGGGGAACCGGACCTTGCACAGGGTTACAACCGGCAGCACATGCCGCTGTGCGCGTCAGTTAGGCTGCAGAGCAGCCTGCAATGCAGCAGCTGATTGCAGCGCCGGTTGCGGCGCTGCGGCCACGGGTACAACCGGTATCACACGAACCTACCCTATGGCGCCACGCCCGCGAAGCGGAACAAGTCCATAATCGTCTGGATGGGCTGCTCGTTGTGCAGCTTTGCCGCCGCCGTATGAGTGGGCGTCCATCCCTTGTTGATGTAGGAACCCGCGTCGCTCTTGAGCATGGAAATGATCGTACCGGCCACGAGGCGGCTGCCGGTTTCGCCCAGACGATTGCCCTGCCCATTCGAGTCCGTTTCGGCCTCGCGGAGGATGTAGTACCAAAGCGGAGTTCGCTTGTCGAAACCACTCTCCTCAAGCACCGTCTTCAACTCGGACTTGCCGGTTGGCGCCACATTGGCAAGTACGGGTACACCCAGCGATTGGGCAACGTGCTGGCCTGTAGGCAAATTGAAGAGATAGCCGCGTAGCAGATTGCGGCGCGCCAGATTGCGCACAATGCCTTGCACGCCTTGCCCGGCGGCCACTTCGTCCACAGTATCCAAAGCCTGCAATGGCAGGGCGAGGTTGGTGTCGATCTTGCGCGCGAATTGCTCATCAACGGTGCTGTGCTTGTTCGTGAAGCGCTCCCAGTCGATGACCCAGATTCCCGGAAGTCGATCAGTGCGCGGGTCTGCCGGGTTCTGTTTCCCCGGCGTGAAGTTTCCGGCATGCGTAAACCGGAAGAGCTGTACAAGTGAGGCGTTTGCTATTTGCGGGTTGTGCATTGTGAAGTTCATGTTGTAGTCATACGCTGCGCGCACCATGGTGTGGCCAAAGCGAAAACCTGCCACCGAGTACTCCAACGGCATGAAGCGCTCGCTGGCCTGCGGGAAGAAGCTTGTTGGCGCATTCAGCATGTCGTCTACAACCTGCGGCTTGGCAATTGTCTTGAGATAGTCTTCAACTACAAGCCACTGATAGGTCCAGCGCACAATCTGCCTGGCTTGTTCGAAAGGGGTCAATCCGGCCAGGATACTATGGCTCGCGATCTGCGGATTGGCTTGAAGCATGTCGACAACTGCGTTGTGGAAGTGGAGAAAGGCGGTGTGGAACTGGGCAATGATGACATTCTCGTCATTGCGCCCATCGCCAATGCGTGCTTCGCCAACGCGTGTGTCTGCAACGCCTGGTTCTCCCTTGCGCCGCCGCGGCAGGTCGCGCGTTGTGCCGGCAGGCGCAGGCGGGGCATTGCCGGGAGAGACTTCGCCCACGCGCAGGTGAACATTGTCAGCGGCAAATATCCCCTCGTCCGCCACTTCGGCGTCATTCGGGCCTTGTTCAGACCCATAGACGCTGTCCAGGTCAAGTTCTGGCAAGCGCAGATTGACAATCTTGAGCTCGACCTCCTTGTGCGGCTGTGGCGCGAAGGACGTGTCGAGGATGTTGGATTCCAACAGATTGGGCTTCTGGTTGCTGTCTCGGTCTGTGCCTGCAGTAATGTCGTGGTCGATGAACTGTCCCCAATAGGTGTAGACCGGTGGAATGGTGGACTTGGGCGTCGCCAGGTCTGACTGTTCAAACATCTTGTCAGCCAAAGCGAGTAGCGCCTTGATCACCTTTGCTGGGTCGTCGGCCGGAAGCAGTGCGTTTACATCGACCGCGGGTGCACCAGCCGACAGATCCAAGGTGAGATAACGAAAGCTGTGGTTGGGATTGTTGATGGCCAGGCCACCCAAACCCCCTGTTGCAGCAGTGACACTGCCTGGCTTGCTGTGGGTCCCCTTGATAACTGGCATTTCTCGCCTCCTGAGCGAATGAACAGACGTCGTGCGGCCAGCGATTGATGGAGCGCAACCGGAGCGAGCAAAACATCCCTGCCACTCCAGTTGTGATGACATCCGGTGCCAAGATTGTTACTGGACTGCCTGCAGCGCCTTTAGGGCGTCGATGCGAACATATTCCTTATCTGTGTGCTTGACGTTGTCCTTCTCATCGTCTCCGTCCTTAATTGTTTCACCCCCTTTCCGCAGCCATTCAACCAACTTGTTAACCGGTGGCAGCTTGCCGCCGTTGTTGCGCATGTACAGCTCCTGCATGAGCAGGATGAGCCCCGTGATGACGGGGGCAGCCTGGCTCGTGCCGTTCTTGTCAACTGACTGGTTATTGCCGATGATGCCTGCCGAGGTTGCTATGGACCCAGGGGCAAAGACCGTCGTATAGGGCTTCTGCGCATCATCCGGCTTGTGGAGGCGTTGGGAGTAGGGGGTAATTCGGCCTGCCGCTGTCGAAAAGGCTATGAACCTCCCATTGTCGATAGAGAATGATCCAATATCAGCGTCGAAGACTGATCCTACGGAAATGCAGTAGGGCACGATGGCAGGGAAAGCCATTCCTTCGCTACCAGGGTAGTCATTGCCCGCAGAGACAACAACCGCGATGTTTTTGCCGCGCAGTTGCTTGAATAAGTCGATCAGAACCGGTGCCGCAGCCTGATTGAGCATTGTCGTGGCGGCAATAAACTCATCTCCAGTCTGCCAGTTGCCGCCCCCGAATGAGAGGTTCACAGCAGTGATTGTGTGCGCCTTGTGGTTGTCAAGCACCCACTGCAACGCCGGATTGAGGGTGTTCTTCAAAATCAGGCTTACTTGGGTCTCCTTGGCGATTCTGAGCGGAATCACGCTGGCTTCCGGCGCAATGCCTGTCAGGAGCGCGCTATTGGCTGCAATGAGGCCGGCCACATGGGTGCCGTGGCCATCCGTGTCCTCAACGTCTTGTGCGCCGCCAGGACTGTCTACAAAGTTGTGCCGAGCAGCAATTTTGCCGTTGCCGGCAAAAGCGACGTGGTGTACATTCAAGCCAGTGTCGATGACCGCTACGGCCAGGCCGGTGCCCGACACCGCGAAATCATCGCGCGCTTCTTGCACCCGCAGGAACTTGGTAATCTGCGTGAGGCGCAGGATTTGGGGCGGCTCGCCAATAATGGTCTTGACAACCTGGCTCGGCGGCAGTTGAATGATGCTGTTTGCCGTTTGTGTGCGCAGCGGCACGCCCGGCGCCATGGCGTGCCGCGCCCGCTGTACGTCATCCACAAGTTCCGTGCCTGCGTCGCGCTCGGGCGTAAAGAAACGATAGTAGGGGTTGCCGTAGTGTTGGTAGGCGCCCCACGTCTTGATATCACGATGTAATGCAGCAATCGTGCGACGTGCTTCCTGCATAGCCCTGAACATGTAGAACGAATCCGGGTCACTGCTGTCTGCCACATAGGCGCCGACTTCGCTGCGCAGGCCGGAGCCAATCGCGCCACCCCCTCCGTCTGCAGCTTTCATCCACAAAAGACGTGCATAGAGTGTGAGCGCAAAATCGCGCGCGGCCAGATCACCCACGGGCCACGCGGTGCAGACAAAGTTGGAGACGCCCTGTTGGAAGAAGGCCTCGGCAAAGGTGGGGGCCAGCCGCGCATCGCGCTGTGCAGCCTGGTCGCGCGTGAGCCCCGATTGGCACGCGTTGGCGAAGACAAATTGCGGCACACGGTC
>DIAV01000250.1:25442-30249 GCA_002415895.1 Anaerolineales bacterium UBA5069 | reverse complement strand
CAAGCGCAGCACGTTGGCGCGTGTGGCCTCGTGGGGGCCAAAGAGGCGTACTACTTCAACGCGGTTCATGCCTGTTGCATAGACGGTGTTGAAGCGTTCAAACAACTCGGCGACGAGAATGCCCTCCTCCAATGCACCTGGTAAGGGCGCGTCTGCCGCCGGGTCTGCAATAACGAGCACGCGCAGCAGCCGTTTGCCCGGCGGGGGCGGCTCTGGGGGCGGTGCGAAGCCGGTGCGCAGTTGGCGCGTCAGCCCCCGGCTCGTCGCCCAGAAGTACATCAGCGTGTCATCCTCATCGCCCCCTGCATCCAGGTTAATCGGGTCGGGCGCGCAGAGTACCTCCCAGTGCAGGCGTGCGGTCTCGCTATCCAGAAGCACAACAAGTGGTTCCTCTGTGTAGAGCGAAGAACGCAAATCGCGCGGAATCAAGAGCCGCTCCAGAAACTCGCCATGTTCGCGCTGCTGCCCAAGGCTCGTTTGCTCCAGGAACTGGTCGTTGACCTCCTCGAGCAAGCTGCGGTCAACCTGGATGTCCCGTTCGGGGATGGAGGCGCTGTTCGTCATCGCCCCAAAGCGCAGACTATCACCCGCATAGGTGACGGTGAGGCGCGTGGGCGAATTTCTCTCGAGTTCTGGAGCCTCTCCCTCTTGCGTCCTATCGGCTTCATCATCTTTGCTGGGATCAGCAGCCTGCGCGGCGCCTGTGCCATCCACCGACACTTTTGGCTCGGGCCACTGCTCGGGATACAGCGTCACCTGCATTCGCTTTTCGCGGTTGAGTTCCCTGGCATAGCGCGCCAACGCGCTGTGCAGGATCATCGCCTTGTCGGCATCTCTCGCGACAAAGGTGATCGTCTCCAGATTCCGGCTGTCCTCGACGCCTGTCAAGGCAAGTTTGATACCCCTGATCCAGCCCGACGCCGCCACAGAAACGGGCAAGTTATTCACACCGGCGCCAATCACCACTGTGGCAAGGTGGCGCTTTCCCAGCCTGCCCAGCGCCCAACACAATTCGCGCACCAGCACAGTGAGTTCCGGCTCATTGAAGCGGCCAGGCACGCCCATGCCCGCGATCGCAATTGTGCGGCCGTTTTTGGATGTGGCAGGGCGCGGGTCCTCCAGGTAGAAGAGCTGTGCGAGGTCGCCCCGCAAGATGCCGCGCTCGGCGTATTGCGTGAGCAGGCGTTCCCCCGGCCGCACGCTGCCGCCACTGTTGTCGGCAGGCTGGAGATGCAGCGCTTCAGATATCGCGCGATCCAGGTAGCCAATTACATTGCGGGGAAGTGTCCCCTGATAGTGGCCCACAGCCAGCGCGTCAACTTCAGCGGTTGTAGCGTAGTAGAGTGGTTTATCAAGCTCCAGATCATCCAGTTTCAGGAAGTCACCCACAACCACCTGCAAACGAATGGAGGGCGGTGCAAAGGGGACAACAGGGGCCGTCACGCGTTCCTCCTCCGTTGCCCCAAACAGAGAGAGCACAATCGTTTCCTCGGCCTCACGCTTGCGCTCGGTAATCTCCCCGCGCGCCTCAGCAGTGGTAAGCCGCCCCAGCGTGCGCGTGCGTCGCTCCTCTGCCTGATCGTTGCTTATGCGCAGCACATCGCGCGCCGCTTGATCGAGCAGCGCGAAGCGATCTACTGCGTTCTCGTTCTCGCGCGGCAATGGCGCGCGCTGGAGTGAACCACTATATTCCACTAAATAGGGGGTGGAGACTTGCAGGCGGGGCGATGCAATGGCAGCGACCCTGGCGGGAGCGACCTCAAGCAGATTGTCCAGCATGGCAAGCAGATGGGGATTGGAGGTCAGGCCGCCATTGCTCTCGTCAATGTAGAGCGTTGGCGTCCCCAACTCAGCCAGATCGAGTAGCACAACGCCGTCACCATCAAGGCCAATTGTGGCGACCTCTTCATACGCCGATGTGTCGGCCAGTGCCCCGCGCGCACGGCTGTCGGCGCGCGCGTGCAACTTCTCGACGTTGTGAATACCAACGGGTGTTGGCCGGTTGTAGCCAATAATATTGATAATCTGACCTGGTTCGTTCGCGGTCTTGGACTTGGCCAGCGCCGTGTGGCTCTGCTCTGCGCGTGCAAAGTGATGTGCGTACTTTTCCAAGCCGTAGGTAGGCGCTGCATAGAGTGCCTTTGCCAGCGCCGCCTGGGTAGCCTGCAGGCTGGCAGGTGACGGCAGCAGTTGATAGACACTGGGAAACGAGGCAATTGTCTGTTGCGTTACCAGATCAATGGCGTGCAGGCTCGTATCAACGGGCCAGTGAATCAGCGCAGGATAGCCCGCCAGCGCAAGCGGTGCGGCAAAGGTGCCGTGGTTGGGCGCCCCGAGCAGGATGAGCTTTGATGCGGCTTTTTGGCCGTTGCGCGCGACGCCTGCCTTCCGCCAGCGCTTCGCATTCTGCTTGATCCACCAGCGCGCGACAAGGCCCCCGCTCGCGTGCGCCACCAGGTAAATCGGTTCATTGTCTCCATAGAGCCTCGCCACCAGCGCGTGCAATTCGCTGGCGATGAGCTCGAAGTCCATTCTCCAGTCATACCAGAAGGCATGCACGTCCCAGTGGATAGCAAGTGTTAACAGTAATTCACCGTAATACCGTTTGAGGATGCCCGTTGCGTTGACTGCAATGCGCGGGTTCGCTTCGTCTCGTCCGCTCTCATCGAGCTGGAGGTGCACGAAGTGGCCTGCCACCAGGTGGGAGAGATTCATCCACACGTGCTCGCGCTTGCCGTCAATGGTCGTTGTGAGCTGGCTGCCGAGGATTCCCGGCACCACGATGAGGGTCCCTCGTTCGAGGTTGCCGCTCGCGCGCGCAATGCGCTGCCGGGTGGCCAGGCGGTGCAGGCGCTGGTGAAGTGCGTTGCCCAGGTGCGTGCGCAGGATTGCCGTCTCTTCATCAGACGCGTTCAGGAGGAGTTCGGCAAAGGTGTCGGCGTCAGCCGCCTCGACGCCGGCAATGTATTCATACTTATCCTCTGCGTTCATCGCATCCTCCGCATCCGTATAGCGACAAGAACAACGCTTCTGCCGCCTTAGCGCGCGGCGTCAAGCCAAAACGCGCCATATGCAGTCCGTTAGGGTTGGCCAAAATTGAGCAGCCCAGACGTGTTCATGAGATCTTCAAGCAGCGGCGTATTGAAGTCAGTGCCGAACGGCGTGCCCGGAACCTGGAATAGCGGCTCACCCACATTAGGCAATGGCAGGGAAGGCACTGACCACAACGGCATCGCTTCTGGAGCGGATGGGATCTCCAGATCCAGATCAAGCTCCTGATCAAATTCCAGAGTGATACCGGCAGCTTCGGTCTGGTGCGCAAAGAGCCATGATTGCAGGGCAAATTGATCGGCTTGGCTCAAATGCTCCTTGAAGACCTGCCGTTGTTCATCCGTCATAAGCAGATAGGCAAACATTGGCGCAGTCAACTGTACGAGGATATCGCTCGTTTCACCGCCACCACCAGGGCCGAGAGAAACATTCGGAATTGTGATGACGACAGGGCTGGGGTCATTCAGGAAAGGAAGACATGCCGAATTGATTTCCCCATCCACAGCCTCGATGGTCGCGTCGACATCCTCCAGCACATCGCGCGCATTGAACGACTTGCGCAAAAGCGCATGGGCACGCAGCACCAGCAGCGCATTCGCGTAGCCGGTGCAGCGGTTCTGTGACTCAATTTCGGCATTTGCGGCCGTTGCGATTACGCCGAAGGCAACGATCAGCGTCGCGCCTGCCGCACGCAGATCGTTCGGGTTGGGCGTATTGGGCGGCGTGGATTGGGCTGTTGCCCGGGCCGGCAGCAGCGCCAATAGCGTGGCGCACATCCCGATGCCAAGTCGCATCTTCATGCTGAGGGCGCTTATCATTGCTGTCTCCTCTTGCATAATTTTGTCTTGCACCCAATTACGGCGTTGTGGTGGACACGGGCGTCGTGGTGGGGGCAGGCGTTGTGGTTGCGGCAATGCCCGTGGGAATGAAGCCCGCCGGGGTTTGCGTCACGGTTACCTGGCTTGCGAAATAGGGTGGCATCAGGATGCCGTTATCCTTCACCTCGGCCCGCTGGCCTGCGCCCAGCAGTGCGGAGACGAGGATCAATCCGCCCACCACCACCACCACAATACCGGGAAAGCTCGTGGTAAGGTCCACGCTGCCGCCGGATACCACTTCGCCAACTCCAGGGACATCCACCTTGAGGGTATTGCTGCCGCGCACGCCGCGAATTACCGTGATACAGCCCAGGATTGTGATGATTGTGCCCACCAGAAAGCCCAGGTTCAGGCGCGTCGAGAGCGCAGCGGTGGAAATGCTGGCTTGCTGATAGCGCATTGCCGTAATTGTGACTTGTGCACGTATGTAATCCAGGCTTAGCGAACCGTTCTGCCAACTTGCCGCTTCGGTCGAAGTGACCGGCGTCCATGCCTTCGAGACCTCCGCGCTGAAGCCATCGATCATCTCAAACTCATCCTGATGCAGGTTGTTGAATAAACGCCAGAATAAGATGGTCAGCACAATTGTGATGAGATAGAGGATGATATCTTCGGGCGTAAACCCCTCACTGAAAACACGGTCCCACCAATCGCGCGCCCTCTTGCGGTTATTGGTGGTGCGCACGGGCCGGGTGGATTCTTCTACGGCGGTGGCTCCAATCGCCGGCACGTTTTCCGTCAGCACAACTACGGGTGTGGGTGTGTCCAAATCAACCCCCTTCGCTTGCGTGTGTAGAGCCCAGCGACCGCTGCGGACTGTCAGGGCAAGGGCGCCATAATGCCAGGCAAACTCTCCTACAGTGATACCGGCATGAAAA
>DIAV01000250.1:0-25310 GCA_002415895.1 Anaerolineales bacterium UBA5069 | reverse complement strand
GTGTATCTATGCTTGTTCCGCCGTTATCTATGTTCGTGGTTGTGGCCTTGCTATGCGTTGCTTTGCGCACCTGCGCGACTTTGCGCTGCAATTTGGCTGTGGGTATCACTGCGGTATCACTTTAATGAAATGGGATGACCTGTTCAAATGCTTCCAGGTCGAACCCGATTGAACCGGCAGGGCCATCTGCGGTGAGTTCAATTTCAAATTGACCCGGCGTGCCAGGCTGGTCTGGCATGCGCCCCGCCGCCAGTGCCCGCAGCAGCGGCAGTGGATCCATGTCGAATTGCACAACTCGGGTCTGATTGTCCGTCAGAGTTGCAATGGCAGCCTGCTCGAAGGCAAGCAGCGAGTAAAGAGCAGGCAGGTTCAACTCCAGCTTTCTCAGATACGCGGCGAATGCATCCGCTTCGGTTACGGCAAATTGGTGGGGTGGATGCTTGCTCCAGAAGTCATTGAGAATCATGCGCAGACCGTCGGGCGTCAGTGCCAGCATCAGGAATCGTGCTGACAGTCGGAAGATATTCACAATCATCGAGGCGCGAAACTCCTGGATGAGCCGGGCAACAAGCGTTACGCCAGGGTCGCTGGACAATTCCGCAGCGAGGGGTGAATCAATGATTCGCCCGATCACCAGATTGCCCAATGTCTGCTCCCATAGTTCGGGAGCAGCAACCGATGTCTCTCCTGGTTGCGGTTGTAATGGCCACACATGCTCGATAGCGGGATCCTTTGGTATGTGCGTGGGTATGACAGACTGACCGCGCAAATTCCACAGCGCGCGCAATCGTTCCATTTCTTCCCCAATCGCGTCCAGCCCCACTTGTTCGATAAACGACGGAAAGATCTCGAAAATAATGGCCTTCAGGTTGGGCAAGCGCGGGATGACCTGCTCTGCAATTTTGCACAGCGGCGCTGGAATGCGTCCGGAATGAGCATCCAGCCAGAAGCCGTCCATCTCCATACCGCCCGCGATATGCACCTCCCAAACGCGCTCAAATGGAATCTGCGCCAGAAATTCTTCGACAGGTTGGCGGCCATTCGCAGCATTTGCGAAGATGTTGTGCAGATCGAGAAGCAACCCGCAATCGGCGCGTTCGATGACGGATGCAATGAATGCGCCGTCGGGCAGCTCGTCCGTGCGCGGCCTGAGGTAACTTACGCCCGTTTCCACGGCAATGGGCACCGGCAGCGCATTTGCCAAACTGGCAATCGACGCGACGATTGTTGTCACGCCCGCAGGTGTTTGGCGAGGCGGCAGAAAGAAGCCAGTGTGGAATTCCGCCGTGGAGTTGAAACTGAGGTGATCACTGGCCCAGGGCGAATCCAGCCGCTCAATGGTTTTTCTCAGCAAAGTGAGTTGCGCAGGATTGGGGGGCACGGAACCGCCAACCGGAACGCCCACACTGTGCACCAGCTTTCGAAACGGAAGACGTGCCACCTTCTGCAGGATTGCATCGGGCAGAACGTAGGGTTGCCTGCTGTTCCTTGTCTCCAGCCACATTGTTTGCGGTTCAACTTCAATAACATCAAACAAATGCGGAGATTCCTCGAATAGCGGCTCGAGCTTTGACGAATATGTGATTCCTACGCCCAGTTCCGGCAGGTGCACTTCGCCCCCAGTGGACATATAAAGCTCCATTGACCGATCACATATGTGAGTGCCGCGAATCAAGTATCTACAGTCTCGAATTCATCCTTGAGATCAGCATTGGTGGCAACAAGCACGCGCAACGAACCATCGCGGCCAAATTGTTGCAGAGAATATGTGGCTGGCTTGCGCCCACCCATCCCCTGCAACAATTGCCCGGCTGCGCTAGAATGCGCCACGCACGTTGAGATCTGCATCAACGATGAAGTCGCGCTCCATACGGAAGAGGATATCGAATCCCGAACAACAGGCCGGGCAACCGATCCGATCGGCGATGCGCGCCACAGCCTCCTGCAGTTGCACCATGTCGTTCATGACGGAACTTGGCAGCGTGGCGCTGACACTTTGGCCTTGCCCCAGGCTGTTCAGGAAGAGTTGTCCTCCGGCAAAACCCTGCGGACCTTCGTCACCCGCGCCGCGTACCAGGGCTTCGCCACGTATGTTGTCAATGGTCATGTTGCGCTCAATGCCAAAGGAACAGTCGAGCCCCGAAAAGCAGGCCGGGTGGCCAATCCGTTCGGCAATGACAGCCAGCGACTTATTGAAGGCCCCCAGGTCTGCTGCAAGCGCGGCCGGCATTGTGATCCGCAGTGCAGCCGGGTTGAAGTTGTTTGCACCAACAGCATTTTGCAGAGCCGATACGTTCAGTGTGTCTACAAATCTCGCGCCCGCCATGATGTTCTCCTCTCGTGCAAAGACTAACGAAGTTGCAGGTTACATTCCAAAAAGGACAAGTTAGTTTCTGACACATTTACAGCAAGTTCATTCCACAAAAAGCCATGAAAGACGTAACTCACAGGATATAAAGCAATGTGAGTCCGGCCTGCAGATGCCAAACCGGGTCATGGTTTGCGTTATGGTTCGCATCGCGGCACACGTGCAGCTTCTCAGCGAATTGCATCATTTCTAGCGAGGGTTGCCTGCTGGCTGACACAATATATCTGCCGGAGCGTTGCCAAAGCGTTGCTTGTATGGCAAAAAAAGCGTTCCTTACGAATGACTTGCAACAAAATGTGGTGTTTGTGTAGAATAGGCGCCCTCCTACCTGGCATCCTGGCTGGCGTCTACAACGGAGTGTGCCCATGTCCCACATGCTGCGCATTCAGCTCTTGGGCGAGTTTTGCCTTCTGGACGATGGCAGGCTCATTCATGGACTCAACAAACCACGTCAGCAGGCGCTTCTGGCGTATCTGCTGCTCCACCGCCACACACCCCAATCGCGCCAACATTTGGCCTTTTGCTTCTGGCCGGACTCGACCGAGAGCCAGGCCCACACCAACCTGCGCAAGCTCTTCTTTCAATTGCGGCAAACGCTTCCCGAAGCTGACCGCTATCTGCTTACCGACGCGCACGCGCTTGCCTGGCGCACGGAGGCTCTCTATGCGCTGGATGTCGCAGAGCTTGAGCAACTTCTCGATGCGTTGGAGCAGGAGCCAGCGCCAAGCATTGAGACAATCCAGCGCGTTGGCGCGCTCTATGCCGGCAAGTTGCTACCCAGCTGCTATGACGACTGGGTGCTGCCGTTGCGCCGCGCACTGCACGAGCGGGTTGTGCATGTGCTGGAGAAGGCACTTGTGAGTTTGGAAGTGCGGCACGAATACCAGGCAGGGCTGCACACGGCTGAGTATTTGCTACGCCTCGATCCCTTGCACGAGCCGACCTACCTTCATCTCATGCGTTTCCGCGCGCATACGGGTGATCGCACCGCAGCGCTGAAGGCCTATCACGAATGTGTCAACATACTGGCGCAGGAGTTGGGTGTGCCGCCTGCCAGCGAGACGCAACTGCTCTATCAGCAACTGCTGACAAACGAAATACAACCCGCGCCCAAAACAAATGCCGCGCAGCCATCCTCTCAACCGCATGTACCGTTGGTGGGGCGCGCGGCGGAGTGGCAGATTCTCCGCCGCGCATTGAACGAGAGGGTTCAGCGTGGCCCTCATTTGTTGATGGTGTGGGGCGAGGCAGGCGTCGGCAAGACCCGCCTGGTAGAGGAACTGATCCACTGGGCGCGACTGCAGCCTGGCAGCGTTGCCTATGCACGCGCATATGCCGCTGAAGGCACAATGGCGTATGCGCCGATCATTGAGTGGTTGCGCAGTGACGCGTTGCGCCCAGAGCTGCTGCATCTGGATGCCTTGTGGCGCGCTGAACTGGAGCGCCTGCTGCCTGAATTGATGGCCAGGCAATCAACACTCCCGGCCCCACAACGCATGAGCGAAGGCTGGCAGTTGCAGCGTTTCTATGAGGCGATGGCGCATGCCGTGCTGGCCGCCCCCACCCCCCTGCTGTTGGTGCTGGATGACATGCAGTGGTGTGATGGCGAGACGTTTGCCTGGCTGCGCTTTCTGCTACGCTTTAGACCGCACGCACCGCTGCTGGTGGTAGGGACGGCGCGCAGTGAGTCGTTTGACCCACAACATCCACTACCGAGCTTGCGCCAAGCACTCCAGCGCGCGGGGCAGTGGAGCGATATCACGCTGGCAACGCTTACGGCTCTGGAGACCACTGTGCTGGCTGGGCATTTGGCCCAGGGGGACGCCGCAGACTGGGCGGAGGCGCTCTACAGGGAGACCGAGGGCAATCCGCTCTTTGTGGTGGAGATGGTGCAGGCCGGTTTTGCAGAGGCAGCGGCGGCTGGGCAGACCGTGGCCTTGCCTCAAACCGTGCAAGCGGTGATCGAGGAACGGCTAAGCCGCCTTACGCCACAGACCCACCAGCTCGCCCAGTTGGCGGCTACAATCGGGCGGGGTTTTACAGTGGAGGAACTGGCGGTAGCAAGCGGGTTTGGTGAAGACATGCTTGTGATGGGGTTGGATGAGCTGTGGCGGCACCGTATCGTACGTGAACAGGGGGAACGCTATGACTTCAGCCACGACAAAATACGCGAGGTTGCGTATCGCCAAGCAAGCGTACCGCGTCGCCGCTCCCTGCATCAGCATGTGGGATCTGCGCTGGCTCTCATCTATGCAGGGCGCGAAGACGAAGTCGCAGGCGAACTCGCAGTCCATGCCGAGCAAGTAGGGCATATCGGACATGCAATTGAGTATTTGGAACGTGCTGCGCGGGTCGAACAATCGGTGGGCGCCTATGCAGACGCTGTGGTGCGCCTGCGCAGGGCCTTGCACCTCATCCCATCCTTACCTCTACCCGCCGAAGACGTGTTGCAGCGGGAACTTGCACTGCTGACACTGCTGGGAACATGCCTGCTCGCCCTGCGCGGCTATGGCGACTCTGAGGTGGAGGCAGTCTACCAACGCGCGCATGCTGTCTGCGCACAACTCGCCGATGATCCGCAGCTTATGCCAATTCTGGTTGGGCTTGCCAGCTTCTATCTGGTTCGGGGTGAACTCAGGCAAGCGCTTGCCATAGCCGAGCAAGCGCTTCAGTTGGCAGAGCGCGTTGGTGATGACGGACTCCTGGTGGAGGCGCACGGGATCACTGGCATCGTCCTGCAATATTTGGGAGAGTTCCAAGCCTCCATAGCGCACCTTGAACAAGCCCTTTCACGCTATGACACACGCCTTCACAGTGTGCATGCAATTGCCTATGGCCAGGAACCGGGGGTAACGTGCCTGGTGCTGCTCTCCATTTCGCTCTGGCAGGCGGGCTATGCGGATCGCAGCCTTGAGAAAATGCGAGAGGCGCAGGCATTGGCGCGCGCGGTCGCCCATCCCTATACGCTGACCTTTGCACAAACCTATGTGGCGCATCTTTACCATTTGCGCCAGGAACCCGCAGCAGCGGAAATGGCAGCCAGTGTCAGCCTGGATTCAGCGCATCGCTATGGACTGCAATACTGGCTTGCGATTGGTGCAATCTATCTGCATTGGGCAAAGACGCGCCTCGCGGGCGCGTGTACGCAAACCGTCGTCGATGCAGGAAGCAGCGCGGCTGACCATGTTGCGCAGTTGCAGGCGGCAATTAATGGCTTCAAGGGTACCGGCGCCGGCCTTGTTGAAAGTTACTATCTGGGAATTATGGCAGACGCAGAAGCCGCTATGCACCGCCCGCTCGCGGCATTGGCAACGCTTGAAAAGGCGCGACGCAGAGCCGAACAGAATGAGGATTTCTTCTGGCTGGCTGAATTGCAGCGTCTGCGCGGCGAGTTCCTGCTGGCGCTGTTGGATGTCAAGCAGCGTGAGCCCGAATTTGAAGCCGCCGCCGAAGTGGCATTTCTCCAGGCATTGCAAACCGCGCGAACCCAACAGGCGCACATGCTCGAGTTGCGCGCAACCACAAGCCTGGCGCGCCTGTGGCTACGGCAGGGACGACGCGAGAACGCCTACGAATCGCTCAAATCCATCTGCAATTGGTTTACGGAAGGGTGGAATACACCGGATCTGCAGGCAGCAACCACATTGCTTGCCGAACTGGCATGAATCGGCATGAGTCGGGTCTGCGCAATTGCGCTCGTCTCCATCTCTTCCATGCTCACTCTACGATTTAGCCAAATTCCTCGCGCAACCGCTCCATAAAGGCGCGCCGCCCGCTGTACTGCGCCTGTACCCTGGCAAGCTGCTCCGTAAACGCGGACAGATTATTTTGCATCACGGCAAGGTCGCGCAAGTTGACCAGCAGCGCCACTGCTGCGTCATAAGCAGACCCGCTCTTCTTCTCCATCATCTTGTCGATCTCAATCCATGCGTGTGGCGCCTTGGCGGCGAAGTCCTGAAGTTCCTGTTTGCGCCGGGCGGCGGCTTCCACGCGCTGCCGTTCGCTATCGGCCCTGTCCAGGGCAGCAGCGGCCTCTTTGAGTTGGAGAAGTGTGCGTGAAGGCGCAGCGGCTGCGGGCGCTACCGTCTGTCCGCCCAATTCGCGCAGGCGCCGGTTGAGCTTGAGTGAGAGCAGCGCTTCATCGCTGGCGAGGCGCTGCAAATAATCGTTGCATTCAGCGCGCGTCAAGCGCTCAATCAACGTGCTCAGCGCCATTGCCGGCTCGACCGTGTGCGTTTCGCTTGACTGTGCAGCCGCCTCCACCAGAAACGGGTCCAGACCAAAGAACTCAATCAATGCCGATAGCGACGTGGTGAGCGCACCCAGACCGAGCGGCACAGGCGGCTCCAGCGCTTCGTCCTCGCCTGCGAGCGTTGCAATCATCAGCCATGCGAGATAGAGCATACGGTAGTCCTCAGCCAGCAGGGCGGCGCGCAGTGGGGCCAGCGTCGAGAGGCTCTCTTCGTCGTCAATCCATTCGTCACCCTCTTCATCGTTGCAAATAATCTCCAGCACCACATGATCTGCAAATCGGGTCAGTTCGATACTTTCGGCCCACAGATAAGGTTGCAGTGCGGCCTCATCCAGCAAGCCTGTCGGAAAGCGAAAGGCAAGGTGGCGCTCGCCCCAATTGCTGCTATAGAGAAATGCATCGAAGAAGCCCACCAACACATGGATTGGATCATGCTTGAAATTGCCCCATGAATAATCCACCTGTGCGCGCGTGCTAGTGACATCAATATGGCTGGAGAGTGCGTTGACAACAGAGCGTTCCTCTGGCGTCAATGGACGGTCGAGCGTTTGCCATTCGTAGTATTGATATTCGCTCATTTTGCTCCTCGCAGGGTGTCTCTGTACAAGCGCCTCGGTCAGGCAGCCATTGCCGGCTGCCTGACCGAGGCGTTGCACTGCCGGTCCATGATGCAAAACCCGGTGCAATCCTTACGGCAGCACGTTGCCCGCCGCGCGGAAGATCGCGTACCACTCCTCGCGCGACAGGTTTACATCAGCAGCCTTGGCGCAATCGGTCAGGCGGGCGATGTTCATGGTGCCCGTCACCGGCTGCATTTGCGCAGGATGGCGCAGCAGCCATGCAATCGCGATGGTGGTGTTGGAAACGCCATGCGCTGCCGCCACTTCGTCAATTTTGGCGTTGAGTTCGGGGAACTTGTCGCTGCCCAGGAAGACACCCTCAAAGAAGCCATACTGGAAGGGCGACCAGGGCTGAATTGTAATGTCGTGCAGACGGCAATAGTCGAGCACGCTGCCGTCGCGATTGACGGCCGCGGCGGTCTCCATGTTGACGCTGACGCCCTGCGCGATCATTGTGGCATTGGTAATGCTTAGCTGTAGTTGGTTCGCAACCAGCGGTTGTTTCACCGACTTGCGCAGCAGTTCAATTTGCATGGGGTTGAGGTTGGAGACGCCAAAATGGCGCACCTTGCCCGAGCTTTCCAGTTGATCGAAGGCCTCTGCCACTTCCTCCGGCTCCACCAGCGCATCCGGACGATGCAGCAGCAGCACGTCCAGATAATCGGTGCGCAGCCGCTTCAGAATGCCGTCTGTGGCTGTTAGGATATGCTCCTTGGAAAAATCAAACATGCCTTTGCGGATGCCGCACTTGGATTGCAGGATGATTGTCTCGCGCACGGCGTCGCTCATCTGAATCGCATCGGCAAAAATCTCTTCGCATTTACCGTCGCCATAGATGTCGGCATGGTCAAAGAAATTCGCGCCCAAATCCATTGAGGCATGGACGAAGCTGTCGGCTTCCTTTGCGCTCAGCCCGTTAATACGCATACAGCCGACGGCAATCACCGGCACGTGCAGCGCGCTTGTTCCCAGTTGCATGGTGCGCATAATAAAAACTCCCCGTTCGATATGGATGAATTGGCGGTGCAAACGAATGTGACATAGATCGTGGTGTTGTGCTCATATTAGCATAGCCACTCAAGGGGCGGATTCTCGGGCGGCGCCTCATACCCCAAATTGCGGCAGCCATGCTGCCTGCTCGCTGAGCATTTCCGCCACCATGGCGTGAATCTGCGGCAGCGTGCACACGGCGGACGTCAGCGGGTCCAGCATCACGGCGTGGAAGACGGCGTCACGATCGCCGCGCAATGCAGCATCCACAATCAACTCCTGCACGTTGATGTTCGTGCGGTTGAGCGCGGCCAACTGCGTTGGGTAGTGCGGCACGTGCGTGGGTTGAATGCCGTTGGCATCCACCAGACAGGGCACCTCGACACAACAGCCCACGGGCAAATTCTCAATCAGGTGCGTGTTGGGCACGTTGCCGTTCATGCGTGCCGGCCGGTTGGTTTCAATGGCTTCGATGATGATGGAGCCATATTCGTGCGAGCGCTCGCTGGGGGGAAGCTTTGTCCCCGCGATCAGTTCGGCAAAGTCCGCCTGTGCCTGCGCCTGCCGCTCTATGCAGTGGCGCAGGTAGCCGCCTGTGCGTGCCCACTCGTACCAGAAGTTCTTCTCATGGGTGAAACGGGGCACCAGTGTATCGTTCACCATGGCCGCACTTTTGCGGAACCAGGGCGAGTATTCGCTGGCATGGCCGCTCGATTCGGTGACGAAGTAGCCAAAGTATTTCATCAATTCCAGCCGCACAGGCTCCTGCCCTTGTATCTCTACATTCTCGGCCGCGGCCCAAATCTGCGGGTACAGGTCGACATCCCCCTGCTTGAAGCTGAGGAAAAAGGCCTGGTGGTTGATACCAGCACAGGCGAAGTTCACCTCGGCATAGGGCGCGCCCACCCAGCGCGCCAGCATCTCGCTGGTGTCCTGCACGCTGTGGCAGAGGCCCACGTAGGGCCGGCCCGTGGCGCGGTCCCATGCCCAGCAGTTGGCGGCCATGGGGTTCACATAGTTGAGCAGCAGCGCATTGGGTGCGCCGGCGTCCATCTCCTGCGCAATGCCCAGCAGAACGGGGATGGTGCGCAGCGCGCGAAAGACACCGCCGGGGTTGAGAGTGTCGCCCACGCATTGCTCCACGCCATAGCGCTGCGGCGTTTCAATGTCAAGGCGGTAGGCATCCAACCCGCCCTGCTGAAAGGTGGTAATCACGTAATCCGCCCCGCGCACAGCCTCGGCGCGATCGAGCGTGGCCTCAACGCGCGCCTTGAGCTTGCGCGCGTCGATCATGGCCTGCACCAGCGCACGCGCCTGCGCCAAACGCGCAGGGTCAATATCCATCAGGCAGATCGTGCTCTCCTGCAGGGCAGGCGCCAGCAAAATATCGCTGCACAAATTACGGGTGAAGACAATGCTCCCTGCACCAATCAAGGCAATTTTGGGCATTGAAAATTTCTTTCTTTCCAGTGCGAATGCGGGCGAGACAAGCAAATAAGTGCTTGCATAAGTGAGCGGATGAATCATAGTAGCACGAACTGCATAAGTCGTAGCGGCGGCTTCAGCCGCCGTTCTTCAGGATGCGCCGCGGTGCATACCAACGGCGGCTGAAGCCGCCGCTACGCAATCCGCAGCGCACTTGCAGGATGCAACAACGTGCTGGCGCACAAACAAGCGCTCACAGGAACGGGGCTTGCTGGTGATCACCATCTCACCAGCAAGCCCCGTTCGCTCTTCCTGCACGTACTGCAATGCAGTGCGCGCCGGCTACTGCAACTTGACGACCGTCACCAGCGCATCGCGTTTTTCCGCAGGCACAGTCACATAGCGACCCTTGCGTGCGCTCTTCAGTTCAAGCGCTGAGCCGTCGCTCAACAGGCTTGCCTGCTGCACAGACTCGGGCAGCCCTTCCAGATAGATGCGGTCGCTGTCATAGCGCAGCGCGTGCACATAGTGCGTGTCGCCCTTGCGGGTGGAGACGCCGCTGGGCGAGGAGACGACGCCGGCGCGCGCGCCATGGATGGCCTCGCCGTTGACATCCAGCCATGCGCCCATTGCGCGTAAACGATCCACATGCACCGGCAGGATAACGCCTTCGGCGGTGGGGCCCACGTTGAGCAGGTAATTGGCATTCATGCTGGCCGAGCGAATCAGGTTATTCAGGAGCCGCTGCGTGGACTTGTGGTCGTCATCCATCGCGTGGAAGCCCCAATTGTCATTAATCGTCATGCACACTTCAATCGGCATGTCATAGACAGTGGTCGTATTGAAGCCTGTGCTGTTCTCGCCGGGCAAATCCTGCTCAAAGCCTTGCACGTCCTCGCCGGGGAGGGGTTCCTCATGGCGATTGTTGTGTACGTACGCATCGGGCTGGAGGGTGTGGATCATGTCATAGAGCTTGTCGTACTCAAAGCTGCCGCCGGCTACGAAATACGCGTTGGTCTCATTGATTTCGTGATGAGGCCAGTCACCATCGAACCAGATGCCTGCGATTTCGCCGTAGTTGGTGCAGAGTTCGCGCACCTGCCCATGCAGGAAATCAAGGTAATCCGACCAGGCCAGGCCACTCTCCTCGCGGAAGCGATAGGCGGGGTGGTGCCAGTCCATGAGCGATGAATACATACCCAGTTTCACATCACCGCGGCGGGCGCAGGCGTTGGCCAGTTCTTCCAGCGGGTCGCGGCCAAAGGGCGAATTTGTCACCTTGTAATCGCTGAGCGCCGTGTCATACATGCTGAAGCCGTCGTGATGGCGGCTTGTAAAGATCATGTACTTCTGCCCGGCGTCGGCGGCAATGCTCACCCACTCATCTGCATTGAACTTAACGGGGTTGAACTGCGGCACGAGCTTTTCGTATTCAGGCACCGAGATATTTTCGCCATACATGACCCACTCGGCAAGGCTCTCGCGGGCCGAACGCCCCATGATCGCATAGAGGCCCCAGTGAATAAACATGCCAAAACGGTTATCAAAGAATTGATCCAGCCCCTTGGCTGAAATCTGTTTGGCTGCCACAAAATTCTCCTTGTGATTGGCGTGCCGCTCAAAGGGCGGCACGCTGTTATGGTTACGGCCCCTGTATCACTGCCTGCTTCCCGCAGGCAATGACACAGAAGCCGCAACCTCCGTCACTGCCAATCAGCAATGGCGTACTTGCTGTGGGGGGTGAAGCGTACTCCGGCTACCTGGCCTAGTTGGCGTACTTGGCGTCATAGGCTGACTGATAGATGTCAAGGAAGTCTTGGAGGCTCAGGTTCTGAAGCTCGGTCAGATAGCTCTCCCAGCCGCTCTCAATGTCGGCCTGGCCTGTCACGAAGGCCGCATACGACTGATCGACCTGCGTCTTGAGCGCTGTGTTCAACTCACCCAGGCGCTGCGATTGCTCGGATGTGAAGACCAGCGGCGGAATGAACATGTCGGGCTTGCCGTAGGGCGAATAGAGGTCCTTGCTCCAGTTGTAGAGCAAGCGCTCCAGCGGATCGGCGGGGTTGTACTCCTGCGCAAGACGGAATTCAGACGAGCGATAGTTGGGCGCAGCCTGGTTCCAACTGACAGCCTGCTCGCCTTCGGTATAGGTCTTGAGCACCTTGTACTTGGCCGGGCCGCCGTCAATGCCTTCTGCGCCTGCTTCAGAGGGCGCCCATTCTTCACCCGGGCGACCAATGGCATTGCGCAGGGTGGCCTCATAGCTGTACATCAGGTCGGCCAGGCGGAAAGCGGCTGCGGGGTTCGCTGCGGCGCTGGTGATGACGAACTTGCCTGTGCCAATGGCCTGGTAGGCGTTCTCGGGTGTTTGCTGCAAACCGGTGGGGCCCACCAGCGGCGGAATCGGCACATACTCTTCCCAGCGGCCACTGGCGCCGCCCCAGTCGAGGAACATGCCCGGCCAGCCTTCCTGCACAAAGCCCAGCAGCGGGGTATCCGGATTTTCGGCAATGCCCTTCAACTGCGTCGAGTCATTCGTGAAGGCTTCGGGGTCAATCAGGCCTTCGGTATAAAGCTTGTTGAGGAACTTGACGCCCTCTTTCCAACCCTCTTCGGCATAGGCGGCCTTGATCTTGCCGTCTTCCACATACAGGTGCTCGGTGGCGGTGTTCAGCGTCGGATTCAGCACAAAGGCATTCATCACAAAGCGGTCAATCCGGCCCTGCCAGTCGCCCGCGACGGAGGCAGACCACGGCACTTCGTCGGCAATGCCGTTGCCATTGGGGTCCTGCTCCTTGAAGGCCTTGAGCACTGTGTAGAGCTCATCGGTGGTGGTGGGCACTTCAAGGCCCAGCGCGTCCAGCCAGGGCTGGTAGATCCATGCCTTTTGCGCAAACGAGCAGTGGTAGCAGTCGTTGATCTCGGGCATCGAGTACATCTTGCCATCAGCCAGGCTGTTGGCATCCTTGAGCTGCGGCATGTCGGTCATCACCTGGGCGAACTCGTCGCCATACTCGGCGATCAGGTCATCCAGCGGGATGATCAACCCCTGGTCGGCCAGTGTCTGCTGGTCGGCCAGTGAAATCGGCATGTTGATAATCACATCGGGCAGTTGCCCACCGGCCAGAACGAGGTTCAGCTTCTGCTGCGCTTCTTCGGTGTTGTTGGGGGCAACGTCGAAGGTCAGGTCAAGGCCAGTCTGCTCTTCGAGCCATTGCGTGTAATCGTTCACCTCAAAATCGGAGGTGCCGTTGGTGGCGCGGATCAGGACGGAGATCGGCGTAGTCTCTTCAACAACGGGGAAGGTGCCCTTGGGGGTTACGGATGTGGTGGCGGCGGCCGGCGCGTCACTGGCGGCGGGCGCTCCCGCCGGGGCAGCCGCGGCGCATGCGCCCAGCAAGACCGATGTGATTACCAACAGGGCCAGCATCTTCGACAGGCGGTTTCGTATCATTGTCTCTCTCCAGTGCACTTCAGGATATTGAGATTCAAGACCATCCAAACCAGACAGTTGAATGCGTAGGGCAGATTCACCTTCACCGGCGCATTGCGGCCAGGCACACCTCCTTTGCACAATTGGCGACGTTTGCAGCGCTTGCACCACTGCATGATCTGCGCACTCTTGCGTTCGGTTAACCCTTCACGGAGCCAATCATCAGCCCCTTGACGAAATACTTCTGCACAAACGGGTAGATGAGCAGCACAGGGACTGACGACACCACAATCAGGGCGAACTTCAGCAAGTCGCGCATGCCGGCCTTGGCCGCCATGGTCTTGGCATCCTCCAGCAGGTTCAGGTCAATTGTGTTGGCAATCAGGATGTCGCGCAGCACAAGCTGCAACGGAAAGAGATCCTTGCTCGCCAGGAAGATGAGCGCTGTGAAGTATTGATTCCAGTGACCCACTGCATAGAAGAGCGCCAGCACGGCAATAATGGGGCCGGACAGGGGCAGCACAATTTTCGTCAGGTACTGAATGTCGTTGCAGCCGTCCAGTTGCGCGGCCTCCAGCAGTTCGGGCGGAAACGATGTGCGGAAGAAGGTAATCGCGATGAGCATGTTCCAAATGGAAAGCGCCTGGGGAATGATGATCGCCCAGCGTGTGTCATACATGCCCAGCTTGTTGACAATCAGGAAGAAGGGAATGAGGCCGCCGCTGAACATCATGGAAAAGACAAAGAGCCCCATAATGAAGTTCTTGCCATACAAGTCCCTGCGCGAGAGAGGATAGGCCGCCAGAATCGTCATGCCGACATTGACCAGCGTGCCCACCACCGCGTAAAAGATCGAGTTCATATAGCCCGACCAGACGCGCGAATACTGGAAAATCGTCTTGTAGGCCTTGACGGTGAAGTCCACGGGCAGAAGCACAACCCGGCCCGACCCCACCGCGATTGGATCGCTAAAGGACGCGCTCACCACCCACACCAGCGGATAGAGCACCAAAAGGAAGACGACGATCAGCAGCGTCGTATTCACAATGGTGAAAACAAGGTCCGCCCCGGTATCGCGGATGCGATTTCTTGGCCTGCGGACCCGCGCTGCCAGCGCTTTGGCACTCACTTCTTCTTCGGCGCTTACCATAGTGAGCTCCCCGTCAGTCGCTTCGCCAGCTGGTTCGCAGCCACCAACATGGCCAGCCCAATCAGCGAATTAAAGAGGCCGATGGCCGAGGCGTACGAGTAGTTCGTCATGCCGCCAATCAGGCCCACCTTGTAAACATAGGTGCTGATGACTTCGGAAACCGATGTGTTGAGCGGGTTCTGCATGAGGTAGATCTTCTCGAAGCCGATGTTGACGATCTGCCCCATGTTGAGGATGAGCAGCGTGACGGCTGTGGGCAGAATACCGCGCAAATCAATGTGCCATATACGCTGCAGGCGATTTGCGCCGTCCACCACGGCGGCCTCGTGCAGCGCCGGGTCAATCGTCGAGAGCGCTGCCAGATAAATGACTGTGTTGAAGCCGGTGAACTGCCACACGCCCGACCAAACATAGACCGAAGGGAACATGCTGGCAGTGCCCATGAAGTGCACAGGCTCCTGGCCCAGCGCCATGAGCGCCAGATTGATTGGCCCCGTGCGCAGGTTGAGGAACTGCAGCAGCATACCCACCAGCACAACCGTCGAAATGAAATAGGGCGCATAGCTGACGAGCTGCACCGATTGCTTGAAGTAGCCGTTGCGCAACTGGTTGAGGCTCAGGGCAAAGATGATGGGGATGGGGAAGCCCACCACCAACGAGTAGATTGAAAGATACAGGGTGTTGCTCATGAGGCGCACAAACATGGCCGATTGGAAGAAGCGCTGGAAGTTGGCCAAACCCACCCAGTCGGCGCCGCTGATCTTGTCACCAGGGAGGAAATTGCGAAAGGCAATTTGCGCGCCATACATCGGCCAGTATTGGAAGACAAACAGCCATAGCAGCGGCAGCAGCAACAACAAGTAGAGCTGCCAACTACGCCGAAAGCGCCGCCAGTGCGTGCGCAAGACGCTCTCGCGCGCGCTGTCGGCAGACTGGTTGTTCGCTTGACCTTGCATGTAAGATGATTGCATGAAGCAGAGGCCTTTGGCTAAATCGGGCGGGAAGAGCCGCCGTCACTGCAAAGCGCACGCAGCAGCATAATCATGCGACGCTGCAATCGCTTGCGATTGCGCGCAGTGGTGCGTTGCCAGATGCTGTACGAAGGGCGGGCGTCGCCGGCGGAGACAAAAACAGTCGCCTCATGGCGCCGCGGACTGCAAGGGGGAATCTGTTTGTGATTTGGGCTGCACCCAGTCTAACACCATTCATCCACCCGCGAAACGGTTTCTTCGCCGGAAATTGGCCGCAAAATGGACATTGAGTACGACACGTTCTACAAAGCCCTGCGCAGTGCACTGAATTACCTCTATGAGCCCAACCAGTTGCGGCGCAGCCCGCTCAGCGCCATGCTGGGTGTGGCCAACCGCATTGACGCGCCTGCCGCGCTACAGAGACTCCTCATTGACGCGATTGAAAAGCTGAAGCCCGCCAGTGACGATCCTGCGTATGCCAGCGCCTGGCAGATGCATGACCTGCTCTATCTACGCTATGTGCGCGGCTACGCCCGCGACGAGGTGGCCGGCAAGCTCAACATGAGCGAGCGCCAACTGAGCCGCGAGCAGCGCGCAGCCATTGATGCGCTGGCCATTACCCTGTGGCAAAGCGACCAGTGGCAGAGCGGCCCCCGGCAAGGCGTGCCAGACGCAAAGCCACAAACCAGTGCGGATGCGGCAGAGGAAGCCAACGAACCTGAGGAAATAGGGGAAACAGACGAAGCATCATGGGTGGAGAACCTGCCTGTAGACACGCCCGCCGCGTGGAGCATTACCTTGCAGGCCGTGCTGGATTTGCTGCGGCCTCTTTTGGAGCAAAACCGCGTGCATGTGCGCTATGAGCCGGATGCATCCTTTACCGATATGTTCATCCCGCCCAACACGGTGCGCCAGTCACTTCTCATTGTGCTTGGCTGGCTGATTCCCATGGCGCATGCCGCAGAGATAACCTTGATCGCGCGCATGGTCGGCAATAATCTGGAGGTGGTGGCCTCCATTCCCGCACCGGCGCAGATGGCGCAGGCCGCCCGCGCACCCGCGGCGCTGCCGCCCAGCATGAGTGTTCTGCAGCAACTGCTTGAACATGCCGGCGGCACGCAGCAGGTGACCACCAGCGCCGAGCAGTTTGCAGTCACCTTCTCCATTCCCGCGCTGGCGCGGGTTCCCGTCCTTATGGTAGACGACACGCCCGACACCATTCGCCTCTTTGAACGCTACTTGCAGGAGACGCGTTACGCACTTGTGGGCGTAACCGACCCCGCCGACATTGAGCGGCTGATTGCCAAGCACCAGCCGCGCATCATCATCCTTGATGTCATGATGCCGGAGATTGACGGCTGGGAGATTCTGGTGCGCCTGCGCCAGTATCTCGACACCCGCGATGCAATCATTCTCGTCTGTTCAATACTGCCGCTGGGCGATCTGGCACGCTCGCTGGGGGCCAATGGCTTCCTGCAGAAGCCGGTCCTGCCGCAGGACCTTGTGCAGGCACTCAGCGAGCAGATGGCACGCCTGGCATGAACATAGCGAACCAATCCGAACTCCAATCCACTTTGGAAACGAGTACAACGGCAAGCGCCGCACAAGTGGCTTCACTCAACGATCTCTTGATCTCCAAAGCCAGAAGCACGATTGTGATCGCGGCCGCAATCCTGATCCTGGCAACCATCATTGTCTCCGGCTCAGCGTCAACCGGGCTCATGGCGCGGCTCTTTGTACTCTCAGCTGCGTTGGGGCTGGCCTCGCTTGTGGCCCACCGCATGGTGGCGCGACGCTATACACTCACGCTGATTCTTTGGCAAGTTGCCGTGGCCGCGCTGGTTGTTGCTGCCAGTTTTGCATTCGACAACGCTGCGCTCCTGCTGCTGATTGCGATATTGCCCCTGCTTTCGGCCATCACGCTGGGCTGGCAGGCCGCACTGGTGGCCGAACTGAGCGTGATTGTGCTGGTGATTGGGGCGCAGCGTGCGGCCGCGCTGGCACCTATATCAGCCGGTCATGCCGGGCTGATTATGCTCTTCGGCGCGTTGACAGGCATGGTGGGCTGGACGGCCACAGCGCACCTCATCACTGTGACGCGTTGGGCGCTCTCCAGCCTGGATCAGGCACGCGTCAACCTGGATGATGCGCGCGAGCAGCGGCTGGTGCTGCTGCAAACACAGGAAGATTTGACACGCGCCAACCACGAGTTGACACGCCTTGCCGAACGCCTCAAGGCGTTGGGCCAGGTTGCCGAAGAAGCGCGCCAGGCCAAAGTGGAGTTTGTTTCCAATGTCAGCCATGAACTGCGCACGCCGCTGAACATGATCATTGGCTTTGCCGACATCATTGCCAAATCTCCCCACCTCTATCGCACACGTCTGCCCGCCGCGCTAATGACAGACATTGCAGCCATTGAGCGCAACAGCCAGCACCTGCTCTCGCTCGTCAATGACGTTCTGGACCTGAGCCAGGTTGAGTCGGGGCGCATGGCCATCAGCCGCGATTGGGTTGCCCCCCAGGAGATGATCCTCGCCGCGGTGTCGGTCGTGCAGGATCTCTTTGAATCCAAGGGGCTCTACCTGACAGTTGATGTGCCCGACACGCTGCCGCGTGTCTATTGCGACCAAACGCGCATTCGCCAGGTCATCATCAATCTGCTGGGCAACGCCGGACGATTTACTGCACAGGGCGGCGTCCACGTGCGCGCCTGGCAGGAGCAGGAATCCTTGTTGGTCAGCGTAGCAGACACCGGCCCCGGCATTGCCGAGGAAGACCAGAAACGCATCTTCGAGCCTTTTCAGCAACTCGATAGTTCAACGCGCCGCGTGCATGGCGGCAGCGGCCTGGGGCTGACAATCAGCCGACAGTTCATTGAGCTGCATGCAGGCAGGATGTGGCTGACCAGCCAGCCGGGCGCAGGCACGGCCTTTCTCTTTTCGCTGCCGATGGCGCCTTTGCCCAATGAAAACGAAGCGATCCTGGCGCAGTCCATGCGGCGCGGCATGATTCCCGGCGACGACTATGGCTATTCGTTGCGCACGCGCCGCTCGCGCGTGGCCGCCACGCGCCCCAGCCCGCGCCTGGTGGTGCTGGAGCAAGAACAGTCGCTGCAACGGCTGCTGGCGCGCTATGTGCAGGACGCTGAAATTGTCGCCACACGCACCCCGGCTGAAGCCGCCGCCGCGCTGAGCCGCTCCCCCGCCAAGGCACTCGTTGTCAATATGCCCCCATTCGAGGATCTCACGCTGGGCGGCGCTGTGCTTGCGCCAGTGGGAACGCCTGTGATCAGCTGCTGGATTCCGGGCGAGGTTTCGGCTGCCAGCCAGTTGGGCGTCATCCAATACCTGATGAAGCCGATTACCCGCACCAAGCTGCTGGGCGTGCTGGAGGACGTGGCCCAGCAACTGCCCATCCCCGGCGGCATCAAACATGTGCTTGTTGCCGACGATGAACTGGATGAACTCCACCTCTTCGCGCGCATGCTCGAGTCGGCGCCGCAGAAGTACCAGGTGGCGCAGGTGACGGATGGCAAGCGCGTGCTGGAGATGCTGCGCACGCGCAAGGTTGATATTCTGCTGCTGGACCTGATGATGCCCATCATGGGCGGCTTTCAGGTGCTTGAGGAAAAACAGGCAGATCCGGCGATTCGCGATGTGCCGGTGATCGTGATCTCCTCGCGCGACCCGCAGGGCGAGGCCATCGCCAGCGCCACCATCCGCCTCAGCCACAGCGGCGGCTTCTTCACAAGTCACCTGCTGGAGATCATTGATGCCGTGGCCGAAATTGTGGCCCCGGAACACGCCCACGCCACGCCGGCGGAGAATGGTTCGTAACGGCGCGCCTGCGCCCTGGCGTCGCAGATAAATCCCGTTTCTTGTCATCAGTACACTTCGTTATACTACCCACTCGCTTTTCGTTCTTTCCCGCACCGACATCTACTCACATAGCCCGTGCAGCAAGGTGCATTGCGCGGGCTGCTCTGCCTTGCTCTGCCTTGCGCCACCTGCTTGCCATGCGAAGGGTCTACATCATGTCCAACCGACAGGGTTCATTGCTTATGGTGCGCTTGCGCCGGCTACTGATGGTGCTGGCAGCGTTGAGTTTTGCGCTTTCCCCTGCTTTCGCACCCCTTGCCGCATGGGCGGCCCAACCAGCCGCCGGCGCTGCACAGGGCGATGAAGCCGAATGGCTGGTGATGCTCTACAGCGACGCCGACGACAATGTTCTGGAGTATGACCTGATGCTTGACCTGCAGGAGGCTGAATTCGTTGGCTCAACCGATCAGGTCACCATCATCGCGCAGACCGATCGCTTCAGCGGCGGCTATGCGGGCATGGAGGATTGGACGGGCGCGCGCCGCCTGCTCATTACCCAGGATGACGACATGAGCGGCTTCGGCTCCGAGGTGCTCGAGGAACTGGGCGAGATCAACATGGCCGACGGTGCGACGCTCCAGGAGTTCATTGAGTGGGGCGTGACGAACTTCCCCGCGCAAAAGCGCATGCTCATCATGTCCGACCACGGCGCAGGCTGGCCCGGCGGCCTGAGTGACCCGGACCCGGGCGGCAATGGGCCGGACGATCTGGCCCTGACCGAATTCTTCGGTGACAACTTGTGGCTTATGGAGTTGGATAACGTGCTGGGTCAGGCGCTGGACAACGTGGGGCTGGACGCACTCGACGTCATCGGCTTCGACGCCTGCCTCATGAGCCAGCTTGAGGTCTACACGGCGCTGGCGCCCCATGCGCGCTATGCCGTTGCCTCCGAAGAAGTGGAGCCGGGGCTGGGCTGGGCCTACGCGTCCTTCCTGGGTGAACTGGTTGCCAACCCCCAAATGGGCGGCGCCGAACTTGTTTCGCATATTGTCGCGTCCTATATCGACGGCGATGTACAGCTTCTAAACCCCGATTATGTGGGTAACCTGACGCGCCAGCAGGCGGCAGAGGTGATGAACGCCGAGGTTACGCTCACGGCGGTTGATCTGGCGCAAATTACTGCGCTCAATCAAGCGCTGGATGGCCTTGTGGCTGCTCTCCAAACCATGGACCAAAACGCCGTGGCCGCAGCGCGCACCTACGCACAGGCGTATGAATCAGTCTTTGGCGACGAATTTCCATCGCCCTATATCGATCTGGGCCACTTTGCCCAGCTTATCCAGAGCAGCACGAACGACGCCAACGTGCTGGCCGCCGTGGACGCGCTCGACGCCGCCCGCCAGAACGCCGTGATTGCCGAAAAGCATGGCCCCGAACGTCCCGGCTCCACCGGCATTGCCATCTATTTCCCCGTGCGCAGCATTTACGAGATCGCCGGCAACCTTGGCTACACCACGGTGGCCGCCCGCTTTGCAGAGGATACGCAGTGGGATGAGTTCATTGCCTTCCACTCGGGTGATGGCTCGGGCGGCACGTTTGCGCGTCCCGCATCTCCCCGCAAGGACGCGCTACAAGCGCTCCTGCCTGGTGTTGACCCCGAGCTCATTCAGATTCTGGACGACGAAATCGCGTCACTGCTGGAACAAGACTACACAGAAGATGAGATCGCACAGTTTCTTGTAGATGAGTATGAACTGCCTGAAGATGTCGCTATGGCGTTGCTCGAAGAGGGGTTGCTGAGTGCTGCACCCACTGCGCCCGCCGTCAACAACACGGTGCGCAAGCCGCTGCAGATTGCCCCCATTACACTCTCGGCCGAAATTGCCTATTTGGATGCGCCTGTGACCGTGGAGACGGAGATCACCGGCGACCGCGTGGGCTATGTCTACAGCTTCATTGGCCGCCTGCTGCCCGAAGACCAGATCATGATCATCGAGGATCAGGATTTTCTCTTTGCCAACGAGGATACAACCGTTGGCGGCGTAACCTACCCGCAATGGCCGCAGGGGACCTTCACAGTTGGCTATGATTGGGAGCCAATTGTCTACGCCATCAGCGACGGTGAGACATCCATCCGCACCCTCTTCGCACCGGAGACCTATGGCGAAGAGCCCACCTATGTGGTGGAAGGGACCTATGTCTTTGCCGACGGCAGCGCCGACCGCTACGCCCGTCTCTTCTTCCGCGATGGCGAGCTGGCACAGGTCTTTGGCTTTCTGGGCTCCGGCGCGTTTGGCACAGGCGCACCGCGCGAGATTACGCCCCAGCCCGGCGACCAATTCATTGTGATGGAACAAGGTTTCTATCTGGCCGACGGTGAGGATTATGCAGAGAATGATGCGTACAATGGCGAAGTCGGCACGCTGACCTTTGGCGACGCGCCATTCGTCCTGGAAGCCACGGCCGCCCCCAGCGGCAATTACATTGTGGGTGTGATTGCCGAGGACCTGGAGGGCAATCAGGTGGAGGCGTACGAGAGCATCTTTGTCGTCAGCGATGATGGCGTCACCGAAGAAGGCTTTGTGCCTCTGGTGAACGAGGATCTGCTCTTCGCGTTGCTCCATCCCGAAACGTGGGCCCCGCTGGAAGATTCCGGTGCGGACAACCGCGTTATACTCAGCACAGCCGACGCAGCCGCGCAGATGACGATTTCGGTCTTTGAGTACCCCGACGCCGCCGACGCCACAGAGGCCAACCGCAGCGCGCTGGAGGACATTTACGCCGAATTCGAAAGCGATGCAGGCGTAGAGCAGCTTGAGGTGGTGGATGATCCCATCGACTACTATCTGGGCTACTTTGACGCACAGGCATTCGACTTTGCCTTTGCGCGCGACGGCGTCGCCTACAACGGCGAGGTGATTGCAGCCACGCCCGCCGATGGACTCACCTACGTGGTGGATTTCGTGGCCCCCGCCGCCGATGCCGAAGCCTTGCTGCCCGATCTGGACGCCGTGTTGTACAGTTTTGACGTGCTCATCCCCGGCATTGATGGCTTTGGCAGCACGGACGCCGAGGCCTATCAACCCGACTTTGATGAAACATTCTTTGAGGATGACTACAGCGACCCTGCCAGCGGCCTCTATGATGACGATGTGGCGCAGGAATGGGGTCAGGGTTATTATGACCTCGACAGCGAGCAGTACGTCTATGCCATGAACCCTGCCTCGGGTGCAATTTACGACAACTACGTTGACCTTGCGCTGCCCGATGTCTTTATGCTGCAGGTGACGGCGCAGAGCGCAGGCGCGGTTGACACCGCCTTCGGTCTCACCTTCCAGGTACTGGACGACAGCCACTTCTACACCTTCCGCGTGAGCGGTGACGGCTTCTTCCTGGTGGAGAAAGCAAACGGCGACACGCTGGAGACGCTGGTTGAATGGACGCCTATTGATGTCTTCGACACTGCAGAAGAGGCCCTCAATACCCTGGCCGTGATGGGCGCGGGCGGTGTCTATGGCTTGTATGTCAACGGGGTGCAGGTGGGCGACTTTGCCGACGAGGAGTACGCTGAAGGCAGCGCAGGCTACATGGTGGAAAACTTTGATGCAGAGGCGGCGACCGCCTTTGTCTTTGACGATTTTGTGGCCGGCTGGCCCGCCGAATAGGGGAACATCGTCAACGCGCCACGCTCAGCATGGCGCGTTGACGATGTGCGCAAACGCGTTCAGCCCGCGCAGGTGTGGTGCAGACCGGCGCGCAACGGTGAAATGAAGAATGCTATGTCAAACAATCCATTCGCTGCCGGCCAATCCAATCAGGCCGGCGCACGCGCCGGTAGCCACACACCCGACATGCAGGTGGCCTTTGAGATTGTGGCACTGCTCGAAGTGCAGGGGCTGATCTGCCCCGAGCAGAGCGACGGCGTGCGCACGCGCATCGCCTCGGGCGAACTTGATGCGCCGGGCTGGGTTGCCATTGCGCAGCGCGCGATTGCCCTGGAGCCGTGTGATGCGGGAGCCGAGTGATGACAGCCTCGCTGATTGAAAGCCTGACACTCACAAATTTTCGCGGCAGCACGCAGCCGCTTGCGCTGCGCTTTGCGCGCAACAAGAACGTGGCGATCATCCTGGGCGGCAACGGCACGGGCAAATCCACCATCGTGGACGCCATCGATTTCATTTGCAATCAGGAATTCGGCTCGCTGGCCGACCGCAGCGGTGCTTCGGCGGCCAAGCATCTGGTTTCCGTCAACGCTGCGCCCGCGCAGGTGGAGGTGAAGCTGGTTACTGATGGCGGCGCATGGCGCGCAGGTTTGCGCGGGAGCAAGATTGCAGTCACGCCCGAGAATCCGCCCCGTGCGCTGGTCTTGCGGCGCGCCGACATCACACGCCTCATGGATGCCGCACCCGCCGATCGCTACAAGGCGTTGCAGGCATTCATTACCGTGCCCCACGTCGAGGCCGCAGAAGAGTCGCTGCGCAAAGCCGTCAAGGATGTGGGCATGGAGGTGAGCCTGGCGGAGAGCCAGAAGCAGCAGGCCGTGCAGGCGCTGGCGGCGCTTTGGCAGGCTGAAGCTGCGCCCCTGGGCAATGCCGACGCATGGGCGCGGGCCAAGACGCGTGAGGGCGCAGCCGCGCTGCAAGCGCGCCTCGACGCCAACAAGCTGCTGCGCGATCACCTGCGCGATACGCAGCGTTTGCGCAGCGATGCGCGTGCCAATGCCGAGGCGCGCAAGAGCCTCGGCAACAATTTACAGCAGATCGCACTCTCTCTGGCTGAAGCCCAACAAGGGGGCGTGGCGGGTGATGCCCAGCTTGTGCCCCTGCTTGAGGAGGCGCAGCGTTATCTGCAAAGTGATGCCCATGCTGCGGGCATATGCCCGGTATGCGGCAAAGCCGAAGCTGATGCCACCCTGCTGCAGCGCATTGACGCAGCACTGGAGCGTACCGCAGCAGTGCGCGCCCTGCTGGCACAGCAGGCAGAGACGCAACTGCAACTCAACAACTATGAAGCCGTGCAGGCTGCCGCCAAAGACGCCTACATTGCCGGGTGTCGCCAATTAGCTGCTGCCATGATCGACGCGCCACCTGCGTTTCGGGGCAACGCGGATGTTGCTGCACTGGAATTTGCGCGCACAGATAATCCTGCGCTGCTTGCGGCCAAGGCGCTGCTGGACGATCTCGACAAGCGCGCCCCTCTTCTGGATGCCATCATTGAAGACGACCAGAAGACGCTCAACCAGTTGACGTCGCTGCGCACGCACCTGCATACAATTGAGCAGGCCAACGCCGTTCTGCACGCGCAACAGGCTGTGGCGGAGCGCCTGCGCGGCTTTCTGGCCGTGGCCGAAGGCGCGCGCAAGCGCTATGTAGAGAAGCTGCTGCACACAATTGCCGACCAGGTTGATGCCTTCTACGCCGCGCTGCACCCCGATGAAGCGCTGGGCAGCGTGGCCGTCACCGTCAAATCCACAGGCAAGGCGTCGCTCGAGCTCAAGGCGCGCTTTGGCGAGGTGCAGGATGTTGCGCCCACTGCCTATTACAGCGAGGGCCATTTGGACACGCTGGGGTTGTGCATCTATCTGGCCATGGCCCAAAACGCGGGCACGAGCGCAAGCATTGTGGTGCTGGACGACGTGCTTGGCTCGCTGGACGAAGCGCACCTGCAGCGGGTGGTGCACCTGCTGGCAGAGCAAGCCCCCGCCATTGGCCACCTCATCATTACAACGCCCTCGCAGGCATGGTTTGATGCAGTGCGCGCCGGTGGCAGCCTCGATGCCGACCTGATCGAACTGGGTGCATGGAGCCTGGAGGAGGGCATTCAGGTGCTGTACAGCAACGGGTAGCGCCACCCCCGCATGGTATACTGGCTGCGCGTGCCACAACCGCCCTGAATTCTTGCGCACCGCTCCCTTGCGCGCCTTCTGCCTGTGGTTGCCTCCCTATGCCTGACAACCCCTCTCGCCCTCCAGCTTCTCCCAATTACGCGCCCAAGGCGGCACCCCTCTCCTCGCCCGGGCCGCTGCGCATTGGCTTTGCCCTCTACCCGGGTGATCCTTTCTGGGTGCAGGTGCGCGAAGCCGCCAAGCAGCGCGCCCTGGAACTGGGCGTGGACCTCGTGCGCTTGCCGCGCCTGACGGAGACGCTCCCCGGCGAGAGCTATCTGGGGCTGCTGGAGACACTGCGTGTCAATGAAGTGCGCGCCCTCATCAGCCACACGCCGTCGTCGGCCGCGCTGCAGAGCATTCTGAACGGCGACCTGCCGGTCATCTGCGCCGAAGAAA